>NZ_CP006965.1:978871-1305161 GCF_000517445.1 Thermococcus paralvinellae | reverse complement strand
TTACACCTCCCAAAGAATTAGCGTGACCGAGGTTTATAAAATATGCAGTTTTCAACTGTCAACTGCTTAATTAAAAGAGAAAAAGAAATCATCTAAAAGGCAATATGTTTTAGAGTTTTGATTCCGGTTACCAACCATAGACCAAAGAGTAACCAGTAAAGCACAAATCCGAAGCTGTCTATTATGTCTATACCAAAGGCTAAAGCGACGTTGTGAGTTGCACTTACATAGGCTCCAAGCGGAAATATGAATGCCCACCAAGCTAGGCTGTATGGCAGATTGAGTTTTCTGATGTAGTGGAGTGTCATTATTACTGCCATAACAAACCACCAGATGCCAAAGCCCCAAAATATCAGTCCAAAGGCTAAAAAAGGTTCTTTCATTGTTATGAATTCTGAATTCTTCACGAGCATATAGAGTGTTGAAGTTCCAGCGCCAATTGGACCAAGATTGATCCAAATTGCTGGAGCAATTCCACATGGTAGAGGCTCGTGAGCTATGAAGCGATGCATGACTATTGCAAAAAGAGCTAGATAAAGGAAGAACCCAGCCCCCCATGCGAAGTAATTTACGAATACCATAACCTCTTTCCAGATCCCAGAGAACGTGTTCATTAAAGCTCCTCCGCTCAAGGGGATTACGATGAGACCAACGGGGGGAATGAACCAAGCCGGAGTAACGTTCTTGATGTCAATTCTCTCTTGTATGAACATTAGGTATGGGATCAGAAAGGCGAAGAATATCGTTAGAGGCATTCCTATCAGCCAGAACGCCTTTGCAAGTGTGAGATTCTTTAATATCAGTAGATAATCAGCTGAAAGAACGAGCAAAGCTATTGCTATTGTTCCATAAAAATGGCAGATTACAGGGTGATATAGGTCCTTCAGTGCATTCTCCTTGTATTTGAACCACCTCAAAACCCATGGCACTAGGAGAATGAAGAACAACGCTGTATTTAGATACGTCAATCCAACTGCAACGCTTTTTAGTATTGACACTTTGCTCGAATATGCCAAACTAACCAGAGCTAATGCACCTGTGCCCATAACACTTGCAAACCAAGAAGGTGCGAACTCTTTCACACTTATCTTCATTTTTATTCACCTGTCTTTTTCTTCACATGAGAAAATTTTGTTATGAAAATTTTTAAATATTTTACTAAACCAGAAGTCCATGTCTAAGAAAACATGTTAAAATAAAAAACTAATGAAAAGTGTTCAGGAGATGGAATAAATGTTAGTGTCTGTGTTTCTCTTGTTCAATCTTCTCCTTCCAATTTTCATCTACTTTAAGAGCTTGATTTATAAATGCCTCAACAACATCCTTTATTTCCCCATGTGTTCCAGTAACTACCTGTATTCCTAAGCTCTGGAAGTATGCCGTTGCTCTCCTTCCCATACCGTAAGCCAGAACAACTTCTCCTCCATGCTCTTTAATGAAGTTTGGGAGATCTCCTGGGTTGTGTTCGTCAAATGGAACCTTAACAACTTCTACATTTTCAATTTTCTTATTTTGAATATCTACAAAAACAAAATATTTTGCCCTTCCAAAATGCTCGCAAACCTCACTTTCTAATCCTTTGTCATCTTTTGCGGGAATTGCAATTCTCATTATCAATCACCGACCAAATTGTTGAACTATCTTTCATATAAAGTTTGTGCATATGCACATAAATTGTTTGTAATACTAAATATCAAGAAAGTGTTATAAATAAGGTTACTGGTTTTGGGTGTGGTGATATAATAATGAAGATTTTAATATGTGGAAAAGGTGGTTGTGGAAAGAGTACAATTACAGCAATGCTCGGAAAGTACTTAGCGAATAGAGGCTATAGAGTCTTAATAGTGGATGCGGATGAGTCTAATCCTGGCTTATACAGAATGTTAGGCTTGTCCAAGACAAAAACTTTGGCGGAATATTTAGGTGGAAAGAAGCAGGTAAAAGCGATTCTAAATAATCCAGAACTGCCTAAGACCTTTGAGGAAATTCCAGAGGAAATTCTCTCAAAAAGAGAAAACTTAAGTGTGATGAGCATTGGTAAGATTGAAGAACCTGGCGAAGGATGTGCCTGCCCATATGGAGCTCTAGCAAAGAAATTTTTAAAGAGTCTACAACCAAAGAAAGAAGAGATTGTTTTGGTTGATACTGAAGCTGGAATAGAGCACTTTGGAAGAGGAATAGACTTAGAAGTTGATGTTATAGTAAATGTTGCAGAGCCCAACTTGGAATCAATTGAGCTTTCAAAGAAGATTGAAGGCTTGGCTGAAAAAGCTGACTTAAAGCATGTCTTTGTTCTAAATAAGGCTTTACCAGAAGTTTTGGACAAAATTAATGTTAAGCCCGATGTGGTCATTCCATTCAATCAGAAGTTCATTTACGACAGTTTGGATGGCAAGGAAGTTGAAGTTCTTCCTCAAATAGAAGAGCTCTGGGAAATTATAAAATATAGAAACAGTTAGGGATGGTAGACCTCCCTTTTAATGTTTTGAAAAAATCAACACACCCTTGGCACAGGATCTCCAACTGGGGGCTCCATGAACCTTTTGCCACCAATTCCAGTCTCTAAGATAACTTTGCCTTTATATTCAGCGATAACTTCTCCAATTATTGCGGCATCTTTTCCTCTCTTTGTCTTTCTCATGGCTTCAAGTGCTTCTTCGGCATACTCTCTTGCAACGATCATAACAACCTTGCCTTCATTTGCCACTTCATAGGGGCTTATTCCAAGCATGTCACTTGCTGCTCTAACTTCTGGCTTCACGGGAATATCACTTTCTCTCACGAGAATCCCAACGTTGCTTTTTCTCGCTATTTCATTTAAGGCGTTGCTCAGTCCACCTCTCGTGGGATCCTTCATTGCGTGAATATTTTCCCATCCAATTGCATCGGCAACCGCTTTGACAACTTCCCAAATTGGTGCAACATCGCTTTTGAGCTCAGTTTCAAACGCTATCCCCTCACGATGGCTCATTATGGCTATCCCATGATCTCCAACCGTTCCGCTAACTAAAACAACATCTCCAATCTTTGCTCCAGAATCCGTGATGACTCTCTCAGCTATCCCAAGTCCAGCTGTAATCACAAAGATTCCAATCTTGTCTTCAACTACCTTTGTGTCTCCAGTCACTATTGGGACTGGAACTTCTTTGGCGGTTTCATCCATCGACCTTAAAATCTTCTCAAAGTCTCCGCTATCAAATCCTTCCTGAATTATCATGGAATTCGCCAAAGCTAATGGTTCCGCACCCATCACTGCCAAGTCATTAACTGTCCCGCTGACTGCTAAACGCCCTATATCCCCTCCCGGAAAAAAGAGAGGCTTAACTGTGTGCCCGTCAATTGTGAAAACTATGTGCTTGTCTCCAAAAGGAATTGTTGCACCATCATCCAAAGCTTCTAATCCAATTCCTCCCGCCGATTTTAAGCTTAAGTTCTTTAAGATGAAGTCTTTGATGAACTCTTCCATTAGCTCTCCACCGGCTCCATGTTCGAGTTTAATTTTCATTTTGGTCACCCCTGAAACTTTAATGGAATTGGTATTTTAAGCTGTTTTGGGTCATTTTTGAGTAATAAAAATTGAGAAAAAAGAGCTAAAGTGTTAAATCTTCCTTGCTTAAGTATCCTTCCAAGTAAAGCCCGCCCAAAAATGCTTGTCCAACGTTTATGCCGTTGTCCCCTCTGGGAACTTCCTGAGTGACGTAGAATTTTAGTCCGTTGCGCTCAACGATTTTCCTTATGGTTTTGACTATCAGCTCGTTGTATGCAACACCACCGCTTATTCCGACGTTCTTTACTCCAAATTCCTTTGCTTTTTCAACTGCTATCTCTCCAAAAGCTCTTCCAAGGGCTAAGTGGACGGAGTAAGCAATGTCTGCAGGATTTGCGCTCACTTCAAGTGCCTGTCTGAACAGTTCTTCAACTTTAATCTTCTCACAATCAATCGGGATACTAAATCCTAAATCGTTTTTACCTCTGAATGCAAAGCTCTCAAGCTTCATTGCTGGTTCTCCCTCGTATGTTCTCCTGTAGGCTACATTCAGCATAACAGAAAAAGCATCAAGGACTCTTCCTGTTGAAGATGCATAGCTGACGTTTATGTCTCTAGCGAGCTGGTTTAGGATTACATTAAACTCGACTTTGCCATATTTTAGGCTATCAATGGCTTTTGGACAGCATCTTTGAATAATTTCCTTGAGTTCTTCTATGGCGTATATTTTGCTTAGAATACCCATCAAGGCTCTAAGGGGGTAGTAGCTTGCCAGGTCTCCTCCGGGGAGCGGGTAGTACTCAATATGTGCTAATCTTTCCACGTCTTCATAGCTCATGTAAATAACTTCTCCTCCCCAAGTGTTGCCGTCAACTCCATATCCAACACCATCAACGGCTATTCCGATTATCTCATCCAGCTTGTTCTCTGCCATCACTGATGCTATGTGAGCATAATGATGCTGCACTTGCAGAAACTCAACTCCCTCATTTTCAGCTATTTCCATAGCAAGTTTTGTTGTGTTGTAGAGGGGATGTAAGTCTGATATGACCAAGTCGAGGTTTTTAATCCTCAAAATTTTGCGGAAATGTGCTATAGCTTCGCGCATGAACTCAAGGACTTCGACTTTTGAAGTGTTTCCTATGTATTGACTTGGGTAAATCCTTCCGTTCTTGGCAAAGCCGAAGGCATTTAAGAGCTCTGCACCAACAGCTAGACCAGTAAACTCAAATGGAATATCTATCGGCAGAGGCACAAAACCTCTGCTTCTCCTAATGACTGCTCTTTTTCCATCTACAAACCTTATAACGCTGTCATCTGCTCTGTTCAGGATTTTTCTGTTATGCAGAAGGAAGTAATCAGCCAAATCTTTGAGCTCTTTGAATGCTTTATCATTATCTTTGACCATCGGCAAGCCGGGATAGTTTGCAGAGGTCATGACATAAACGGGGCTCTTTGAGTAGTGGAATAGCAAATAATGAATGCCAGAATATGGGAGCATGACACCTATCGTGTGCAGACCCGGAGCTAAAGCCTCTGGAAGCGGGAAAGGCTCTTTCTTGCGAAGAGCAATTATTGGTTTCCTATAGCTCAAAAGCTCCTCTTTTTCAGCGTCACTAATTATAGCAAAGCTCTCAATGGTTTCTAAGTCTTTTGCCATTAAAGCAAAAGGCTGCTGGGGTCTTAGGATTCTCTTCCTCAGTTCTTCAACAACATCTTCGTTCGTTGCGTCGCAAGCAATGTGTATTCCGCCGATACCTTTAATTGCCACGATGTATCCCTTATCAATTAGCTCTGCCGTCTTTTTTATTGGATCTCCGATGATTTCCTTCCCATCTCTTGTGTAGAGTCTGTAAGATGGCCCACAAACAGGACAACAGACTGGTTCAGCATGGTATCTTCTGTTTAGTGGGTCTTTATACTCGCTCTCACAGAATTCACACATCTCAAACTCTCTCATTGTCGTATTGATGCGGTCATAGGGTAAGTCTTCAATTATAGTGAATCTTGGTCCGCAGTTTGTACACACAATGAAAGGATACATGTATCTCTTGTTGGTTGGATCAAAAAGCTCTCTAACACAGTCTTCACAGATTGAAACGTCGGGAGGAATTATTGAATCTCCGCCAGAACCGCCTTGGGAGCTTTTTTCTATGTAAAAGCTATCGAATCCTTGAGGTGGTATCTCCTTTTTCTTAACTTTTTCGACTTTAGCAAGTGGCGGGGCTTTATGTTTTAAATCATTTAAAAAAGCTTTAATGTCGCTTTCGTTTCCTTCGACAACTATCTCAACTCCTGCATCTCCAAGATTTTTTACGTAGCCCCTTAAATTGTGCTCATGAGCTATTCTGTAAACAAAAGGTCGAAATCCAACTCCTTGAACTATACCTTCGACGTGAATGTGATAAGCCTTCATCTTCTCACCTATGTTTTAACTTTGAAAAAAACTAATTTATATCTTTCCAAAACCTAAAGTTGAAAACTAAAGAGGAGTTTTTAACCAAAGGGTTAAAATTAAAGGAGTAAATTTGACAAAACATAATTTTTAGGCAGTTCCCTGTCTAGATAGTCTTTGTTAAAATCTGCAAAAAGGGTTATAACCTCAAAAAACGAATATTAAACCATGAGTAGAGTCCCCTTTTACCTCAAGGAGAGGCTGGAAGAAGTTCATAGAAGGGTGCTATATGAAAGTTATGATGCCCAAAAACTCCCAGTATGGGAACGGATAGTGTTAACCTGGATAGTATTATTTTCTTTTTGGATCGTCATAACTGCAAATACCTCTTTGGATAATCTTGTCATAGGTAGCATTGCAACGCTCATTATTGCGTCATTTATGAGAGACATGCTTATGGAGGATGTTAGGCATAAAGGACACCTAATTGAGAAAATTATCTATTTTCTGTTACTGTACGCTCCTCAATATCTCATAATAATGGCTTTTCGTCTGATTGAAAGCAACATAAAAGTTGCTAAGAATGTCATTTTCATGGATATTAAACCGGGTATTGTAAAAATAAAGACAGATTTGCACTCAGATACGGGGATTACAATACTAGCAAACTCAATAACCTTAACTCCCGGTACATTAACTCTGGATGTTTCAAAGAAGCTTGGGGAGACCTATTTGTATGTGCACTGGATTTATGTTGAGACCCTCAATAGGGAGAAGGCTGGAGAAAAAATCAAGGGGGACATCGAGGAATGGTTAAAGAAAATCTTCTGGTAACACCTTTTGGCTGGGGAGTTTTGATTTTGATATTTACAAGCATCCTACTAACCTATAGAGTGCTCTTTGGCCCCACTTTGCCCGATAGAATAGTTGGGCTGAACACTATAACCACAAAGGTCGTTATAATGATAGCAATTCTCTCAGTAATTAGCAAACAGTATTTTCTGATAGACTTAGCGGTGGTTCTCCTGATGGTCAATGCAGTTGGTGGACTGATTCTAGCAAAATATCTGGAGAGGAGGGGCAAGAGGTGATTGAATATTTTCTTTTAGCCTTTGGAGAGGTTGTAATGATATTTGGGGCTCTAGGGATAATTCGCTTTCCTGATGTCTATACTCGACTGCATGCGGCTACAAAGTGTGATACCGGTGGTGCAATGACAATTCTCTTGGCTTTGGCGCTCTACACTGATGCCTCCATTTTCATCAAACTTAAGCTGCTTGTCTTAGCGTTCCTCATAGCCTTGATAAACCCAATGATTTCTCATGCAATAGCTAAAGGAGCTTATAAATATGGGATAAAACCAGAAGTCGTGGTGGACATGTATGCTTGGGATAATCCATGAATTTTTGTTGTTTGTTATGATAATCATAGCAATAGCGGTAATTGAGGAGGATGACCTAATCAGTGCAGTAGTTAAGTATGCTCTGCTTAGCTTAGTATTTGTCCTAGTTCTCTTCCAGCTTAAAGCTC
This sequence comes from Thermococcus paralvinellae, assembly GCF_000517445.1. Classification (NCBI taxonomy): domain Archaea; kingdom Methanobacteriati; phylum Methanobacteriota; class Thermococci; order Thermococcales; family Thermococcaceae; genus Thermococcus; species Thermococcus paralvinellae. Next base: position 1,297,749 of record NZ_CP006965.1, on the reverse strand, counting down.
CAGATGTTGCTTTATCTGCAATAGTTGTTGGGGCGATTGTCATTGGAATATTCTTGTTCACAATAGAAGAAATAGAAAAATCGGAGGGGACAAAAAAGTGAAGAGAATTGTTGGGATTTTGATTATTATCTCATTGGCTTTAATCTTTTTGCAGCTAGATTACTCAAAAGTGGAAGGGGGAAGTTATGAATATTATATCTCACATTGGCAAGACGTGAACATTCCAAATCTTGTAACAGCAATCTTAGCTGACTGGCGTGCCTACGATAGCCTTGGAGAGGCAACTCTGCTTTTTACTGCCGTTACTGGGTTTTATTTGTTGTTAGGAGGTAAGAAAAAATGAAGATGAGCACAGTTGTGCGAACAACTACAAAGCTAGTTAGTCCTTTCCTTGTGACCTATGCAGCTTATTTGATGGTATATGGACATTTAAGTCCCGGAGGAGGCTTTCAAGCAGGGGTTATACTGGCAGTTAGCGTCATACTTCTCATTACCTCACATGGATACAAGAAAGTTAGGAAGAAATTCAAATTCAAGGAAGTTGGTATTATAGAGAGCTCTTCAGCGATCTTTCTTGTGAGTCTTGGTTTGGTAGGAGTGTTGTTTGGTGGATTTTTCTACAACTTCTTGAATGGGGGGAAGTTTGGATCACTGGTGAGTGGAGGAATAGTACCTCTTTTCAATATAGCAGTTGGGCTGAAGGTTGGAGCAGCTTTTACATTCCTATTTTACATCCTGCTGAGGTGGGTTGAAAGTGATTAATGCTGAAACAGCTGGAATAGTTATCATGCTGATTGGACTTTATGGTTTAATAACAAAGAAGAATTTAATCAAGCAAGTTCTAGCTATTAATGTAATCTCAACTGGACTAGTTTTATTTTTTGTAGGGACTGGATACATCAAGGGAGCAGAAGTGCCAATTCTGCCTCAACAAGCAGTTGTTGACCCTTTACCTGCAACTTTGATGCTAACAACTCTAGTTGTTGATGTTGCAATTACTTCTCTAGCCTTAGCGTTGATTTTGAGAATGAGGAGGGAGGAGATGTGATTCCTACTTTAGTTGCTCTTCCCCTATTTGCTGCATTTTTTGTTTCACTTCTTGAAACTTTAAGGGTTAAAGAAAAAAATATCAGGGTGGTGTTTCTAGCTGGAATTTTCTCACCATGGGCAATTTTCATTCATACTGCTACAAAGATACCCCTGAGTGAGATTGTTGGGAATCATGTAAAAGAAGCTGGGATACAGGTTTCTCTCGACATTTACAATTTCTACTTCATATTGGCTGAGTTAATTCTCTTCTCTATTGTTGCTGTTTATTCAGTGGGCTACTTTAAACAACGCGCAAAAAATGGGAAGATTTATGCACTTTTACTTTTAATGCATGCTGGACTATTGGGAGCTTTTATCAGCAGAGATTTGTTCAACTACTATATTTACATGGAAGTTGCCTCGGTATCCTCTTTTGCCTTAGTAGCCCTATCAGATGAAAAAGGAGCGAAAAAAGCTGCATATAAATACTTGGCATTTTCCCTTGTAGCATCTTATCTTTTCATCTTTGCAATTGGCATAATTTATTTAAAAACAGGTTATCTAAATGTTGAACTGATAAGGAGTAAGATTACTGTGTCAAGAGAAATTAATGTTGCTTTGGCAGTTGCTTTCTCTGCTTTAATTTTGAAGTCTGGAATTTTTCCACTTCACTTCTGGCTGCCAGATGCTCACTCAAAGGCCCCAAATCCGATAAGTGCTTTGCTATCTGGAATTGTTGTTAAAGCTCCGATCTATGGGATGCTACTTTTATATCTTGCTCTGCCAATTAGAAAATCGCTCTTAAACATACTCACACTTATAGCGTTCTCATCAATGCTGATTGGAGTTATTTTTGCCATTCTCCAGAAGAATGCAAAGCGCCTATTAGCATATCATACAGTTTCTCAAATGGGCTATGTGCTTTTGGGAATTTCAACATTAAATCCCATTGGAACAATCTATTATGCTTTTGCCCACACTCTCTTTAAAGGCGGACTCTTTTTAAGTGTTGGGACATTGATAAACTCCCAAAAAACAAAAGACTTAGAAAGGCTCACATATAGACACGATAAAATTTTAATGATAAGTATAATAATGCTCAGCTTGGCAATTGGGGGGATATCCCCCTTTGTAGGGGCTTTTGGAAAGAAGCTTCTTTTGTCTAATCTCAGTGGAGTTCAGTTGTATCTGTTCTACATAGCTGGAATTGGAACGCTTGTATCATTTACCAAGCTAAATTATTATCTAATGAAGCCAGAAGAGTCGATTAAAAGTAATTTAACACAGCGGATGCTTTCATTTACTATTGCAGTATTAACCTTAGCTTTTGGAGTGTATTTTGGTTTGACAATGTCCTACAAAGATTTATTGATAATTTTGGCTGCAATTTTGACTTTTTGGCTACTGCAGAGAGTTGGATTTTTCAGTATGGCTCCAAAGAAACATTTTGGAGAAAGCATGAAAGAAGCAGGAAAAGAAGTAAATATATACATGATTGTCTTTTCACTGTTTTTGTTGATTTTGTTACTCCAAAACTTTTAAAGTAATCTCTTTGACCTCTTCTATTTCACTCAATTCCCTTTTTAGTTCTTCAAGGTCAATTTTCATTCCACTTACATCAACAACAGCTACAATTGCAGCAAGTCCAAGGCCTTCGAGTTCTTCAGCTTCACTGAATAAGATATTCGCTTTATTTCGCCCTAATGTTCCACTAATTTTTGCAAGGACACCAGGCTTGTCTTCAACTACTAGTTCAATTTCAACAAGTTTTTTGCCCGGTAGAGCGACTCTTTCTATGTGTATCTCCTTCAAGTCGGTGTCAATTTCAATTAAGAAATAGGAATCCTTGACCAATCCTATCTCATATGCAAATTCGAGAGGAATTTCAATTTTTCCATTTTCCTTTATCCTTACAATTTCATAGTGCCTCATAGTACATCGAAGTTAATTAGCGTCCCTCAATAATAAACTTTATGAATCAAAGTTCGAAATTTTGCTATAGAGTTCAAAATTTATCCATAAGTCAAAAACTTTCCCGAAAAATTTTTAATAATGTTTTTCATAAATAAATGGGGATTCACGTGGAAGTTATAGGCTACGTTTTTATCATCATTGCAGTGGCGAGAATTTTGGCAGAAATATTTGAAAGACTAGGATATCCTGGATTTCTTGGAGAAATCACTGCTGGCCTTTTCCTTGGTGTGGTTTTAACAGACCTCCCAAGAGATGATATGAGTCTATTAGCTGAGCTTGGGATATTTTTCTTAATGATCTATGCCGGTCTTGAGTTAACACCGGAAGAAATTCACCTCGGAGGCAAGAAAAGCCTACCAATATATATCGTCACATATATAACAATGCTCTTTCTAACACTTCCCTTCACGAACTACGAAATCTCAATGGATAATCTGATAGTGGCATCGATTCTAGCTGTCGCTTCAGCCCCGATTGTTATCCGATTCACCAGATTTTTTGGTCAGGAATTTCTTCATGTTGCTCTTTCATATGCTGTTATTAGTGAAGTGGGAAGTTTAGTGATCCTCTATTTGCTAATAAATTTTGAGCTTCATCATCTAAGCTATATGGAACTCTTTTTGGAGCTTGTTAAAGACATTGTATTTTTGGGTACAGTGCTTGGATTAAATTACTTCATCGGTATTCAGCACAAAGTGTGGATTATGAGAACGTTGAGAAGATTAAAGAGCGATGAAGCGGTATTTGGATTAGTAATGATCCTTGCAACGTCCTTGGCTTTAATAAGTGAGCAGATTGGTCTTCACTTTAGCATTGGAGCGTTTTTAGTAGGGCTGATACTTCACAGCGACTTGGTAGGTACAAAGCAATATGAAAGAGTGTATACTATAATCTCCGGTGTTACTTATGGAATTTTTGCTCCAATTTTCTTTGCTTGGAGAGGAATAAATTTTGAGACTGAATTTTCTTTGGAAGTTGTTTATTTCTTTGTTATAATTTATTTAGTTAGGGTTCTCTTAACAACAATTCTTCTTTGGGAAAATGATCTAAAAACCTCTTTGGCTAGAGGGGCGGGAGTGGCAAGTTTTGGAGTCCTAGGACTTTTGGTTGGTGAAATCGGATATACTTATGGGGTTTTAAGCCAGCATATGTATGCACTAGCCTCTCTCACAAGCATCATGGGAATCTTTGTTTCAGCAACGATTGGTAGGGTTATATCACACATCAATAACAAAGAAACATAAGACAAAAACTGTTTTTAGCTGTTTGTTTTTGTTTTAACTAGTTTATTCTTAGTTATTCTTAAAGTTACTGGATATTTGCTGGCTATTTTAAATTTTAACTGAAAGCGAAAGACTTATAAGCAAACCACCAAGTATGGATTAATTGAACTTAAAATTTTGCAATAATTTTTATTAAAATCAAAATCGAGCCGGTAAGAATAGCCAAAATTGGAGGTAAAGAGAGATGAGTTGGATAACCCCAAAAAAAGCAATTATGCTCGCTGCGAGCGCTGAAGGTGGAACTAAATTGAATGCCTTTGACAATGCACTGCTTAAGATGGGAATAGGAAATGTTAACCTTGTAAAGCTTAGCAGTGTTATTCCATCACATATAGAATGGATTGAGAAGGTTCCAGAAGTTCCAATTGGAATGCTCCTCCCAACAGTTTACGCACATATTGAAAGTGATGAGCCTGATACAACAATAAGTGCAGCTTTAGGCGTCGGAATAAGCGAGGGCAACGAAGGTGGATTGATTTACGAATACAGTGGCTACTGCACAAAAGAGGAAGCCACAGAAATGGTAAGGAGAATGGTTGAAGAAGGCTTTAGAGTTAGAGGATGGAAGCTCAAGGAATTCAGAGTCGCTGCCGCTGAGATAACTGTGAAGAATAAACCTGCTGCAGCTGTTGCTGCTGTGGTAATGTTCCCCTACTGATTCAAATTTTTATGGAGGTGAGAGTGATGGAGGGAGGTGAGTGCGATGGTTCAAGTAACTGTGGACACTCCACTTGGGATGCATATTGTCTTAGACTTATACGATTGCGATCCGCAGATTTTAGACGATATAGAAAAGATAGAGGAAATTCTAACTAAAGCGGCTGAAATAGCGAATTCTACAATTATTGACAAGAGATTTCATAAGTTCTCACCTCAAGGCGTTTCTGGTGTTGTTGTCGTTTCTGAAAGTCATATCGCAATTCACACATGGCCAGAGCATGGCTATGCAGCAGTTGATGTTTATACCTGTGGCGATCACACAATGCCGCTGAAGGCAAGTGAGTATATAATCAAGGAGCTCAAGTGCAAAAGACCAACAATTGTTAAGCTTGATAGGGGGTTGCTTTTTAAGGATTAACTCTTTTACCTCTGCTTTTCTAGCCTTTCAATCTTCTAATCTTTTTCAGTCTTCTGATAACTTTGGAGGTTTTTATATGGAATTCTAACGATTGTTTTCCTTCTAGTACTAGTTTTGGATAGGAGAGTTTATAACCCTAGCCTTTCACTAAGGTTTAAAACCTCTCAGCTGAGAAGTTATCGGGGTGAGAGTTTATGCACTTCATAGAGTGGTATCCAAGAGGTTATGGTGTTGCGTTCAAGATTAAAGAGAAATTATTTGAAACTCAAAGCAAATATCAGAGGATTGAGATTTACGAGACGGAAGGTTTTGGAAAGCTTTTAGTTTTAGAAGGAACTGTCCAATTAGTGGAGCAAGGAGAAGAAAGCTATCATGAACCTTTAGTCCATCCTGCTTTGTTGGCTCATCCAAATCCAAGGAGAGTTCTCATAATTGGAGGCGGTGATGGAGGCACGCTTAGAGAAGTTTTAAAGCACAAAACCGTCGAAAAAGCTGTTATGGTCGAAATTGATGAGATGGTTGTTGAAACCTCAAAGATTTATCTTGGCATTGACAGAGGAGCATTTGAAGATCCGAGGGCAGAAGTCATAATTGGAGATGGCATGGAATACGTGAAAAACACTAAAGAGAAGCTTGACGTAATAATTGTTGACTCAACGGATCCCGTTGGGCCTGCAAAGCAACTTTTCAGTGAGGAGTTCTACAGAACTGCATATAATGTATTAAATGACGATGGGATTCTCATAACACAAGCTGGTAGTGTTTACTTGTTTACAAACGAGCTGTTGGATGCTCATAAAGCAATGAATAGCGTATTCGACAAAGTTTACTACTTCAGCTTCCCAGTGATTGGCTACGCTTCACCATGGAGCTTCCTGGTTGGAGTTAAAGGAAACATTGACTTTACAAAAATTGACCTAAAAAGAGCAGAGGGGCTTGAGCTTATCTATTATGACCCAGAAAGACATGAAACTCTGTTCCAGATGCCAAAATATGTTAGGGATCTGCTGGAAGGAAAGCTTAAGCTTTAGAGCATTCTGTTCGCTTCCTTTTCAAAGCTTTTTATAAATTCTTCCATTTTGCTCAAAAGGGCATTTAATGCCTCCTTTGGGGCTTTTGCTTTGTAGAGGTAGCCAAGCCATCCCCTATTTATTAGCTCCCTCTCAACCAGTCCAAGCTCGAGGAGGTGTTTAAGCTTCTCTCTGACAATCCTCTCAGATAAATCGAGTTTTTTTGCTATTTGCCTTGGGGTTAATTGCTCTTTTAGGAGAAGGGAATATATTCTAATCTCCGAGCTTGTAAGCTCAAATTTTTCAAGGGTGTTTGTAAGTGCTTTTAACAACTCTTCCATTTTAATCCCTATGAAGATTTTTATTCATACCTATTCACAATTTAGTGAAAACACTTATAAACCTTTTTCAGAAGATGTTCAGTGGTGGGAATATGTTACGAGCTGTGATAAAAAACACCAGAATACTTGATGGTAAATCGTTTATAGGAATGGGACTGCTTGGCTTGGTAATGAATCTCAGATATAATTCTGATTTTAAAAGTGCTGTTATAGTCGTGATATCACTAATATTGTATGTTGCATATGCTTTTGCTATAAATAATTGCTTTGATGTAGATACTGATTTAGTGAACCCTAGGAAGAGAAATAAAAATCCAATAGCTAGTGGAGAGCTCAGCTTTGGGATAGGGATTTTGTCCTCGATTACAATTGCAATTTTAGGGATATTATTTGCGGCTTTCCTTGGGTATAAAGAGCTCTTAATCTACGTTTCAATGATACTCCTAGCTACTCTTTACTCAGCACCCCCGAGACTTAAGGCACAACCTATCCTAGATGTCATATCACATGGAATATTTTTTGGAGCAATGCCCTTCCTCTATGGTGCATACTTCGATGGAGTTTTAACGAAATACGAGATTGCAATAGGTTTGGCTCTCTTGTTTTATTCATTCTCGATGGAACTTAGGAATCATCTTGAAGATTATGAAAGTGACTTGAAAGCAAATTTAAGGACGACTCCAATTGTTATTGGCAAAAGTCTATCAGAAAAGCTCGTCATGATATTTTCAGGCGCTTCGATAGCTCTTCTCCTGGTGACTTTAAACATCCCCCTTGGTGTCTTTGGAATTATGGTGGCTGGAATCAAAGTTAATTACAGAACTCTTGATGGAATTGTTGTTTTCCTTTTAGCTCTGCATGCTTTAAGGACATTACTGGGGGCATAGTATGAACAAAAAGAGATTGTTTGCTTTAATTGCTCTCTTAATATCCCTTGCCTATCTTTACAAAAATATTGATATTAGCGAGCTTAAATTAGCTCTAAAAACAGCCTCCCATGAGTATCTCCTTGTAGCTTTTATGCTCTCTGTTCTTACAGTACTCTTGTCATCTCTTAGATGGTATTTGTTTTTAAGAGAAGTGCAAAAAACAAGCTTCAAAAAAACTTTCAAAGCTTTTATTAGTGGATATTATTTGATGACAATTCTTCCTCCAAGCGTGGGGCATATAGCAAAGGTTAAGCTCGTTGGAGGAGATTACTTCAAAGCTTTATCATCGCTTGTAATTGGATTAAGTACGGAATTTTTGGTTGTTCTTTCTTTTGCTCTGATCTTTGTTGGATTTACAAAGTTTGGAATACTTGGGTTAGTTCTTATTTTAATTGCCCTTATATATGAGAAAGGTGTATACAAAGCTCTTGACTCTCTGCTGAAGCTTTGGGAGAGTTTTGGCTTTAAAGGGTTGATCTGCACCATTAGGAGCTATTTAGGGCGAACCTATGAAGGATGGAGCAAGGCAAAAGAGAATAAAGTTATTTTTCTATTATCTTTCTTGCTTTCCGTAACTATAATTCTCCTTCAAGTTTTTGGAATTATCATAGTTGGAAAAGCGTTCAATTTAGAAATTTCAATGAAAGGGGCTTTATATGGATTCTTAATGAGTGTACTATTTGCTTCCGTTAGCGGCATTCCTGCAGGGTTTGGAGCAAATGAGTTTGGACTTGTTCTTGGAATTGGTGTTTCAACAAAAGCCACAGTAACAGCCTTTGTTTATAAATTCCTTTTCCAGTATATATACTCGATAGTAGGAGCGGTAATGTTTTACGAAGCTTTAGGTGAAGGTGATAAAAATGAGAATAGCTCTTGTTAGCGACTGGTATTATCCAAAAATCGGTGGTGTTGCAAGTCATATGCACCATTTAGCATTAAAACTTAGAGAAATGGGGCATGAAGTTGCTATCGTTACCAACAACAGAGAAACTGGAAAGGAAAAAGAATTAGAAGAGAATGGGATTGAACTCATAAAAATCCCAGGTGTTGTGAGCCCAATCCTTGAAGTGAATATTTCCTATAGCCTAAAATCGACAAAAGAACTCAATGAGTTCTTAAGCGATTTTGATGTCGTTCACTCCCATCATGCATTCACGCCCTTAGCTTTAAAGGCGGCAAAAGCTGGAAGAGAGATGGGAAAAGCGACAATACTAACAACTCACAGTATTTCTTTTGCTCATGAATCAAAGCTCTGGGAAGCTTTGGGTTTGACGTTCCCCATGTTCAGCAATTACTTAAGGTACCCTCATAAGATAATTGCAGTTAGCAAGGCTGCCAAAGCGTTTATAGAACATTTTACGGATACTCCGATAGAAATTATTCCAAATGGAGTTGATGATAAACTTTTCACACCAAACTGGAATAAAGAAGAAATTAAAGCTGAGTTTGGAATTGAAGGGAAGGTTGTCCTATATGTAAGCAGGATGAGTTACCGAAAAGGACCACATATTCTTATCAATGCCTTCTCAGAAATTGAAGATGCAACTTTGGTTATGGTGGGCTCTGGAGAAATGCTTCCATTTTTAAGAGCACAGGTAAAATTTTTGAGAATTGAAGATAAGGTTAAATTCTTAGGGTATGTAGACAATAAGATGCTACCAAGGATTTTTGGGATGGCGGATATATTTGTTCTCCCTTCAATAACAGCTGAGGCATTTGGAATTGTTATACTGGAAGCCATGGCATCAGGTTTGCCTGTTATTGCAACAAATGTTGGGGGAATTCCTGAAATTATAAGGGAGAGCGAAAGTGGACTTTTAGTTCCTCCGGGTAATGAACTTGAGCTAAGAAAAGCAATTCAAAAGCTTCTCATTAATGAGGATCTTAGAGAATGGTTCGGAAGCAATGGTAGGAAGGCTGTAGAAGAGAGATATTCCTGGGATAAGGTTGCAAAACGGATTGAAAAAACTTATGAAGAAATTCTCTCAAAAATCTAGAGGGGATTAAAATGCGCATGGAAAAATTAACATGGGATGAGTTTAATGAAATTAGAAAGAAAGTTGACACTGTAATTCTTCCAATCGGCAGTGTTGAAGCTCATGGGAAACATTTACCTCTCGGAACTGATGTATTCGCTCCAGTTGAGATAGCGAAAAGGGTTGAAGCTAAGCTGAAAGAAAAGGGAAAAGAAATTTTAATTGCTCCTCCAATCTGGTATGGACACAGTTTTGTCCTCAATATTTTTCCGGGAACTATAAATGTTAAGGCTGATACTTTGAGGAGATATGTTCGTGATGTTATGGAAGAGTTTGCAGAAGAGGGATTCAGAAGAATTATCTTGCTAAATGGACATGGTGGAAACTATTATCCGCTTGTTGAAGCTAGCGAAGAAGTAGCTGAGAAATACGATGTTGAAATCTGGCTTATAAATTGGTGGATCGACTTTAGGGAAGACATTCTAAGCATATGCTCTTCTCAAGGGCATGCTGGGGAAGATGAGACCTCTGTTATTTTGGCAATAAAGCCTGAACTGGTTAAGATGGAAAAAGCTGAGGGTAAGAAGAGAACTTCAAAAGTCAGAATAATTAGGAAGGATATTGCCCTCGAGTTGTTTCCAAACGGTGTAAATGACAATCCCAAAGGAGCTACAAAAGAAAAAGGTGAGGCAATCTTAGATGTTGTTAGTGAAAAGATTGCTCGTCTTATATTGGAGCGTTGAACATGGTGGGTATGGAGAAAGTATTTGAGGAGATAGAAAGGCGGATAAAAAGATTAGAAGCAGAAATTGAGCTAGCTGAAAAAAGACTTAAATTGCTTGAAGAGACCGGGGCTGCTTATAAATACCAGATTTGGGAGAAAAGGGAGAGTTACTTGGAGTATTACTTAGTATTCGCCGTAATATGGATAATGATGGGCTTGATGCTTGTCCTTTATATTAAAAATAAATATGTTCAGAGAATTACACCTCCTCTAACTCCATACCTGATCCTAGCATTGGTTTTGATTTTCCTTCCTTTGATCTATATGCTCTGGGACTTCATGCACAAAGAAGAAATTGAAAACTCACTAGAGTATTTGAACAAAAAAGAAAAAAATGCCCAGATTGTTTTGAATGAATTTTATCGTCCACTAAAAGAGGCATTGGAAAAGGGAGACGAAGAAAAACTTTGTTATATTGCTGATAACCTCCTAACCAGCCCCAGATTGGCAAAAGCCATAGAGGAGACTAATGAAGGAGACCCAAAAGTGATGGCGTATGCCCTTTATCTATATTTGAACAGGGATAAGGATATTAAAGATGAAATCGAGAAAACAGTAAAAATCCTAAGAAACAAACCGCTGAAAGTTCTTCTTTCTTTTCTCCTTGAGAGGGATTGAGAAACTTTATAACTTCTTCTTTTAACTATCTTTGGGGATACAAATGAGATTCGAAGTTCTAAGTAAGGAGGATATGATTGAGCTTTCAAAGGAACTCAGCAAAGCTGGAATTATGAACAAAACAAAAGAGGAGCTTGGCTGGGAAATCCAGCACTTTATTATGATTAGGGGAAAATACTCCGAGTTAGTTGCAAAAAGTGAGGATTTTGACGTTATTGACGAAAAGCTTGGCGAGATTCAGCAGACTTTTGAGAGACTTCTGGAAAAGTGGCAGGTTGGAGAAGAGAAAGAAATTAGTGAATTATTTGATGAAGTTGATATAAACAGACTCGTGGTTTTATCAGCGCTGATTGAGGGGGGATATGTTGTAGGGGAAGAGAAACTGAAACTTATGAAAAAACCCAAGCTCGATGATTTGGTTATTGAGCTGAGGTTTCCAATAGATGAGGTTGAGGAATTTTTAGATGAGCTCGAAGAAAAGATGGGCGCAAAGCTAATAACTGAATTCACTTTTATGAAAAAATATTATGTTGAAGTTCTTGAAGTTGAAAGGGATTTAATTCAAGGGGCTCTTGAGATAGCGGAGCAGTATGCAACTGAGGAATCTTTAGTGGAAGCGATGTTTACAGGAGTGGCAAAATCAGTTCTGGCAGAGATTATTCTTGAGTTAGTTAAACAAAAAAATAAGAAAAATGAGCTCATTGAGACCTTGCTTGAAAGGGAACCTATCATAATAGATGGAAAGAGAGAAAAGATAAACATTTACTTTGACGAAGAAGCTTTGGAGGATATCCTCAAAGAGCTACAAAGCTTGGGATACATTAAGATTAAGGGTAACAGAATCTGGTGGTGACTTTGCTTAAAATAGTTGGGGATAATTTCATAAAGCGTTACAGACTGGAGCAATCCATTGAAGCCCTTGAAAAAGTTAGGGGAGAGATTAGTGAGCAAAGCTATGAAAGATTGAAAGCATTAGTTGAGTATAGGCTTTTTGGCAAAGAATTTGATAGAACTCCTATTGACGAAAAAATAGTGGTTGCGTTTTCCGCTGGTAGCGACAGCACTGCAACAGTAAAAATTCTTAGATGGGCAGGCTTTGAAGTAATTCCAGTTATGGCGAGGCTACCTCAAATAAGAGAACCTGTTCTCTTGAATGCTCAATCTTATGGTGCTGTTTTTGTTGAGATTCCCAATTATATGGAAGTAATAAGTGAGCAAATCAAGAAAGGTGCTCCAATCTGTGGTAAATGTCACTCAATGATAATGGAAGCTGTTAAAGATTATGCAAAGAAAGAGGGGATTAAAATAGTAGCTTCTGGAGATCTGCTAAGTGTGGGAAGCATTTCAATATACTCGGAAGGAGAAGTGGTTAAGTTAAACTTTCCAGCTTTTCTTGCTATTGATAAGAGAGAAGCAATAAACATCTTAGGGAGGAAATATGCTCTTGGATTCGGATGTTCTCTTTGGAAATCAGCTGCTCATAAATCGCCAATTTTAAAGAGATTTGCTATTCAGCGAGTTTTAAGAGAATTGAGAGCTGGGGCAATAGATGAGGATATTGCAAGAAAACTTATATTTGACATATTGAGGAAATGAACACGGCATTTTAATAATAACCAAAAATGACCCAAAAGGTTTAAATTTGTTATCCAAGAGGGAAGTTTAGGTGAAGGAAATGAGTGAAGAGGAGAAAGTTAAAGATGTTAAGCTCAGCAAGGAGGTTATATTAGAAAAGCTTAAAGAAGTTGTTGACCCTGAGATAGGTATCGATGTTGTCAATTTAGGTTTGATTTACGAACTTGACATTAGACCAGATAACACGGTTTATGTAAAGATGACAATGACAACTCCAGGATGTCCATTAACTATGTGGCTTTTAAAAGCTGTTGAAGAGAAAATACTCGAAATTCCTGGAGTTAAAGATGCGGAGATTGAGCTAACTTTTGATCCACCATGGACACCTGAGAGAATAAGTGAAGAATATAAGAAAAAACTGGGTCTTCTTTAAATAAAATCACAACTATCTTTCTTTTATCTTAAAGTTTTTGACTTCTAGGAGTATTTAACGAAAGGTTTATATCCATAGGTTTACAATATTTTTCTGGTGATACCAATGGCCAAGTGGAAAGTTTGGGTTGATAGGGATGTTTGTATTGGGGATGCTATCTGTGCAAGCCTCTGTCCAGATGTCTTTGAAATGGATGATGAAGGAAAGAGCTTTGCAAAGATTGAACTAATTGATGAGAGCTTGTATGATTGTGCCAAAGAAGCAGCTGAGGCATGTCCAGTCAGCTGTATTCACATTGAGCAAATAGAGTGATGTGCTCGCTTTCAACTTTTTTAATTTTCTCGATTATACACCTTTGGTTATCGAAATTCTTTTAAGCTTATACTTCCCTTTTTCTCTTGGAAACTGCTTTGGAGGTGCTAGAAATGAAGGTTAAGGTCGATAAGGACACATGCATTGGATGTGGAGTTTGTGCAAGCATCTGCCCAGATGTTTTTGAAATGGATGACGATGGAAAGGCTAAGACTCTTGTAGAAGAGACAGACCTCGAGTGTGCAAAAGAAGCAGCTGAGAGCTGCCCAACAGGAGCAATTATCATTGAGGAGTGATTTTTCTCTTCTCACTTTTTATGTTGTTAAAAAGAAAGAAAGGTTTACTCTAAGCTGAGGTTGAATTTTTTGGCCTGCTCTAGGACATATTCTCTGATTTCCCTTGCCTTAGGCAGTTCTGCAACTATTTCACCATCTTTGATGAGTGGTTTTAGCAAGGGTTCTACTTTTGTTCCACATATTGGACAGCGTTCAAGCTTTTTATCAGCTGGAACTCTATGATAATGGCCATTTTCACATCTATACACTTGTTTCCTTCCGCTCAACTTACCGCGTTTAGTTATTGGTCTCCCTTCTATTTCCACAATGTCAAGAGAGAAATCAACGGGCTTTGCTGAGGCTATTGAACCACCAACTCCAAAGGCATCAGCAACATCCACAAGCTCTTTTATGCTTTCTTCATCAAGTCCGCCGCTGAGGAAAATCTTAACATGGCTGTATCCCCTTAAGTCAAGCTCCCAGCGGACCTCTTCAACTATTTTCCTAAAGTTTCCTCTTCTTGAGCTTGGAGTGTCTAAGCGGACAGCAAATAATCTTTCACCTAAGGCTTCAGCTGCCATCAACGCTTCAAACTTCTCGTCACAGAAGGTGTCAATTAACGCTGTTCTTGGAACTTCTGGTTCAACAACCTCGTCAAAGTACTTCCACGCCTTCACCTGGTCTCCAACTGTAAGAATCAGGGCATGTGGCATTGTTCCAACGGGTTTTTCACCGATCATTTCAGCTCCTAAAACACCACTTACTCCGTCACAACCTCCTATAAAAGCTGCCCTATCTATCATTGGAGCTATGGCCGGATGCATATGCCTTATCCCGAATGAATAGATGGGCTTAAACTTTGCAGCTATTTTTACTCTTAAGGCTGCTGTTGCAATTCCGCTCGCTTGACTGAGCATCCCTAATAAAGCAGTCTCATAAATTCCAAACTCCTCATAATAACCCTCAATTTGCATAACTGGTTCGTACGGATGGAATATTGTTCCCTCTGGCATAGAATAAACATTCACTGGTAGTCCTTCTAAAAGTTTAGCAACCTCTTCCACTCCAGCCAAAACTCCCCACTTCCATCCCTTAGGAAGAGAAGTTGTTGAAACATCTGCAAGAACCTTTTTGTGAATGCCTTTTGCTTCAAGTATCTTCTTTGTCCTGATGAAATAAACATCAGTAGTTCTTCCAGCTTTTATATCATCTTCATGGGCAATGTAAAAGTCTTTCATTTTCTCACCTCCGATGCTTTAACTTTTACATTAAGCAAATTTAGAGTTTTTGGTTTTGATTGTGATAAAAGAATTGTAGCTGCTCTGTTCGACTTCAACATTAGGGAGAGAAAATGAAAGTTTGCATCCTCTATGGCACAAAGAGAGTTCAACTGAAATGATAGCTAGCTGGACGAAGAGGCAAAAAAAGACAAAGCTAAAGTTGGTTGGCAAAAGTTATGCTGAAAAAGCGCATTATGTTGGCTCTTTAATGAGGCACATTAGAAGCCAAATTGTGAGAAACATTTAGAAGTCAAATCTTGAAAGGCAGCTCTGCATCCTCTCCTTTCTCAATCTTGTGCAGCTCTTTTCTGTAAGCTTCCAGTGGTTTATCTTCTCTTTTGAGGAACCTTGCAAAAGTTAAAGGATCTTTCTCAAGCTGGGCAAAGAACTCCAGATAGCGTTTGTCTCTGATCAAATGATGGTCAAGGATTACCTGAGCGTTGGTCTCTTTTATAATCTCATTTAGGTTCTTTAAGCCTGTATTCCAGGCGTCTTTAACTCTATAACCTTCCAAATACGTTGGAGGACCTCCTGTGATGAGGATATCCGGCATCTGCTTTATTATCCATTCCACAGCTTTCCTATTTAAAAGCTGAATATCACTTGCGTGAACCAATCTCTTCGTTCCATCATCAACCATGACCATGATGACAAAGCCAAGTTTAGTTCCCTCACTCCCATGGGAAACCGCTGGAGAGAACTCCATTATAAACTCTCCAAAGTCAAAGAACCTTCCATCTGCATATTCAATCTTTTTAGCAATCTTTTCCGCCTCTTTAAGGAAATTCCAGGCTCTTTTCCGCTGACTGAAGTTTATGTTTTCCTTTGGATGCTTAATAAGCAAAATCTTTCCCTCATAAACTTCTCTTGCCTTTTCTGGAGATGAGCTTTCATAAATTCCTTCAAAGAAAGGCGTGTGGTGGTCATAATGGTAATGAGAAATTGTTACTATGTCCGCTTTTTTGGCATAAGATTGTATTCTCTCCCTTGCTTTCATCAGTGCTTCGAGCTCAGCTTTTGCTGGGGGTAAAGAGTAGCGCTTAGGTCCTAAAGCCGCTCCAGGATCAATAAGAATTCCAGTTTTGCCAATTTTAACATAAGTTGCTAAACTCCTGACACCCAAGCTCTCAGATGCTAAGGGGATTATTTTCATAAGACCACCAAGAAAAGAACTGCAGAGGAAAATAAAAAGGCAACGGTAGAAGAGGAAAGAAATCAGGCAACCTCTTCAAGTCCAAGCTCTTTAATTTTCTCCTCTGGAACCTTACCGTCTTCTGTCCATCCTCTAAGTGCATAATATCTCGGAAGCATTTCCTTGAGTCTAACGACATGTCCCTTGTTTGGTCCCTGTTTAACAGGCTCCTCAAGGAGTCTCTTCGGCAATGTGTCTTCCTTGAGTGGATCAAGCCCTGCTTTGAGGTTGAAGAGTCTCTCTGCGTTCCAGATTCTCTCACCGATCTTGAGGTATTCCTCAGTTGTGAAGTCCCAGCCAAGAGCGGCGTTAAGCATGTCCCTGTAATCATCTGCGCCAAGTCCGAATGTTGTGAAGAGACATAGTCCTGCTGCATCAATTAATGCTGTCAAGTCTTGGAATAGTATGACCATTTTCACTTTCTCGTCGCTTATGTCGTGTGGATCCATCTTGTATGGGTATCCCAATATTTCTGGGCTGATCATGTACTGTTTGATGTGACATCCTCCTCTGTTGTTGGTTGCATAACCAAGCCCGTGACCTTCGGCACCTCTTGGATCGTAAGCTGGTAGCTCTTGCTTCTTAACACCCATGAAGTACTCAACGCCGTTGAATTTCTCAGCAACTCTGTAACCGCCTTCAGCTAGGATGTCTCCAAAGCCTTTTCTAAATGTAAGCTTTTCAATGTAGTAGTGGAGAACCTCTGTATTTCCAAACCTGAGTGGTGGTGCATCTCCTATGTCCTCGGGCTTTATGAGACCTCTCTCATAGAGCTCCATTGCCGTTGCTAAAGTACCACCTGTTGAGATTGTATCCAGTCCGTACTCATCACAGAGGTGATTTGCTTCAATGATGCTTGCAAGGTCATTTATGCCAAGGTGTGCACCGAGAGCCCAGATGCTTTCATACTCTGGTCCTTCAGTCTCTCCGAGGGTTGGTAGAACGTTAACTCTTCCACATCCAATTGGACATGCAAAACATGGCTTGTTTCTGACCAAGTACTTTGCTCTCATGGCCTCACCGCTTTGTTCCTCAGCATACTCGAACTGGCTATCTTGGAAGTTTCTTGTTGGATAGAGACCATTTGAATTGATGATGTTAACCAGAACAGCTGTTCCATATGTTGGCAGTCCTCCACCGGCAACCGGGTCTTTCTTGAGCTTCTCAATCTTCTCCTTGACAACACTTGTGAACTTCTGCCTGTCAGCAATCTCAACTCTCTTGTGGCCTCTAACGACTATGGCCTTAAGGTTCTTTGAACCCATTACAGCACCGACACCGCCTCTACCTGCTGCTCTGTGTCCGTTGTTCATCACAGCTGCGAATCTAACTAAGTTTTCACCAGCTGGTCCAATTGATGCAATCTGTACCCTCTTGTCGCCAACTTCTTCTGTGAGGATCTTTTCAGTTTCACTGACGACTTTACCCCATACGTGTGAGGCATCTCTCAGCTCAACTTGGTCATCGTTTATGTAGAGGTACACAGGGTGATCTGCTTTGCCTTCGAAGATTATGGCATCCCATCCAGCAAATTTAAGCTCTGCACCGAAGAATCCACCAGAGTTTGCCATGGCTATATAGCCAGTAAGCGGGCTTTTTGTAATAACCATGTATCTACCGCCTGTTGGGGCAGTTGTTCCTGTCAGTGGACCTGTTGCAAAAATCAACTTGTTCTCTGGGCTAAATGGGTCAACTGTTGGGTCCATCTCCTTCAGTAGGAAATAGACACCAAAACCTCTAGTTCCAAGCCATTTTTGGGCAAATTTCTCATCGAACTTCTCTTCACTAATCTTTCCTGTTGTCAAGTTTACCCTCAAAATTTTACCATGGTATCCGAACATATTTGGAACCCCCTAGATATTGTCGAATAATTTTAGGTATTTTATGGCTAATAAACTTGACGAAAGCAAACCCGTTTATGGACGAAAGTATTGTTAAATTGATTTGTTTTCATATCATATCTGGACAATAACAAACAAATTATCCAGACTCATTAAAATTCGGGAATAATAAATAGCAAGGATAAAGAGTAAAAATATAACAAAATAAAGCTTGGCATATTATAAGTTACCAGAAACCTTTGACACCTTTTTCTGGAATTGGACACATGACAATTCTTCTGGCCCATAAACAATCGCCGCAGCTTGGAGTGTTACTCCAGCAATCTGCATTTGTGTCCTCAACAAAGTTGCATGAATCAACAAGCGGGCAATCCGTACATGATGGATACAGGGCATTTTTTACAACAAATCTAAACCATGTGTAGTCCTTACTTGTCCAGATTTCTTTAAGGGATTTTTCTTTAACATTTCCAAAAGAGTAGGCGTATACTTTTTTCTCTCTACCGAAGATTACCTCCGGATATGTGTGAAGGAAGCGATAGCATGGAGCAACTTCCCCATCCCATCTCACTACTGCGGCTTTCTTTTCCACAAAGTCACAGTGTCTCTCTGTTCTTAATTCAAATTCTGGCAATTTAAGAAGGAAATGCTTGTAAGCTTTGGCATGGAGATCATTAATGTAAGGTTGCAGATCAACACTTCCATCATAGACTATTTGGTCTGCATGCTTCTTCTCTATTGGGACTATATTTGAGAAAAGCAGCACATCAATACCTAAATCTCCAAGATAGTCAGCTATATGGGACATCTGCCAGTAATTTTCTTTTGTTACAACGACTTCAACACCTATGTGGGGGAAATCCTTTCCTTGACGCTTTTTTTCTTCAACAATCTTTTTTATTCTATCAACTGCGACACTTGGCATAATATGCCCTATTTTAGTTTCTTGTGTTGGTATAGCATCTAGCGAGATATAAATTAAGTCAACACCTAACTTTACAAGCTCTTTGATTTTCTTGTCCGTGAGGAGGAATCCGTTGGTTGACATCCCCAAAGCATATCCTCTCTTTTTAACTTCTTTTACCATGTCCATGAAGCGTGGGTGGACAGTTGGCTCACCTATGCCCCCGAAATATATCATCTCGAGCTCTGGAAATTCCTTAGCATCATCGAGGATTTTTAAGAAAAGATTATAGTCCATGTCTCCTTCTTTGTCTTCCCAGTACTGCTTAAAGCACATCTCACATCTTAGATTACAGCGGTTCGTTATTTCAATATAGAGATATTTTAAGTCTGGCTCTTTTGGAATTAAAATCAAACTATTATCAAAACTGAATCTATGCATGTCACCTTTCATACCACATCACTGAAAAGAAAAAAGATTCATTTGAATATATAAACTTTGGGCAACAAAGTTGACCCCTAGATTTTTAAGGCAAAATTAATAACTTGTGCTGAGGGCCCGTAGCTTAGTCTGGATAGAGCGCCGGCCCCCGGAGCCGGAGGTCGCGGGTTCAAATCCCGCCGGGCCCGCCAACAAACTTTCGTCAGAAAAGTTTGGCCAAAATCTGTTCATCCTCTTTAAGGACTGGTTTCTAATCTAAAAAGATAAAATAACTCTTTTAGGCCATCTAAAGAGGCACATAGCTTGATCAGACTTTCCTAAAGTTTGTGCCAAACAAACTTAAAAACAGACCTATCAAGTATAGAGCGGTGAAGTGAAAATGGCGATCTACTTCATAGGTTTGGGACTATACGATGAAAAGGATATCACGCTCAAAGGTCTTGAGATAGCGAGAAAATGTGATTTGATCTTTGCAGAATTTTACACATCTCTGCTTGCAGGGACGACAATAGAGAGGATCGAGGAGCTTATTGGAAAGCCGATTAGAGTTTTAAATAGGGAGGAAGTAGAGCTGCATTTTGAGAAAATTGTTTTAAGTGAGGCTAAAAACAAAGACGTCGCATTTTTAACAGCTGGTGATCCGATGGTGGCAACAACTCATGCCGATTTAAGAATTAGGGCAAAGCAAATGGGGATTGAAAGCTATGTAATCCATGCTCCCTCCATTTACTCAGCTGTTTCAATCACGGGCTTGCAGATTTACAAGTTTGGTAAAAGCGCAACAGTCGCTTATCCAGAAAAGAATTGGTTTCCAACGAGCCACTACGACGTGATAAAGGAGAACAAGGAAAGAGGGCTACACACATTGCTTTTCCTCGATATAAAAGCAGATCAAGGGAGATACATGACAGCAAACGAAGCGATGGAGATTCTTCTTCAAGTTGAGGAGATGAAGAAGCAGAATGTATTTACGCCTGAAACTTTTGTAGTAGTCCTAGCAAGGGCTGGTTCACTAACTCCGACGCTCAAAGCTGGCTACGTGAAGGATATGATAAAAGAAGACTTTGGAAAGCAGCCTCACATAATGGTAGTCCCAGGAAGGTTGCACATAGTCGAGAAAGAGTATCTTGTGACATTTGCTGATGCTCCGGAAGAGATACTTAAGCGGAGAGATTTATAGCGAAAGCTTTATATTTTTCGCTCTTTTCATTATTGCCGGGAATGGGCCCGTGGTCTAGACTGGTTATGACGCCGCCCTCACAAGGCGGAGGTCCGGGGTTCGAATCCCCGCGGGCCCACCATTACAGCCCTTGCTTGCGCAAGCGCTGGCGGAAAGTTTCTGACTGTTCTGATGCTTTAATAGTTTAACCTTTTGATCAAACTTCACACAACCAAAGTAAAGCTTAAAAATCAAGTCTAAAAATCAAAGCACGGGGGGTGGAGAGATGGCGGTGTTGAAGGCAATAAAAGTCAAGGACAGGGATGGTGAGATATTCTTTAGATGCCCAAGATGTGGAATGGTCTTTAAGAGAAGCAAAGATTATATTAAGCACATAAACAGAGCACACGGCCATCTCTTTAAAAAATGAACCCTTTTCTTAATTTTTATTAAGGAGGAAACCAAAAATTCTAAAGGGGATGAGGAAACAGCCAGGACCCTGAGTTGTGATGAGCGGTTGGGCTTATCCGACCGGCTACTCCTTGAGATTTATTTCCTTTATTAGCTTTACTATAAACGTCTTTCCAACTTTTTCTCTTGTAACCAACTGCTTCTTCTCGAGCTCTTGAACTATTCTGCTCACTGTAGGTCTTGAGTATCCAGTCAGCTCTGGTAAGTCCTCCTGCTTTACTTTTCCACCCTTCTCGAGTATTGCTTTAACAACTATCCTTTCCTTTTCAGTTAAAACTTCAATTGGAACTCTATTTGCTGCCCATCTCTTCTTTGCCCAGTAGAGAATTATTGGGACGGCGATTGCAAGTGATATCACAGCACCGATAACAACCCATGGAATTGGAGAAGGTTCTTCTGGCTTGGAAATCGGCAGAGGTTCTATTTGATGACCCATCCAGTATGTCTCATACCCCATTTCTTGAAGTTTCTTCTCAATAGTTTCATTTAGTCCTGTTCCAATTATTATCACTAATCTTGGATGAAGCTTTTTTAATCCTGCTATCGTATGCTCTGATAAGTCATTTTCCAAAGTTAGGAGTAAAGGAAGCTCATATTCCATTGCAAATTTTGCTGCTGCTAAAGCTGAACCATAATCCATGGCACTCGCCAGCACAACTGTGCTGGAACCTTGGGGATAGAACGCAACTGCAAGTTTTTCGGCAGTTTCTGTTCTTACTTCTCCCCCTATTCTTGTGACACTAAAGCCGAGAGACAAAAGTTCGTCTTCAACTTCCTTACTCACTGCGTTTGAGTTCCCGATGATCAGAACATTTCTCCATCCAAGCTGAGCGTAAGAATATAATTGTGCCCTAGTTTTTTCATCAAGCATTTTGGGATTAACCGGAAGAATGGGGGCGTTTGTTTTTTTGGAATAAGGAAGTGCCACAATATAATCAATTAGATCATCATTCCTGACAATTATCAAATCATACTGGGGTTTATTTTCCTGCGCTTTTACAGGAAAAAGAGTAAGGCTCACCAGGGATACTGCCAGCAATATGAGCAATGAAAGTGAAACCCAGCCTTTATTCTTCAATCTTACCACCAGAATAAAGCTAAAAGAAAAGAGTTTAAAAGGTTTTTCAAAGCTCGAAGGTTTCTCCTGGCTTGAGGATTATGACTTCTGCTTTGTCGCCAACAAGCTTCTTGAATTTCTCTGGGTCTTGTGCAATTGGCGGCCAGGTGTTGTAGTGCATTGGAATAACATATTTTGGTTTTAGAAGTTCAACAGCTTTTGCTGCTTCTTTTGGCCCCATTGTGAAGTGTCCTCCAATTGGAAGCAGAGCGACATCAATTCCATAAAGCTCAGCAAACAGCTCCATGTCCTTAAAAACGTAGGTATCTCCAGCGTGATAAATTGTTACACCATCAATCTCCACAATGTATCCGCAGGCATTGCCTACCATGAAGTTCTCATCTGCTCCGCTTGAGTGCCAAGCGGGGACTTGGACAATCTTAACTCCATCAATCTCAGTTGGGCCGTAGTTCATTCCAATTGTTGTTATGCCCCTGTTCTTCTCAACGAGGTAGTTCGCTATGTCATACATTGCTACAATCTTTGCTCCAGTTTTCTGTGCAATTTTCACAGCATCACCAACATGGTCACCATGCATGTGAGTAACTAAGATTAAATCAACTCTGTCAAAGTCCTCTGGCTTTGCAGCTGCAGCTGGATTTCCTGTTAAGAATGGGTCAATGAGAATTCTTTTGCTTCCCTCAATCTCAAAGGCTGCATGTCCTAAGAACTTTATTTTCACCATCTTTATCACCTCCAGAAGCCTCATGTGAGAATAATAACAAAAGATTACTTAAACGTTTCGAAAAGCCAGCTAAAAATTTTTGGGTGAGAGGTAAGTGTGGTATTGTTTTGGGGTTATTGATGTCTGTCTAAATGAAAGATTTCCAGGTAAAACTTTACATATCTTTGCACATTAGTGTTGTTTTTGCCTCATTAGGGAATATTCTCCTTTATTTGTGCTCAAAAACGTCTAACTGTCTGTTTTCGGAAAGCTTATATAGACTTTTACCGATGTAAAATTCGGTGATTGTAACAATGACATTTGATTATTTTTTCAAACCTAAAGCAATAGCTGTAATTGGCGCTTCTAATGATCCTTTAAAGCTCGGCTATGAAGTTTTTAAGAACCTCAAAAAGTACAAGGACGGCAGAGTTTACCCAGTAAACGTAAAGGATGAAGTTGTTCAAGGAGTTAAAGCTTACAAGAACGTCAAAGACATTCCAGATGAAGTAGATTTGGCAGTAATCGTTGTTCCTAAGAAATTTGTAAAGCAGACAGTAATTGACTGCGGCGAAAAGGGAGTGAAAGGAATTGTTCTCATTACAGCTGGATTTGGAGAAACTGGGGAAGAGGGAAAAAAGGAAGAGAGAGAACTCGTTGGGATCGCTCACCAATACGGCATGAGGATTATCGGTCCAAACTGTGTCGGAATTATGAACACTCACAACAACATGAACGCAACATTCATAATGGATGCAAAGAAAGGGGACATAGCATTTGTTTCTCAGAGCGGAGCTCTTGGAGCTGGAATTGTTTATAAAACTGTTAAGGAAGGAATTGGATTTTCTAAGTTTATAAGCATTGGAAACATGGCTGATGTTGACTTTTCAGAGCTCATGGAGTACTTAGCAGACGATCCAGAGAGCAAAGCAATAGCTTTGTACATTGAAGGTGTCAAAGACGGAAGAAAGTTCATGGAGGCTGCTAGAAAAGTTACCAAGAAAAAGCCTGTCATTGTTCTCAAGGCTGGAAAGAGCGAGAGTGGGGCGAGGGCTGCTTCAAGCCATACAGGTTCATTAGCTGGAAGTTACAAGATTTATGAAGCAGCATTTAAGCAGACCAGCATTTTAGTTGCAAATACAATTGATGAGATGCTCAGCATGGCAAGAGCGTTTACTCAGCCTATTCCACAGGGTAACAGAGTTGCAATTATGACAAACGCTGGCGGTCCTGGAGTATTAACGGCTGATGAGATTGACAAGCACGGGCTTAAGCTAGCCAACTTAAAGGAGGAGACAATGCAAAAACTTAGAGAGTTCTTGCCGCCAATGGCTGCTGTTAAGAATCCAGTGGACATGATAGCAAGCGCAAGGGGGGAAGAGTATTACAAGACTGCTAAGCTCCTTTTGGAGGATGAAAATGTTGATATGCTCATTGCAATTTGTGTTGTACCTACATTTGCTGGAATGACTCCAACGGAGCATGCTGAAGGTGTTATAAGAGCTGTGAAGGAAGTTAACAACGGAAAGCCTATTTTAGCGTTGTTTATGGCTGGCTATGTCAGCGAGCCGGCTAAAGAACTCCTCGAGAAAGAAGGTATTCCGGTTTATGAAAGACCTGAAGATGTGGGAATAGCGGCATATGCCCTTTGGGAAATCGCAAGGAGAAGAAACAAATGAGAGGTGTTGTAGATGGCAAAAGTTACTGACATAGTTTTGTGGGATAAGCCTGGGGAAAAAGTTCTCCTTTTAGGAAATCACGCAATCGCAAGAGGTGCCCTTGAGGCAAACATAGCTGTTTTCGCAGCTTATCCTGGAACGCCGAGTTCTGAGCTTACAGACACAATGGCTGCTGTTGCAGAGAAGGCAGGCGTTTATATGGAGTATTCAACAAACGAGAAGGTTGCATTTGAGACAGCCTTAAGTGCAGCATGGTCTGGACTGAGGGCTATGACAGCAATGAAGCACGTCGGATTGAACGTTGCCGCGGATAGTTTCATGACTGTCTCTTACATGGGTGTTGAAGGTGGATTTGTCATAATGGTTGCTGATGATCCAAGCATGTGGTCATCACAAAACGAGCAAGATACAAGGATTTTTGCAAAGTTTGCCCAAGTTCCAGTTCTTGAGCCTTCAAGCCCCCATGAAGCAAAAGAAATGACAAAATACGCCTTTGAACTGAGTGAGAAGTTCAAGCAGATGGTTATTCTGAGGACAACAACAAGAATTTCACACGCAAGGGGAGATGTTGTTTTAGGGGAGCTTCCTGAAGAGATAAAGCTTGGTAAGAGAAAGTTCGGTAAGTTTGAGAAAAATCCAGAGCGATTTGTTGATATCCCAGCGTTTCAGAGAAAGAAGCATTCATGGGTTCTCGAGACAATTGAAAAAATGAGAGAAGAACTAGCAGAATGCCCATTCAACTGGATTGAGGGCAAAGAAGATGCTAAAGTAGGTATCATAGCCCCTGGATTGGCTTACTCATATGTAAAAGAAGCTTTAACATGGCTTGGCGTTGATGATGTAAAAGTCCTAAAGCTTGGCACACCATTCCCCGTGCCCTATCGTCTGCTTGAGAAGTTCTTTGATGGATTGGAGAGAGTTCTCATAGTTGAAGAGCTTGAGCCGGTTGTTGAGGAACAGGTTAAGGTATGGGCATTCGACAACGGAATAAGAATTCCAATTCATGGAAAAGACTACGTTCCGAGAGTTCTTGAAATGACAACAAGAAGGGCTGTAACTGCAATAGCGAAATTCCTTGGACTTGAGACCCCAGTTGACTTTGAGAGTGTTGATGAGAGGTACAAGAAAGTCTCAGCCATCGTTCCACCGAGACCTCCAAGCCTGTGTCCAGCATGTCCTCACAGGAACACTTTCTATGCAATCAGAAAAGCCGCCGGTTCAAGAGCAATATTCCCAAGTGACATTGGATGTTACACGCTTGGTGTCCTTCCGCCGCTTAAAACAGTTGACACAACGATAGCCATGGGCGGCTCAATTGGTGTTGCTCACGGATTGGATGTTGCATTAAACGGAGTTCCTGGTGAGAAAGAGACCAATGAGAAAAAGAGAATCATCGTTGCCACAATTGGTGACTCAACATTCTTCCACACAGGACTGCCAGCTTTAGCAAACGCAATCTACAATCGCTCAAATGTCGTCATAGTGGTTATGGACAACCTTGTTACAGCAATGACCGGAGATCAGCCCAACCCTGGAACCGGGGACACACCACACGGTCCAGGCAAGAGGATTCTCATTGAAGACGTTGCAAAGGCTCTTGGAGCAGACTTCGTTGAAGTAGTTGACCCGTATGACATAAAGGCAACTTATGAGGTAATGAAGAAGGCAATTGAGACGGAAGGAGTGAGTGTGGTTGTTGCAAGAAGAGTGTGTGCTCTTCACCATATAGGACAGATGAGAAGGAAAGGGGAGAAGTGGCCAATCTACACTGTAAATGAAGAGAAGTGTACAGGCTGTAAGATTTGTATCAACGCCTATGGCTGTCCAGCAATTTACTGGGACGCTGAGAAGAAGAAAGCCAAAATTAATCCGCTCATGTGTTGGGGATGTGGCGGATGTGCACAGGTCTGTCCATTCGGAGCATTTGAGGTCATGAAGGAGGGTGAGTGAGATGGTTAGTGAGTACAACATTGTCATCACTGGTGTTGGTGGTCAGGGAATTCTTACAGCTGCTAACCTATTGGGCTGGGCTGCCCTTCATGCTGGTTACAAAGTGAGAGTTGGTGAGGTTCATGGAATGAGCCAGCGTTTCGGTTCAGTCATTGCTTACGTCAGATTCGGTGAAGATGTCTATGGTGCAATGGTTCCAGAAGGAAAAGCCGATGTTATCTTGGCTTTTGAACCAGTTGAGGCTCTTAGATACATCAACTACCTCAAAGAAGGCGGGTTAGTTATAGCAAACTCAAATCCGATTCCACCAGTTCAGGTTTCAATGGGCTTAGCGACATATCCAAGCATGGAGGAAATCAAAAAGATCATAGAAGAGGACTTTAAAGGTAAGCTAATCACTTTAGATGCTGAAAAATTGGCTTTGGAAGCTGGAAATGTCATCACGACAAACGTCGTCCTCATTGGAGCCTTAACTCAAACACCAGGATTCCCGTTGAGTGCTGAACACGTTAAGGAAGTTATCAGGCTTAGCGTTCCAAAGAAGGCAGTTGATGTCAATATGAAGGCCTTCGAGCTTGGTGTCAAAGCCGCTAAGGAATTGCTTGGGCTTTAAGGTCTTTTCTTTTTTAAATCTCCCACCATTCCCTCAGAATCTCTTTAACTTTTCCAACAACTTTAAGAGCCTCGTAACTTGGTTTTATAGTCTCTTCCTCAGTTTCACCTTTGAGGTATCCTTCAATGAATGCTGGTAGTCCTTTTTCAAGTCCTATACTATAACCTCCTTCAAGAACCACAGCGAGGCTGTAACCAGAAAGACTTGTCCCGGCAAATCTATAAAACTCCTCTGTTAGCTGAATTGTTGCTAAACCATCACCCTTAAATGCATCAAAGCCTGCTGAAATCAAAATAACCTTTGGTTTGACTTCATTTACGATGGGCATAACTATCTCATGCCATGCGAAGATATAATCGTCATCGCCTGAATAAGAGGTCATTGGGATGTTTATCTTCGTTCCTTCTGCCTCTTTTCCACCAACTTCCCATTCATAACCGCTCCACGGATAAATGTCCCTCTCGTGGAGGTCTATGTGTACAACATTTGCATCATTCCAAAATATCTCCTGAGTTCCGTTGCCATGATGGACGTCAAAATCTATAATTAATGCGTTACCTTCGAGGGTTTCAAGGAGCTTAGCTGCTCCAGCAACGTTGTTGAAGATGCAGAAGCCCAAAGTGGAGGCATAGAATGCTCTGCCGCTTTTTCCAGCATGGTGTCCGGGCGGTCTCACTAAAGCTAAGAAAATTCCTTTTTCCTCCAAAGCTATGAGGGCCGCTTCTCTTGCCGCCCCAAATGCATAAAGCGCTGCATCCCATGTTTTTTCACATATGTAAGTATCTGGGTCTATGTAATGAAATCCGATTTGTGAAGCTTTTCTTATCTTCTCAACATAATTCTCAGAATGGACCTCTAAAATCTCGTCAATGCTTGCTGGCGTTGGTTCAACGATATTTTTCCATATGTTTTTGGCCTTTAACCCTGCAATTGCAAAATCCAATCGTTTGGGGTTCTCTGGATGATAATTAAGGGGTTTGTGTTCTTTGAAGATAGGGGAGTAGAGAATCTTGAACATGGACACCACAAAAGGAAATTATAAAAGGAATCAGAATTCTTCCTCTTCTTCAATTAAGCCATACTTCTCAAGCTCTCTGAGGAGCTTTCTAACAGCCTCCCATGCATCATGTTCACTTTTTGCACCTGAACAGACAATCTTTCCTGAGCTGAAGAGGAGAATGACAGCCCTTGGCTCTTTAACACGGTAAATAACACCAGGAAACTGCTCTGGCTCATATTCACAGTTTGGCAGAACTAAAGCAACTGCGTCCAAGTTGAACTCCATTCCAATGTCTCCGCTGAAGACCATGTTTTGAATATCGATTTGTGGTGCTCTTTGGAACTTAGTTCCAATCTTTGAGAGCATCTGGACAAGCTTTGAGACAGCTCTTTCGATGTCCTCAACGCTTTTAGCACCAGTAACAACGAGCTTACCTGAGCTGAAAACCAGTAGGGCAACTTTGGGCTCATCGAAGCGACAAATGATACCAGGAAATTCCTCTGGATTATATTTGGAATTTGGGCATATCTCAATTACTTTTTCCAGATCGAGCTGTGTGAACAAATCCACAGAAGCAACGATGTTCTCTATCCTTAGCTTTACCTTGCTCATATCTACCATAAATTACACCCCCAATTAGTGGGTTTAAAAACCCTTTATAAATACCTCACTTGGGGTTTTTAAAGATTTAGGCAAATCGAAATTACAGAAATTTGGCAAAAGTAAAGCTAAAGTTAAAAAGAATAGAAAACTAAGCGTAGGCCTCAACTAGAGTCTTACCAGCCTCTGTTAGGCTCTTTTCGCCAAGGAGGCCTAAAGCCCTCAAAATTGTTAGCGCTTTTTTAATTTCATCTTCACTTAGGCTGAGGTGCTTCTTAATAACATCCACTTCATCCTGCTTGTATCCTCTGATCTCTTTGCTCTCCTTCCAAATTCTGTTGAACACCTTGAGGTTATCGTAAATTACCTTGAGAACATTGTATGTTGTTGGTGTAACTCCAAATTTTGTCTTAATGATCTCTTGGACTTTTGCATTCTCTATAGCTGTCTTCACTTTCTCTCCAAGCTCTGTAAGTTTAACCATCTTGTTCTGTAGCTCAACTATGAATCCCTTAGCTTCTGCTTCTCCTATCGCTTTGATGATTGCCTTCTCATCACCGCTCACATAATCCTGAACGAGCTTAACGAGCTCATCCTTGTGGATGTACTTTTTCCTTGGCATCTTAACGAGTATCGCTGAATCATACATTGTCAGATATGGCTTTCTCTTAATTGATGCACTTAGCTTTA
Organism: Thermococcus paralvinellae; assembly: GCF_000517445.1. Lineage (NCBI taxonomy): Archaea > Methanobacteriati > Methanobacteriota > Thermococci > Thermococcales > Thermococcaceae > Thermococcus > Thermococcus paralvinellae. The sequence goes on along the minus strand of NZ_CP006965.1, from coordinate 1,268,531 downwards.
AGTAAAATCTTCCTTTATCTGTGATTCCGTAAGCGATGAGTCCTTCTTTCTTTGCTTGAATCACCCATTCAGCTATCGGCACGTCGCCGCTTTCTGCATATGTTAAAGCTTTCATTCCATCCGGACTGACGGTTCCAAATTTTATGGCATCTTTTCCCCATTTGGTGAGCCAGTATGTGTCCTTGTTCTTAACTAGTTCTCTCCTGATGAGCTCTTTTGACTCTAACAGATGTAAAATTTCGCCCAAATCATTAACCTTTGCAATCTTCTCAATTTCTTTATAGGTTGGCAGTATGTCAGGATTTTTCTCATATTTGCCTTCAATCTCCTGAATTGCTTTCAACACTGTAAGCTCATCGTCTAGCAGGTAAATCGGCAGGACTTTCTCCTCTTTTTTGCCCATAGCTTCATAGGTGTCCATTATAACCTTTCCAAGCTCCGTGGTTCCTTTTTCATCAGCTAATCCCATATCTCTAAGCTGGGCTGTGCTCTTTCCAGATTTGAGCATCTCGAAGTCCTCTTTCCTCAGAACTATTGCCCTTGCAAATACTGGAATCATCTGAACTGCTTTAAGAGCAAGTTTAGTTGCTGGAGTTGTTGCGAATGCTTTTCCTTTTTCAGTTTGAGGTGAAATTAACAGCAAACGCATTGCTTGAAGGGCATTTATTATGTTATCCCCATATTGCCTTGAGTTCTTGTATGTTATAAGTTCATCCAGAGTTCCAATCTTTGGCATTCCCCTGAGAAATGAAACTATCTCTGGTGTGAGGTAAACTAATGGGTGTGTTTCCTTGTAAAGTTCTAAAACAGCTTTTCCAACCTCTGTTAAACCGTTCTCATCAGCCAGCTTGCGCTCCTTAAGTAAAGCTAGCCATTCTTCTGGGACTTGTCCTGTCCCCTCTAAAAGCTCTAATATCTTTATGATTTCGGAATCAACAAAAATATCTGGCAGGTCATCAATGTTGATCTTTTCAGCTATCTTCAACAGCTTTTTCCCAGCTTCTGTGAACTTTATCTTGTTACCTTCAAGCTCTGCAAATCCCAATATGTAGAGTTCCAGAGCTCTAATCTGGAACTCTTCTGGGAGCTTTTCTTGGATTTCAGCTTGGTTCTCAGTCTTTGTCATCTCTCTGATTATCTCCAAGTGTCGTTTCTTCAGAAACATTCCTTCCACCTCCTTATACAATCATTTTTCCTAACAAATTGTTTTTAAAACTTTCGGTAATTAAAAATGACAAACCTTTAAAAACTCCAAGAATGAGAGAAGGTTGGTGAAGATAATGCTAAACACGATTGTGCTAATAAGGACAGACAACTTTGACAAAGCAATGGTGGCTTTGGCTGACCTTGTGAGATATGGTGGAATGCAGATTAGGGGAGACCCAAAGATAATACCCCCTGCACTTTCAGATTGGGCGTTTGAAAAAATTGTTGGGGAAAAGCCGAGGAAAAAATACAGAGCTCATGTGGTTGCTCAGATTGACTTACCTCCAGCTAAGGCAATTGGTCGTCTGAGAGATATCCATCCACCTGCTCATATAATTGTGATTCCTCCAGGAAGTCCAGTTCACAAGGAACTTTTGCGCTTATGGGGGACTTTTGAAAAGCTTAAGGGCTTTCATCCGCCGAAAGTTAAGAAGATTGAGCAGAAAATTGAGGAAGTAGAAGAGGAAGGAGAGGAGTTTTACTGAAGTGTCCTTACTGCTTTTTCATCTCTTAGTATCTGTTTGAGTTATTCTGGGGTGTTCTTTCTAATGCTCATTTCTTCTTTTTCTTCTTGATTTTTATTCTTGCAATGTCACCGAGAGTCGGTTCATAATCTTTTGGAATGCTGACTTTCTCCTCATGCACTTCTTCCACTCTTTCAATGAGTTTTATCTTGAAATATCTCTCTAACTTTTTAGCTTCCTCAATGGTTGGCATGTACTCACCATGGGCAATCCTTCTAAGCACGTTGACAGAAAGTCCCACTCTGTGTGAAAGTTCCTCATAGCTTAACTTGCTTCTCTGTATCGCTTGGTAAACTCTCTCAGCGTAATCCTCAACAATGTCCTCGGTATAGAGAGGTTTCTCACGGTAGGGTTTTTGCTGTGGCTTTGGTCTTGGTTTATATGCTCTTCTAGGCTCCCTTCCAGTGGGCATTATGCTGAACGTTCCTGGCTTCTTTCTTCCATATTTTCTATAACAGTTAGAGCAAACTAAGAGCTCTGCACCTTCAATTTTTACAGTGTGTCCTTGTCCTCTGATTTCAGCACCGCAAATTTCGCAAATTTTTGGCTTTGCCTTTCCCATTAAAACCACCTTCTTCTGCTCTACTCTCTCCCTCAAACCATAAAAACCCTATGCTTTTTAAGTCCATCTCCTAACTTAATAGTGATGACGGTGGAAGAGGAAGTAAAGATAGAAAAGCTGGAAGAATTCAATCAAGAGGTTTTGGAAAAGCTTGTTGATGTTTACATGAGGGGCTATGAGGATATGCCAGAATATGGTGGAGAAGGTAGGAGATATGCGCGGAGATATTTGAGATGGTGTTGGAATAAAGCTAAAGACGGCTTTTTTATTGCTAAAATCGGTGATGAAATCGTTGGATTTATCGTTTGTGATAAAGACTGGTTCAGCAAATATGAGGGGAGAGTTGTCGGGGCTATCCATGAATTCGTGGTTGATAAGCGGTATCAAGGTAAGAGCATTGGAAAAAAAACTCATGGATAAATGTCTCTGCTATCTGAGCAAATACAACGATAAAATAGAGCTCTGGGTTGGGGAGAAGAATAAGAAGGCGATTAAGTTCTATGAGAAGTATGGCTTCAGAGTTGCTGAGCAAAGTGGAATTTGGGTTAGGATGGTTAAGGATGTAGAAAAAGAAGCTGAAAAATCAGAAAAAGAGAATAAGAGACAAGCTATTCCTTGCTGATCATTTAATCGGCGGTCTGAACTTGTATCCATAGATGATTATTCCGTCTTCGTTGAATTCTCTTATCTTCCTCGTGACCATCTCAACCTCCATTCCGAAGGTAATTTCTTCTGGGTCAACATCTGTGAGCTGGGCCAAAATTATTGGGCCCTCTTCAAGCTCAATCAATGCTAGTGGATAGGGTTTGTAATATTCAAAGCCGCTTGGAGGGTTTCTCACAATAGTCCAGCTGATGACCTTTCCTCTTCCACTGAGCTGTATCTCTTCCATCTCTTTGCTTCCACACTCATTACACACTTGTCTTGGGGGGAAGTGAATCTTTCCGCACTTTTTGCACTTACTCCCAACTAAGCGGTACTTCTCTTTAAAGTGTCTCCAAAATCTTGAAACCTGCATTGGCTTCCCCATTTTCAAACCCTCCTAAGGATTGTTACGGTTATGTTTGAACCTGTTCCTCCGATGTTCTGCGTTAGTGCAATCTCTGCATCGGGCACTTGATTTGGTGCTTCTCCTCTGAGCTGTAAAGCTGCTTCAACGGTCTGATAAACTCCTGTTGCACCAACTGGGTGTCCTCTTGCCTTAAGTCCACCCATTGTTTGGATTGGATAATCACCGTCAATCGCGATCTGCCCTTCCTTAGCCAGCTCCGCACCCTTACCGCGTTCAGCAGCACCTACGGCTTCCAAGCTCAAAGCGGCCATTATTGTGAATGCATCGTGAACCTCGAAGATGTCAACATCCTTTGGTGTTATAGCAGCCATCTTGTAGGCTCTCTCGGCTGCAACTTCTGCAGCTTTAAGTCTGAGCAAGTCCTTCCTGTTTGCCAGGTTGATTGTATCAATTGCCCTTCCCATTCCAGCTATCTCAACCCACTTTTCTTTTGGAATTCCGAGCTCCTTCGCTTTTTCAGGCGTTGTTATGATAACAGCTGCGGCACCGTCACAGACTGGAGAGGCATCAAACAGCTTGAGCGGGTCGGCTATGTATGGACTCTTCAAAACTGTCTCGACCTTTATTGGCTTCTTAAACATTGCATATGGGTTTTTTGCACCATTTATGTGAGCATTAACAGCGAATAACGCTAAGTCCTCCTCTGTATAACCATATGTGTGCATGTAATAGCGCATGACAAGGGCATTCAAAGCTACAAAGCTTGCTCCGTGGAACAGCTCCCATTCAGCATCAGAAGCATAAGCCAAGTATCTTGTAGCATCACTTGGCCAAACATCCGTCATCTTTTCCACTCCAACAACAGCAACGACATCTTCAAGACCGCTCATGACAGCTTTAGCACCTTCTTGAACTGCAGCTCCTCCAGAGGCACAAGCGGCCTCAATTTTTACAGCTGGAATGTGTCCCAAACCAGCCCAGTCTGCAATTAAGGCTCCAAGATTTTCCTGTTCAACGAATGGCCCAGAAATCATGTTTCCTACATAAAGGGAATCAACTTTGTCAATGTTAGCGTCATCCATTGCATTCAGCAAAGCCTCAACGGCCAGATCTCTCAGGCTTGTCTTCCAGTGCTCTCCAACTGGAGTCATGCCAACTCCAATTATTACAGCCTTTTTCATTTCAACCACCTCACATAATGAGCTTTCCTCTGTGTTTCACGTACAGTGCATAGTCAATGTACTTCTTCCTGTTTATGTAGTCCCACGTCTTTGGTGCCAAGTCTCTCTTTTCCTCGATTGCATCTTGTACGACTAAGCTGAAAGCGTCGCTTCCTGCTCCAGAGCCAAAGCTAACCCAAAGGATTCTCTCGCCGGGCTTTGCTATGTCCAAAACGGCAGAAACTCCAACTAAAGTTGCACCGCTGTATGTGTTGCCTATCACCCCGCTGAGAAGACCGGGTTTAACTTTCTCAATTGGAATACCCAAAATTTTTGCAGCTGTAAGTGGGAACTTAACGTTTGGCTGGTGGAAGACAGCGTAGTCAAAATCATTAACTGTCAGTCCTAACTCTTCCATCAATCCTTTGGCGGCACTAATCACATGGTGGAAGTAAGCTGGTTCTCCGGTGAATCTGTTCCCGTGTCTTGGATAGTGCTCATGCTGTCTTCTCCAGAAGTCTGGGGTGTCCGTAACGTAAGAGTAGCTTCCTTCAAAGTATGCTAAAGTTTCTGAGCTCTTCTCTCCGACGATGTAAGCTGCTCCTCCAGCTGCTGCTGTGAATTCAAGATGGTCACCAGGTCTTCCTTGGGCAGTGTCGGCTCCAATTGCCATAGCATATTCTGCCATTCCAGAACCAACAAAACCTATTGCTGCTTGCAAAGCCTCAGTTCCAGCTTTACAAGCAAATTCAAAATCTGCAGCGTCTAAATCTGGAGTTGCTCCAATTGCTTCAGCTATAACGGTTGCAGAAGGCTTAACTGCGTAAGGTTTTGACTCAGAACCAAACCAGATTGCCCTAATAAGTTTGGGGTCGATTTTAGCCCTCTTTAAGGCGTTTCTTGCTGCCTCAATTCCTATTGTTAATGCATCCTCATCGAGATTGTTTACAGCTTTTTCTTCAATTGGGAATCCGCTAACCCCCCATACTCTGCCGATTTCGGCATTTTTAATTCTGAACATAGGTATATACGCGCCATAACCCACGATACCGACATCTTTAACTGGCTTCAGCAGTTTTCTCATTGGCATCACCTGTAAAAAGCGTTGAACTTGACGTTCTTTGGGAAATATCTAACCCCCTTATAAAAGTCTTTCGGTAAAAAGTCAACTGTTCTTCGTCAATTAGCGATAGGAAGTGATATATACCACTATTGATAGTTAAAGTTTAGGTGATATTTGTGAAGTATGAGATAAAACATAGGCCGAGTTTTAGTTTGGTTGAAGTTGAATTGGAGAAAGGGGAAGCACTACAAGCGGAATCTGGTGCTATGGTTTTTATGAGTCCAAATATTAAGATGGAAACGAAAGCAAAAGGTGGAATTTTTGGAGCACTCAAGAGGTCTCTTTTAGCTGGAGAAAGCTTTTTCATAAACATTTTTAGAGCTGAAGGTGGGGCTGGAAAAATAGGGCTTGCACCTCCTTATCCTGGTGACATTGAGGTTTTTGAGATTGACGGGACGCTATATGCTCAGAGCGGGGCGTTTTTGGCAAGCTCTGCTGAGATAAACATCGACACAAAGTGGGGAGGGGCAAAGACATTTTTCGCGAGAGAGGGTTTGTTCCTTCTGAAAATGAGCGGAAGAGGTGTGGTGTTTCTCTCAAGCTACGGCGCAATTCAGAAAGTTGAGTTAAACAATGAGCACTTTATCTTGGATACAGGACATTTAGTTGCATTTAGCGAAGGGCTGGACTTTAAAGTGAGGAGAGTTGGTGGATTAAAGAGCACTCTCTTGAGCGGAGAAGGATTAGTGGCGGAGTTCTATGGAACAGGAACTCTTTATATTCAAACAAGAAGTCTGGATAGCTTTCTGAGCTGGATAATTCCATATCTGCCATCAAAAGATTAAAGTAAGTATTTTTCTCTTTAAACTTTTTTAAAAAGGGAAAGTAAAGAGCTAAGCTTTTTCGACTTCAACACAGACGGGGGTTTCGTTCATTATGTTATCTCCTATTGGACATCTCTCTTCAACTTTAGCCATCCATTCTTTGAGCTTCCCCTCTTCGACGTTCCCTTGAACTTTCACTTTCACTTTAATCTCCTTATATCCCGCTCTATCTTCAACGTTTTTACCCATGAGTTTGTCTGTGTTGAGCTTTCCCTCTATCTCTATGAAAATTTTCTCTATGTTTAAGTCCATGTCCTTAGCAACCATAAATCCAACTATATTTATACAGCCAGCCAATGCCGCAAGAATATACTCGAGGGGACTTGAATCATCCTTGTCAACGATATACTCAGTTTTCTTCCCTTTAACTATCATTCTTGTTGGAGAAACACTTTCACCTGTAACGGAAATCTTAATTGTCGGCATATGTATCACCATTTACAGATATATGTTTCAGATATAAAAAGGCTTTTCTAACCTTTAGTTTTTGATACTAAGTTTTTAACAGCTTCACTAAGATAAACCATTTCGGACTTTAATCTTCTTGAAGCAGAAGCTTAGGTTTAAAAGCTCAATCCTTTTATATCTCTTTAGCAAAATGATAAGAAGGTGATGTTGATGAAAGCTTACATAAGCGAAAACGTTCAAGGGATTTATGCCTTCGATGAGAGTGGCAACTTAATCGCCAAGAGAGAGTACAGAGAAAAGCCCGAGATAGCTTTGGATAAGCTCTTATCTGGTGAGATTACTGATGATTTAATTGCATTTCTCGAAGAGCTTAAGGAGAAAGGTTATGATGAGTTCGTTTTTGAGCACCCTGACTTAAGCAGAGCTGTTAAAGAGCTTGGCTTTAATGCAGATGCAGAATTTCCAAATTTGGCTGGAGAAATACTCAGAGAAAAGCCCGAGGAGTTCCTCGGCAAGGAGTGGTTTGAGCGCTATTATTCTGTTGGCGTGGCTTTGACTCGCTTAAGGATTCAGGAGCAGAGCGGTGCAAGGGATAAGATGGTGATTCAGGCAATTGAAGCTTTAGATGACATTGATAAGGTCATAAACCTGCTCGTCTCAAGGCTTAGGGAGTGGTACTCACTTCACTTCCCAGAGCTTGATGAAATTTTGCCAAAGCACCCGCAGTATGTTGCATTTGTTAAGAACATAGGACACAGAGAGAATGCAACTAAAGAAAACCTTGAGAAACTCGGCTTTAGCGAAGGTAAAATCGAGAAGATTCTCAAGGCTAAAGAAAAGACCATGGGTGCATGGATGGATGAAAAGGACATCAAGATAATTCAGGATTTTGCTAAGGAAATTGATGACCTCTACAAGCTTAGAGAAGAGATTGAAGATTACATTGACAGGGCGATGGATGATGTTGCACCAAACCTCAAAGGTCTTGTTGGTGCAAAGCTTGCCGCTCGTTTAATAAGTTTGGCTGGCGGACTGAAAGAGTTGGCAATGATGCCATCCTCAACAATTCAAGTCCTCGGTGCTGAAAAAGCTCTCTTCAGGCACTTAAGGACTGGTGCTAAGCCGCCAAAGCACGGTGTTATCTACCAGTACCCAGCAATCAACAAGTCTCCATGGTGGCAGCGTGGAAAGATTGCAAGAGCATTGGCTGGTAAGTTAGCAATCGCCGCTCGTGTGGACTACTTCTCAGGTGAATACATAGCTGAGGAGCTGAAGAAAGAGCTTGAGGCAAGAATCAAGGAAATTAAAGAGAAGTATCCAAACCCACCAAAGAGGAAGGAGAAGTCGAAGAAGAAAAAGAAGGAGAAGTTCAAGAAGAGTAAGAAGTTCAAAGGGAAGGAAAAAGGAAAGAAGTTCAAAGGCGGAAAAGAGAAGGGTAGAAGAAGGAGGTGAGATAGATGAAGATTAAAAAGCACAAATTCCCTGGCGTTTATATATTCATTGATGAAGATGGAAGCGAGAAAATTGCGACTAAGAATTTAGTTCCGGGACAGAAAGTTTATGGAGAGAGGATAGTTAAGTGGGAAGGTGAAGAATACAGAATTTGGAATCCAAGGAGGTCAAAACTTGGCGCTGCAATAATGAACGGCCTCAAAAACTTCCCTATTAAACCCGGAAAGAGCGTCCTCTATTTGGGAATTGCAAGTGGTACAACTGCTTCCCACGTGAGTGATATCATTGGATGGGAGGGCAAAATCTTTGGTATTGAGTTCTCACCGAGAGTTTTGAGAGAGCTTGTGCCGATTGTTGAGGAAAGGAGAAACATAGTTCCAATCCTTGGAGATGCAACAAAGCCCGAAGAATACAGGGCACTCGTTACTAAGGTTGATGTTATCTTTGAGGACGTTGCTCAGCCAACACAGGCAAAAATCCTGATTGACAACGCAAAGGCTTATCTCAAGAGCGGTGGCTATGGAATGATTGCCGTTAAGAGCAGGAGTATTGACGTTACAAAGGAACCGGAAGAAGTTTTCAAGATGGTTGAAAAGGAGTTGAGTGAATACTTTGAGATTGTTGAGAGAATCTCATTGGAGCCATACGAAAAAGATCACGCACTATTTGTAGTCAGGAAGCCCTAATCTCTCTTACTCTTTTTTAGTTTCTGATCAAAGGACATAAAAATAAAAATGAATAGTATCAGTCTTCCCAAGGTTCCGTATACTTGAAAGCCCAACCAAACTCTTCCTTCAATATGTCAATTGCTGCATACGGTGGAATTACTCCTTTCTCAGTTATTATGACATCAATGTATTCTGCGGGAGTTACATCGAATGCTGGATTCCAGACTTCAATGTTCTTCGGCCATGTCTCAAGTTCTTCCTTTGGAATGACTTCGTATGGATCTCTCATTTCAATCTCAACCAGCTGACCTAGCATTGTCTCTGGATGGAACTTGTATGTTTCGGCTGCAATCATGACCCAAACCCTGTGTTCCTTGGCTGTTAAAGCTATTAGAGCCGTACCAATCTTGTTTATCACAGCCCCATTGGCTGTTATTGAATCAGCTCCCATGACAACCTTATCAGTCATCTTCATATAGTGCCTTGCTGCTGAGTCAACAACATAGATAACTGGGATGCCGTATTCGGCCAATTCCCTAGCCGTCAGCTTGCCCTGCCATTTAGGTCTTGTCTCAGTTACAATTACTTTGATGTCCTTTCCCTCATCCCAAGCCTTTTTCATGACTCCAATGGCTGCTTTTGAGTGGCAGTGAGTCATTATTACATCGCCATCTTCAATTCTTTTTGCTCCAAACTCTGCTATTCTTTCTATGGCCTTCTCCGAGTTATGTATAAATTCCTTTGCTGCATTGATTACGATGAATTTCAGTTGATCTAGATCTGCCCCACCTTGATATGCTATTTTACCACGGTACATAACGTATCTCAAAGCATTTGGCAGAGAAACTGCAGTTGGTCTAGTTGAGTGCAGAAGCTTTGCCGCTTCCTTTAGTTCCTTCCAGAGTTCATCTGAATTCTTTGCCTGGCTTTTCTCAGCTTGTATTTGAAGAGCTAAAGCTGCGGAACGAGCTATTTTACCTGCACCTCTGATTTCCATGTTCTTGATTTTTTCAGCTATTTCATAAACCTCCTTAACTAGCCTCATATTACTCCCTCCAAATTTCTATTAGGGCTTATTTTTTTCATAGGGCTTTATATACTTACCCTTTTGTGTGCTCTTTACTCTTCCTGTTCATTGATGTTCGTAATAGAGCTTTGATGTGCTTAAAATAAAGTAGTATTTTTTCTTTACAAACATAAAGGGTATTCACGACCAATGCCGAAAGCTTTATATTTAATTGCCACAAAGTTCTCCATGTATAGAATTGGGGATGTGATCAAACTTGTGCATTATAAAGTTTTGGAGGTTATGAATATGGAGGAGGCACTTCAAAAGAAATTAGAATCCAAAACCCTGAATTATGAAAGTTATTTCTCAGATAAAGCTTTGCAGATGAAAGCATCTGAAATTAGAGAGCTTTTAAAGCTCGTTGAAGCATCTGATGTAATCTCAATGGCGGGAGGATTGCCAAATCCAGCAACATTTCCAGTTGAACAGATCGAAGAGATAGTCCAAGAAGTAGTTAGAGAGCATGCTGATAAGGCATTACAATACGGAACAACGAAAGGATTCACACCACTAAGACTCAAGCTTGCAGAGTGGTTAAGGGACAGGTATGGAATTCCGATTTCAAAAGTTGACATTATGATTGTATCAGGCTCACAACAAGCTCTGGATCTTATGGGGAGGACCTTTATTAATCCTGGGGATTTGATAGTAGTTGAGGCTCCAACTTATCTGGCAGCGCTAAATGCCTTTAAGTACTATGATCCGAAGTTCATTCAGATTCCACTTGACGATGAGGGAATGAGAGTTGATCTCCTCGAGGAGAAGCTCAAAGAGCTTAAAGCGGAGGGTAAGAAAGTTAAGTTCGTTTATACAGTCCCAACTTTCCAGAACCCAGCAGGTGTTACAATGAGCGAAGAAAGGAGGAAGTACCTTGTGGAGCTTGCAAATGAATATGACTTTCTCATTGTTGAAGATGACCCATATGGAGAGCTTCGCTATTCCGGAAAGCCAGTTCCACCAATAAAGAAGTTCGATACTGAAGGAAGAGTCTTTTACTTTGGAACTTTCTCAAAGATACTTGCTCCGGGATTCAGGTTAGGATGGATTGCAGGTGAGCCTCACTTCATCAGAAAGCTTGAGATTGCAAAGCAGGCTGTAGACCTGTGTACAAACACCTTTGGACAAGTTGTTGCATGGAGATTCCTTGAAAAAGGACTCTTAGAGAAGCATATTCCAAAGATAATCGAGTTCTACAAGCCAAAGAGAGATGCCATGCTTGATGCCCTCGAGGACTATATGCCTGAAGGTGTTAAATGGACAAAGCCAGAAGGTGGTATGTTCGTCTGGGCAACTGTTCCAGAGAGCATTGACACAAAGCTGATGCTTGAAAAAGCCGTAAAGAAAGGCGTTGCTTACGTGCCGGGAGAGGCCTTCTTTGCATACAGAGATGTCAAAAACACAATGCGCTTGAACTTTACATATGTTGACGAGGAGAAGATTAAGATTGGAATCCAGAAGCTTGCCGAGACCATTAAAGAAGAGCTTGGTATGTGAGTCCTTTCTTTTCTCCTTGCTTTTAACTTCAGCCTTTTGCAAGCAAACTTAGCTTCTCAAGAATGAATGGGGGCAATAACCCGCCCAAGTTCATAGACTCCGCCTTCGGCGGTGCTCCCCGGGCATTAGAGAATTGGCTTTTGAAGTTTAATAATGTTTTGATATTGAGGCATAAAAATGGAATCAAAAAATCAAAGTCTCTCCAGCAGGGAAGCAATCATGAACGGCAGCAAAACGGTTGCATCACCCTCAACGGTAACGTATCTTGCATTTTCTCTTACTTTGCCCCATGAGACTGCTTCTCTCATCCTTGCACCGCTCAATGAGCCGTCCCATTCAACTGCTGTCGTTATGTAAACAGCATAGTCGAGGCCTTCCTTCCAAAACTGATTCCACCATATTGTGTGGTGTTTTGAAATTCCCCCACCAATCATCAAAGCGCCGCTCTTTCTGTTGTTTGAAGCCAGTGATGCCATTATTTCATCCAATTTTGTTTCATCTTTGAAAACATCAATGATAAAGTCTTCTTTATCCTGAATGAAAAGCCATAGTTGATAGCCAACTGCCCCATCGGTAATTCCAGGAATGAAAACTGGAATTTCGTTTTTATATGCCCAATAGATGAAGCTGTTCTCTTTGCCTTCTTCATTCTCCAAGCGTTTTCCAATTTCCCACACAAGCTCATACGTTGCTAATCTTCTTTTGCCCGAATCATAGATATCCTGAAATATTCCCTGTAGCTTTTCCTCAACAATCCAGTAGCTGTCGTTGGGCACTAAGACATTTCCAAGCCTATTTATCCCTTGCTTGTGGAGTTCCTTATCATCCATCAGAAAGCTCCCATGATAGTATGGCTTCCAGAGTCTTGCTAGGTCATGGTCTAGAGTTCCGCAAGTGGTAATTACAGCATCGAAGAGCTTATTTTTAATCAAATCTACAATTATTCCCCTCGTTCCTGTTGCCATTATGCATGCTGGAAAGCTTAGAAACTTGAATGTATCCTTGTCTTTTATCATCTTTTCCAGGATGTCAACTGCCAATGCAAACTTCTTTGCAACGAAACCTCCGCTCTCAAAGAGCTGTCTGGTTATTTCACCTGCAGTCATACCTTTTCTCAGCTTTATATCCTTAACGACTTTTTGTTCTTTTAAGTTGATTTCCATGAGCATCACCTCTATTGGGACTTTTGTAAAAAGAAAAGGAGCGAACTTAAAAAGTTAGTCCTCAGGATTAGCAGGTTTGAATATAAGTTCTTTTCCAAAAAGCCTGTAGTACCATTTTTTGAGGTTGTACTCTAGGAATATCGTTCTTATTAGGGTTATATATCTTTTTAAGTCTTTGTCGTGAATCTCAATGCCTAAATGAGCAACATTAAATGCAAAACTGTTCACAATTTCAACGACACTCTGAGGGAATACCTTAACGTTGAGAGTCATTATTAAGTTACTGTCTCTTTTTCGTCCAATTGCTGAAACAAGCGCTGGAAAGAGATCTATTAACTCTTCTTTTCCGATCCGGATTCCATAGAAATCAAGCCCCAAAATCAGGAACAATGCTCTCCCCTGTATTCTTGAAGCTATCTCTAAAATCCTTCCAACAATTATATCGTGGTGGGTACTTTTTATCACATCATTAGGTTTGCTTTCTGAAGTCTCTAGCACGGGATTTACAGAAACTAGATGTATGTTGTTGAAAATTTTGTTAATTTCCTCATGGGATAAGGTGTTTTCGAGATACTTCCTTAGAGCTAGGTATGCATCATGAAAGGACACTACAATGAAATCTTGATATTCTGGTCTAAGTTTTGCTATTAAATGATACAGTACAATTTCAACCTCGCTTCCAATTTCGTATTCAATAAGTGTTGGGCTTATTCTCTTAGAAGATTCCTTTAAAATCTCTAATGGATTGGCATTCATCTTTACTCCCCGTAGATTCTCTTGACGTACTTCACAAGATCCTCTAAATCCTCTATATTCTCCTTTAATCCAACTTTCTCTTTAAAGTAGCTTATAATTAACATTTCAAGCAATCTTCCGCTGTACTCTCCAAAAAGTTTTGAAACTGCTTCTTTGAACTTCTTTGGATCCTCATAGGCAAGCTCATAACCTTTTCCCGTTGTAGTCTTTAAGTGAAATTCTAAAAGATTTTTAAGGGTAGGATTAGCTTTTTCAACTGCATAAATTACTGCCTTAACAACAATCTCTTCAGTATTACTCATAAATCCTCACCCCCTTATCAGTTATCTCATATTTGTGTATCTTCCTAGAATGATTGGAGCCTCTGGCTTTAATAACTGCCAAACGTCTTTCTATAATATCGTTTTTCACAACATATTTCAATCCAAGAATATTGTCTGAGAGCGTGCTTGCCTTAGTGAATGGAACTGTTTCAAAGTCTGTTTCTGCATTAAGCGTGATGTAGGTAGCTATTTTGTGCTGTTTTATTGCAAGACCCAAATACCTAAGCATCTTTTCGAGCTCGATTTCATTCATATGTTCTCGAAGCGAAGTCAAGCTGTCAATTATGAGAACTTCAGGTTCATACTCGTCGATGATTTCTCTAATCTTGAAGAATGTGTAAACTGGACTCTTTGCTTCTGGAACCCAACTGAACATCTTTAATGTTTTATCCAGAACTTCATCAATGGGCATTCCATATCTCTTTGCTGCTCTCTTCAGCTGACCTACAGGTTCTTCAAAAGAAATGTATATTGCTTTTCTTCCCTGGAGGGCATTTGCTATTGCAAAATGTAAGCCAAAAGTAGTTTTTCCAGTTCCCGTCATTCCAACAATTAATGTTATTGAACCTCTGTAAACTCCACCGTCTAAAATCGCATCAAGTTCTTTTATTCCTGTACTCACCTTTTCCTCTGGTGCATCTTCTTCATCCCTGATAAGATCGGGAATAGCTAAGAACTCTATTCCTCTGTCTGTTATTACATACTCGTATTGGGATTTTTCAATGCTTCTTTTTCTCATTTTTGGAATTTCCATTACTCTCCTCCTGACTTCTCCGAGGCTTATGTACTTAAGCATTATAACACCATCGACAACAAACTCTTCTACGCCATATCCTATGCTCTCTTTTCCTAGAGGTTTTTCAGCTATCAAAAATGCAACAGCATTAAACGATTTTATGAAACGAGATAGTGTCGTGTGGAGAAAGATTCTTGTTCTTTCTACCCCTAGGAGCTGGGTGAGTGCACTAATTGAGTCTATGACAATGCGCTTTGGTTGGAAGCTTAAAATTTCTTTCATGATGAGTTCAATTTCCTTGTCAATGGCCTCGGGAGTTACAGTAACTAAATCTACAAACCTAAAGAGTCCACTTTTTTCATATTTTTCAAAATCCATGCCGAGTCTCTTCATCTCACTGTAGAAATCTTCTTTTGTCTCTGAAAGCGAGATATACATACCTTTCTCTCCAAACTTTTCAAGTCCATTATAGACTATTGTTGATGTAAAAATAGTCTTTCCAGTACCTGGTTCTCCAGCAATTAGAATTAAGGAACCATCTGGAAAGCCTTCTTTGATGATATTTTCATCGAAGAATTCAATTCCCGTTTTCATATTCCTCACCATTGTGAAATTTGTGATTGGACTATTTAAACATAGCTCATCTAATTCCCAGCTCTCTATAGAATTCGTCTAGAGAAAGCTTGAATCTTGAATAGAGGAGTTTAAAGAATGGATTTCTTTGTTTGGAAATTTCATGTGCAAGTGAGTCAATTTTATTTTCCCAAGTTTTTAAGGTGTAGTAGTTAAAGTTATTTAGTGTAGATCGAGTGAGGAAAGTTGATAAAAACTCCTCAAACATCTTCAAATCATGGAGAAAATCATGTTTGAGATCTTTCTCAATATTTGCAACTTCTACCCACCCAGCTAGAGTATCCATCATATCTTGAAGCTTTTGTAGCTTTATTTCATAGACTAGTTCTTTCTTTTTGATAACTCGTTTCTTATGAGTACTAATAAAGTGATTCAGAAATTTGCGCCTACGTAAACTATACCATTTGCGCTTGCTATAGTTCATGATAGCAATTTACACATTAGTCTTTAAATATTTTTGTAACAATACAAACAGCAATCTTTGTCTATAGCAGTTGCGTCATAACCTAAGCCTTTTAGGATTTTTGAAAATTCTTTTGCATGTCCATAGACAGTGTAAATTTTTTCCGGCTTGACTTTCTCTACAATCCTCATAAGTTCCCAAAAATCACCATGATTGCTGAGCTTTAAGTTACCAAATCCAGAAACGTAGAGTTCGTAAGGTGAAAGTGAATTCCTAGGTTTTGGACTTCTAAATCCTCTTAAAAGTACTTCTCCGTCATTATCTATGTTTTTAAATTTAATCCCAAATTTCTCATATATTCTTGCAACTTTAATTATGTCCCTAGAGGTCCTCACAGTATAGCCATGGACGTCAAGAATCTTCAAAAGTTCCTGAGCTTTCCCCATCTGGTTTGCATAAAGTGTTGGTGTTTTTCCCTTGTCAAGAACACTCTCAACAAAAGCAATAAGTTTCTTTTCTGCTTCCTTAGGTGAAGGAAAATTATACATGGGAACACCAAAAGTTGCTTCAATTATCAGGATATCAGCTTTCCTAAATCTGCTCTTTTCGGCAGTTCTGAGCCTAAACCATTTAACATCCCCAGTATAAAGTAGAGAAAACTCATCAAATTCAATATAGATTTGGGCAGAGCCTAACATGTGACCAGCTGGATAAAGCTTGGCTTTATAATCACCAATGTAAAAACTTTTCCCGAAAGGTACTACTTTATAAAATCCGCCTTTCCTTAAATGGCTCAAAAATTTAGTTGCCTTTGTAGAGAATATAACATTTCCACTAACAAAATGGTCCGTATGTGCATGACTTTGAAAAGCAACCTTTGCTGAAGTGTCAAGACCTATTCCATAGATTATCATCAATTCTGAAATTAGCTTGAGCTAAGTTAAGCTTTTCCTAAAGATGGATAAAATATCCGATGTCAAGTTCAACCTTTAGTTATGTAAAAGGTTTTTATATGTTGAGAGCTAAAGCTCATCTGGTGGTACTGATGACCTTCGATAAGAAAAAGCTTGAGGAGATTAAGAAAGCCGAGCAAGAGTGGGAAGAAAATGTTGTCAAACCTTTAATTGCAAAAAGACCAGAGAGGAAGGAAAAATTCATGACAGATGATGGTTTTGAAATTAAAAGGATTTACACTCCTGCTGACCTTGGAGAAGATTGGGACTACATGGAAAAGCTTGGCTTTCCTGGACAGTATCCCTTTACAAGGGGAGTTTATGCAACAATGTATAGAGGAAGATTCTGGACCATGAGACAATATGCAGGTTATGCCACTGCTGAGGAATCAAACAAGCGTTATAAGTATCTTTTAGAGCAGGGACAGACGGGATTAAGCGTGGCTTTTGATTTACCTACTCAGCTTGGTTATGACAGCGATCACCCGATGGCTGAAGGTGAGGTTGGTAAAGTTGGTGTTGCCATCGATTCTCTCTGGGATATGGAAATTCTCTTCGATGGGATTCCTCTCGATAAGGTTTCAACTTCAATGACAATCAACTCTACAGCCGCAAATCTCTTGGCAATGTACATCCTTGTTGCTGAGAAGCAGGGCGTCCCACAGCACGTTTTGAGAGGAACTGTCCAAAACGATATCCTCAAGGAGTATATTGCGAGGGGAACTTACATATTCCCGCCACAGCCTTCAATGAGATTGACCACCGATATAATCATGTACTGTGCCGAGCACGTTCCAAAGTGGAATCCAATTTCAATAAGTGGTTACCACATTAGGGAAGCCGGTGCAAATGCAGTGCAGGAGGTTGCCTTCACTTTGGCTGATGGTATCGAATACGTTAAAGCTGTTATAGAAAGAGGAATGGACGTTGATAAGTTCGCTCCAAGGTTGAGCTTCTTCTTCAATGCCCACAACAACTTCCTTGAGGAGATTGCAAAGTTCAGAGCTGCAAGGAGGTTGTGGGCTAGGATAATGAAGGAAAAATTCGGCGCAAAGAATCCGAAGTCCATGCTGCTTAGATTCCACACCCAGACAGCTGGTTCAACGCTTACAGCTCAGCAGCCAGAGAACAACATTATCAGAGTTACAATCCAAGCTTTAGCTGCAGTATTGGGTGGAACACAATCATTGCACACTAACAGCTATGATGAGGCTTTGTCACTCCCGACGGAGAAGAGTGTTAGGATTGCTTTGAGAACACAGCAGATTATCGCTTATGAGAGCGGAGTTGTTGACACAATTGACCCACTTGGAGGTGCATATTACATTGAATGGCTCACTGACCACATCGAGGAGGAGGCCATGAAATACATTGAGAAAATTGAGCGCATGGGTGGAATGATGAGGGCTATTGAGCGCGGTTATATTCAGAAGGAGATTGCAGATTCCGCTTATAAGTATCAGAAAGAGATTGAAGAGGGCAAGAGAATTATCGTTGGTGTCAACAAGTTTGTCGTGGATGAGCCGATTGAGGTTGAGATTCTTAAGGTTGATCCAAGCATTAGAGACAAGCAGATTGAGCGCTTGAAGAAATTGAGGAGTGAAAGGGATAACAAGAAGGTAGAGGAGGCTTTAGACAAGCTGAGAAATGCTGCTGAGAAGGAGGATGTGAACTTAATGCCATACATTATTGAAGCGCACAGGCATTTGGCGACACTTGGTGAGGTTACTGATGTTTTAAGAGAAGTCTGGGGTGAATATAGAGCACCGTTGATATTCTGACCTCTTTTCTTTTCTACATCTAATTTCTAAATAAAAACATTTATTTATCAGCTGAGCGAGATAATTCTGAGAGGTGAGGAAATGGGCTGGAAGAGAGGTGCTTACCCAGAGTTTACTCTTGAAGATGCGGTTGCAACGCTTTTCCTCTTAAAAACTCCGAGAGGAAGAAAGCAGATTTCTGAGGAGCTTGACCTTGGTGAGGGCAGCGTTAGAACCCTTTTAAAAAAGCTTTCAAAGATGGGATTAATTGAATCAAAACAAAAGGGACACTATTTGAATGAAAAGGGTCTTAAAGTTCTATCTGAAATAACCACCCTATTCTCTGAGCCGGTTGAAGTTGAAAAAGTCGAAAACATGCCTACTTATGCTCTTCTTGTTAAGAATCCACCGCAATTTAAGAGCATAGAACTTAGAGACGAAGCTATTCGTTATTTTGCCAGAGGTGCTATGATTCTTGTTTGTAGAAATGGTGAGATTGTATTCCCAGAAGATGGAAGGTCATTAAAAGAAACCCTTCCCAAGCTTGCAGAGGACTTGAAAAAGCTTAATCCAGAAGAGGGAGATTTAATCGTTGTTACATGGGCTGAAGATAAAGCGGATGCCATTAAAAGTGCAATCCATGTTGCATTAACCCTTAAAAAGAGTGAGCTTCCCAAGGAGATCCTTGAGGTGGGCGAATGATTATCCTAGCATTGGACGTTTATGAAAAGGACAAAGCATTGAAAATAGCGGAGGAGACTAAAGATTACCTTTGGACGATAAAGATTAACTTGTTGCTCATGAGTTCATACGGCCAATTACTGATAAGCTCATAGAGATAGCAAATGACCTTTAAGCCCTTGATAAAGATATAAAAATCCTAACCCCTAGAATAGGTGCTCAAGGAGAAGAGTTAAAGAAGCTTTAAAAGCTGTGCTGATTACATAATTATGGGAAGGGCAATTTATAATGCTGACAACCCGAGAGAAGCTGCTAAAAGCCTTTGGGGTGAGCTGAATGCTGAAGATTAAGCACCCTTTGAGCAAAAAGGAAATCAAGGAGATAATCCGGGAGATGAGTGCAATTTTTGGAGAGGAAGTAGCTAAAAATCTGATAAGCAAAAAGGATAACGTTCAGCTTGCTGAATTTGATAAAACAACTCAGATTTTGTTTGTTAATGGAAAGCCAATGTTTATAAAGCGAAATGGTTTGGTTTTCCCTCTGGTAATAGCTTTGTATGAGCTCTCGAATGAGGAAGATCTGAGAAAATGGAAGCGAAGGGTTGTAGTTGATGAAGGTGCTGTTCCATTCATCTTGAAAGGTGCCGATGTAATGGCCCCGGGAATAGTTGATGCTGATGAAGAGATAAAAGAAGGCGATTTTGTCTTTGTTGTTGAAGAAAATTATGGAAGACCTCTCGCGATTGGGATTGCATTGATGGGCGGCAAAGAGATGAAAGAGAAGAACAGAGGAAAGGCAGTGAAAGTAATTCACCATGCAAAGGATAAAATCTGGGAGCTGACGGTGAGACCATGAATGAGGAGCGGAGAAAGAAGATAAGAGTACTTGTGGGGGGAGTTTTTGATATCCTTCACGTTGGACATATTCATTTTTTGAACCAAGCAAAGAAACTTGGGGATGAGCTTATCGTAATAGTTGCACATGATGAGACTGTTGTACGAAGAAAGGGGAGACCTCCAATAAACTCAATGTATGAGAGAGCGGAACTTTTAAAAGCTCTAAAGATGGTTGATGAGGTTTATATTGGAGAGCCAAATGGAATAAGTTTTGAGCTTGTAAAGAAAATAAATCCTGATGTTATAGCTTTGGGACCTGATCAAGATTTCAAATGTGAAGATTTTAAAAAACAACTGAGGCAGCATGGTATCAACGCTGAGGTCATAAGGGTACCCTACTTGTATAAGAGTGATATTGCAAAGACAAGTAAAATAATAGAGAGGATAGTGGAAATATTCTGCGAATGATTTTATGGGCTGATTTAATCCTGGTGGATGATTAGATGATCTAGAGCCTGAATTTTTCCAGATATTCTCTTAGGAATTCTGGATCTTCTTTAAGCACAGCGCTCATCAATTCATCAAAATTCTTTTCACCCATAGCCTTTTTGAGATAATAATAAAGGTTCACAGCATCTTCAACGATGTTGCTTTGTCTTCTTCCCTCCTCTGCATAGAGTTCAATCAGTTTCAAATTAGTATCTTGGCTGATGTATAGTGTTTTCTGCTTCTTAATTTTCTTTAGTTCTTTTCTTTTCTTATCAGCTTTCTTTGCCTTTGGCTTTGTGAGTTCGTCAATTGAACCTGAAAATAGTTGCGGGATTTTACCTCTCTCCTTCGACAAGAGTAACCACCTCTTTTGCAAGCTTTAAAAATGCTTTTGCAGCCCTTCCATCACCTTCAAACTCAAATATACTAACTCCTTGAGATTGAGCTTTTTCAAGAGCAACTGACTTGGGTATGGTAGTCAGCAAAGGCGCATTCGGATATGTCTCTTTTAGTTCCTTTAAGCGCATCATTGGTACTTTTGTTTGCCTTGTAAATTTGTTGGGGACTAATCCGAGGAGAGTAAGGTTCTCGTTTGTTTCTTCCTTAATCATTTTCATCAGATTGAACATGAGTTGCATTCCAATTACTCCGAAATAGCTAAGCTCAAGAGGAATCAAAACATAATCTGAAGTCGTAAGGGAATTTACTAGGAAAATCCCCATGCTAGGAGGATTGTCAATAAGAACATAGTCGTAATCTGGGAGAATTGGCTTTAGTGCTTTTTCCAGTCTTCTTTCTCTGTTATAAGCATTTATAATTTCAATTTCCCTTGCCGAGAGATTTAAATGGGAAGGAATTAAGTGTAAATTCTCTCTAACCTCAACGATAGCCTCTTCAACACTGCTTTCTCTCGTCATTACCGTTCCAACATTTCTGTCTTCATAATTTAGGACGTCCATTCCTATTAGTCCAAAAGTTAGATTAAACTGAGGATCTATGTCTACTAACAGAACCTTTTTTCCCATGTTTGCTAAGGCAAATCCAAGGTTCATCGTAATTGTAGTCTTTCCTACCCCACCTTTTTGATTAGCTATGCTGATTACTCTCGCCATATTATCACCTACAGACAGATTAAGTTGAAATAAAAGAGAAATCTCAGAGATGGTAGAAATCTCTAAATATCCTTTCAACAATTTTATTTACTTGTGGTTTAGCCTTCTCGGTTCCTATTGTTTGGTTAAAAATTACACTAATTTTGTCATCTTTTGGCATAAGAATCCTATTTCCATCTTGAAGTGCGTTAACTTCGCCGCTTAAAATATGTGGTGACCTAACTCCAGTCATTATAACCATAGCTCTGACAGTTTTGCCTAGGTCTTCATCAATCATTGCACCCCATTTTATCTCTGACTTCTTGCCAAGCTTTCCATAAACTATTTTCATTGCCTCATGGACTTCTCCAAGCTTCACATCTGGACCAACTGTAAAGTGAATAAGTGCGGCTTCACCGCTTCCAAATTCAACATCGAGCATCTTGTTGTTGAGGGCATTTATAACAGCATCAACAGCTCTATTCTTTGAATCACTCTCCCCAATACCAATTAAAGCTGCACCCCCATTCTTCATGATGCTGTAGATATCTGCAAAGTCAATGTTGACAATAGATGGGAACTTTATTGTTTCGGTTATACCCTTGACCATTCTTGCTATAATCTCATCAGCAAATCTAAATGCTGCTGAGAGAGGCAAGTTCGGGACAAGCTCAAGAAGTTTATCATTTTCAATTATCACAACAGTATCTGAGTATTGAAGCAAAGCTTGGATCCCAGCTTTTGCTTTCTCAATTCTCCTTATTCCTTCAGTTGAGAAGGGGTAAGTTACAACGCTAACAACGAGTGGTTCTTGATATCTTCCATTATTTCTTGCGACTTCCTTGATTATCTTTGCAACAACTGGTGCAGCTCCAGTTCCAGTTCCGTTACCCATTCCTGCAGTTATGAAGACCAAGTCAACATCCTTGACAACTTCAGCAATTTCTTGTGCACTAGCCTCAGCAGCTAAATATCCAATTCTTGGGTCACCACCAGAACCTTTGCCGTGAGTTATGTTCTTTCCAAGAAGAATTTTCTTGTGTGCCTTGGTTCTCGCTAAATGTTGGGCATCAGTATTCATGGCAATTAATTCTGCACCTTGAACACCTAACTCATAAAGCCTCGTAATTGTATTATTTCCAGAACCGCCAACCCCTATGATTGCAATCTTTATTGATCCTTCCAGATTTTCTCCATAACTCATAAACTTATCTTTTGTGTTTTCGTCAAAGTCCAAGTTAATACCCGCCTGTTCTAAGAGCTTCCACACCATTGTCTTTAACCCCCGGGCTTAATTGTTGAATCAATATAATCACAACTTATTCGAGTATGTACTCAGGAGTTGCTCTTTCCTCTGCTTCAAGTTTGTAGAGTTCCTTTTTTACTAGCTCCCTGATAGCTTCTCTTATGACTTCACTTCTATTGGGATAAACTCCCCTCTTTACGAGGGTATCAATAGCATTTAGAAGACCTTGCGGTATTTGCACACTAATTATCTTCATCTTTGTCATCGCTGAGCCTCCTAGTACATGAAGCTGCTAATTTTTTCATTTGCTTTAATTAGTTAAATACTTTTTGCTGTGATTTTAATATCATAATAATATGAATTTCAAAAAATTTTTAGAAAAAAAGTGGACTATCAAAAGATTTTTTAGTATTGGGACATTTTTGAGTATAGGGGAAAAGTTTAATATTTTGCATTTGCACTGAAAAGTTGGAGGGGTAAATTTGAAAGTTATAAAATGGAGAGGACAAGAAATTGCAATTAGCAGAATTATACTCAAAGATGTTTCATCGATATTTGAAGAGTTACCCGAAAATATGCAGATAACAAGCGTTGAATGTTGGGAGCATGTTGTGTTTGCTACTATATTGGCATTGAAGTCGTTTGAAAGAGGAACAAATAAAGCAAAAACAGTAAAAGGTGAGATCCTCCTCAGACTTGCAGGAACTCTGCAAATTGGAGAAGCAATAAAGAAAGTTGGTGCTAAGAGAGGTGAGAACTTTTTAATTGTCTTTGGTAAGAATGCTCGTGAAACTCTTAAAGAGTTCCTTGAGAAGAAAGCATTGGAAGAAGCTCCATTCCCAGAGTGTGATAGAGAGGAAGTAAAAGGGTTCTTTGAAAAAACTGCCATAGTTGAAGTTCTTTGAAGTTTTTCTTAAAATTTATCATAAAATTTGGGTTTTGTTGAATTTTGTTTTGCTAATGTATCAAGAAGTGGAAATTCCTTCTCGATAAGTTTATTAAGAAGATTACTTCACCCTTTAAATGCCATGGGGGGATGATTATGCGTTATAAGAGACACAGATATTTTATAGCTGAACGTATCAACTTAATTCAACGCTCGAAGATTAGAGAACTCTTTGAAAAGGCAAGAAAAATGGAAAACGTCATTTCTCTTGGCATTGGAGAGCCGGATTTTGACACTCCACAAAACATAAAGGACGCAGCGAAAAAAGCCTTAGACGAAGGATGGACTCACTACACTCCAAACGCTGGAATTCTAGAGCTTAGACAAGCTATAAGCGAATATTACAAAGAAATGTACAACTTAGACGTTTCAACTGACAGCATCATAGTAACTGCTGGTGCTTATGAGGCAACGTATTTGGCCTTTGAAACCCTCCTTGAGAAGGGTGACGAGGTTATAATACCTGATCCCGCGTTTGTATGTTATGCTGAAGATGCTAAGCTCGCTGAGGCTGGGATAGTAAGGCTTCCATTAAGGGAGGAAAACGGCTTTCAGCCAGATCCAGATGAGCTTTTAGAACTTATAACGAAGAGGACAAGGATGATTGTGATTAACTATCCAAATAATCCAACTGGGGCTACAATAGATGAAGAAACTGTGAAGGCTATTGCAGATATTGCTGAAGATTACAATCTCTATATTCTCAGCGATGAGCCCTACGAGCATTTCCTTTATGATGATGCAAAGCATTATCCAATGCTTAAATATGCTCCAGATAACACGATTTTAGCAAACAGCTTCTCTAAGACATTTGCAATGACTGGCTGGCGTCTAGGCTTTGCAATTGCACCAAAAGATATTATCAAGGATATGATAAAACTCCACGCTTATGTTATCGGAAACGTTGCATCATTTGTTCAAGTTGCTGGAGTTGAGGCTTTAAGAAGTCCGGAGAGCTGGAAGGCTGTTGAGCGTATGAGACGAGAATATGCTGAGAGGAGAAAAATTGTTCTTGATGCAATTAAAGAAATGCCGCATATTTCTGCATTTGAGCCCAAGGGAGCATTTTACATCTTTGCCAACATAAAAGAGACTGGAATGACAAGTGAAGAGTTCAGTGAATGGCTCTTAAACAAGGCAAAGGTTGTTGTGATTCCAGGAACAGCATTTGGAAAGAACGGAGAGGGATATGTAAGGATAAGCTATGCAACAAAGAAGGAAAAGCTCATTGAGGCTATGGAAAGAATGAAGAAAGCTTTGGAAGAGCTTTGAATTTTTATTTTTCCTTTTCACTATCTTTAGGAGGAAGCCCAATGAAAGAAGTGCTCTATGTCTTTGTTGCAATATTCCTTGCCGAGCTTGGCGATAAAACACAGTTAGCTACGATCGCATTTGCATCAAAATATGGCTGGGTTAAAGCTTTTGTTGGTGCTATTTTAGGTCTTGCTTTGGTGAATTTGATAGGTGCTTTTATTGGAGAGAAGATTGGAGAAGCTCTACCTGTGGAGTTAATTCACAAAGGAGCAGGAATATTGTTTATCCTTTTTGGATTGTTGATGTTCTTTGGAAAAATCTAATGGGGTGAGAAAATGAAGCGGTGGAGGTCTGTAATCCTTAACACAATTGTCATGACTGCTGGATTTGGAACGCTTACCATGATGAGTGTCGCTAAGCCAGATGTGATTGCCCATTTTGGAATTAGCAGTGATGCCTTCGATTTACAGCACATAGCTTATGTCTTTGGTCTTTTTGTTGCATTCCTTTTAGGACACACAAAGATTTATGAAGGGAGCTTTAAGAGGAGCGTTGCAATAGCTCTAAGCTGGGCTGCAATTCCACAGCTGTTGATTCCCTATGCTCCAAATTGGTATGTTGCAGTTTTCTTAAGGTTCATCCAAGGTTTTGTGGTTACACTTGTTCCGCTCTTCAGCACTCAAATAGCAAGATATTTTGTTGCCGAAAGACCTTTCGCAAAGGGTATAATTCTCTCTGGAATCTTCTGGGGCGGAGTTTTTGGTTCAATGAGTGCTAAATATCTAATCCATGCATTTGGATGGAAGGGCGGCTTTTTAGTTACAGTTCTCATAATGTATGCCGTTCTGCTGATATGGTGGCTCTTTACAGAGGACTTTGAGATAATCCATGAAAAAGGAGAAGCAAAGATAAACGTCTGGAAGCTCAAGTTCACATGGGTTTTAGGATTCACATTTTTCCCAGCTCTATGGGTGATCTTCACAATCGTTGGATTCTCAGCCTCAATCGCCTACGACATGGGATGGACAAAGACTCATGTAGCAACGCTCAGCACAAACCTAAACATCGCAAAGGCAATCTGGTCAATTGTCTTTGGATACATAGGATATCTGCTTTCAAGAAAGAACCCAACTTCAAGAGGACTCTTTAAGGCTATTGTTCAAGTTATGATAATCTCATATGCCTTATCATTCGTGGGATTGATTATTTATGCAAAAGCGATGCTTAGCGGGAACTACACCATGACTTTGGCAGCAGTCTGGCTTGTGGGAACGATTCAGGGGACTGGTCCAGCGTTCTGGACATCAGCACCGGCAACCTATCCAAAGAGCATCTATCCAAAGGCTTCGTTCGCATTAGGGCTTATTTCAAACACTGCGAACATAGTAGCTCCATCAGTTACAGAACTACTGGCAAAGCAGAGCGTTGGATTGGCCTTTGGTGAGCTGGCATTCATGCCCTTGCTTGGTATCTTAACGTTGATTGCAGTCTCAAGGATGAAGATGCCGGTGGAGGAATTAGGAGAATGAAGCCAAAGCCACTCTTAATTCTTTTCTTTCTTTTGATGAGCATGTATTTTTATGGATTGGGTCTGCTTAGTATATCTGACAGATTTACTTTTCTAGGATTTTGGGGCATTGGCTCGATTCATCTTCTAATTGGTTTTGGGATTTTCCTTGGAAGAGATAGCGCAATAAGTGCTGCGACTTATGTAGCTCTGCTTGATTTTCTCTTCGGCTTGCTATGGGCAATAGTAGGGTTAACTGTTTCATCATTTATACTTGCCATATTGTCAGCATTGGCACTTTTTCTATTGTTGGACGAAGACGTTCGTATGGAATTAAAGGCTTGACATTTGTTCAAATTTATGGCCAAAAATTCTATTTAGATGTTAATCTTAACTTAGTTTATGGTGACAATCATGAAGAAAGAGGAGATAATTTTTCGATATTCAAAAGTGTTCCCAAAAGCTGCTCGTGTAACTTATGCCCCAATTGTTGGTGTTAAAGCAAAAAATGCCAAAGTTTGGGACATTGAGGGAAGAGAATACATAGATTTCCTCTCTGATGCTGCTGTTCAAAATGTTGGACATAATAATGAGAGAGTTGTGAGAGCGATAAAGGAGCAAGCGGATGAGTTGATACACTTCACTTTCATCTATGGCTATACTGTTGAACCTCTCCTCCTGGCTGAAAAGCTTGTTAAGATTTCACCAATAGAGAATTCTAAAGTGGTTTTGGGCTTAAGTGGTAGCGATGCAAATGACGGAGCAATTAAGTTCGCAAGAGCATACACAAAAAGAAGAACAATTTTAAGTTACTTGGGGAGCTATTACGGAGCAACGTATGGGGCTATGAGCATAACAGGTCTTGATTTTGAGACTAGAGCCTTGGTGGGAGAACTGAGCGATGTGCATTATATCCCCTATCCCGACTGTTATCGTTGTCCATTTGGACAAGAAAAGGGAAAATGTCACCTTAAGTGTATATCCTACCTTGAATATAAATTTGAGAAAGAAGTTTATGCAGATGGTGTTGCCGCTCTATTTGCTGAGCCTATCCAGGGAGATGCTGGGATGATAGTTCCTCCAGATGATTACTTCAAAAAGCTCAAGAAAATCCTCGATGAGCATGGGATTCTCTTAGTTGTTGACGAAGTTCAAAGCGGATTAGGAAGGACTGGCAAGTGGTTCGCAATTGAGCATTTTGGAGTTGTACCGGATATAATAACGCTCGCAAAACCTTTGGGAGGAGGGTTGCCAATAAGCGCCATCATAGGGAAGGAGGAAATCATGGAATCTTTACCGCCATTGGGGCATACATTTACGCTTAGTGGAAGTCCAGTGGTGAGCAGAGCAGCTTTGGCAGTTATTGAAGAAATTGAAGAAAAGAATTTGCTTAAAAGAGCTGAGAAGCTTGGAGATTACACCATGAAGAGGCTCAAGAAAATGCAAGAAGAGCATGAACTCATCGGAGATGTTAGAGGAAAGGGCCTGATGATTGGTGTTGATTTGGTGAAAGACAGGGAAACAAAGGAAAGAGCTTTTGACGAAGCTAAGAAAGTTGTTTGGAGAGCTTATGAGCTTGGCTTGGTCTTAGCATTCCTTCATGGAAATGTCCTCAGAATTCAGCCCCCTTTGACGATAGAGAAGGAGCTTTTGGATGAGGGCCTAGATAGACTGGAGCAAGCAATTGCAGATGTTGAAGAAGGAAAAGTTGATGACAAAGTTTTGAAGATAGTGCAAGGCTGGTGAGATTTTACAAATTAACCCTTTCTCTTCCTAATTTTTCGGTTAAACCTTGGTAACTCGCCGTATTTTCTAAGATAGTCATCTAAAAGTGATTTTTGCATTTTTTCAGCTTTATCTATGTTTTCTGTTACTTCATAACTGAAATATGATGCTCCTATTATCGGATCAGAGCCCGAAGGTAGATGTGTTAAAAGTGCATCCGTAAGATTTCCAACTCCGATGTATAAAACATTCCCTTCTTTGTCCACAAGCTCGTAGACCCCATAAAGGTTTACAACTTTCTCAAATATGTCCTTTTCAGTGAATCTAAACAAGTCTTTTTCAATTGTCATTATACTCACTCCGAAAATCCTTATGTGTTTTATTAATCTTTTATCGTATATAACAGTTTGTGTGAATTTAGATAGCACGAAGAATTACACTAAAATTGTACTTGTTGAAATTCTGTTCTTTCAGAAAAGTTTGTGGTGCGGTGGCCGGGATTTGAACCCGGGTCGCCGGCTTGGAAGGCCGGCGTCCTAGACCAGGCTAGACTACCACCGCTCAAAAAGTGGTGGGGCGAGGGGGATTTGAACCCCCGACACCCGGATCTTCAGTCCGGCGCTCTCCCAGGCTGAGCTACCGCCCCACCGTCCAAAGAATAAAGGAAAGATTCTGGCTTATAAACCTTGCGGTTTAGGAGGATGAACACTTAAGTTCACTGATGATTACTACTGGGTGCGAAAAGTTTATAAAGATAGGATATTTTAGTAACTATTGGTAACCAAAAATATAATGGGGGTGAGAGGGATGGTGAGGAGAGTGAGAAGGTGGGACATTTGGGATCCATTTGACATAATGAGAGAGATTCAGGAAGAAATTGACAGCATCTTCAACGAGTTCTTCAGAGGTCCAAGGCTCTGGAGCTACAGAAGATGGAGTGAGCCAGAGTACTTTGAGGAGAGAATTGAAGGAGTTTGGAGAGAGCCATTCGTTGACATCTTCGACAACGGTGACGAGTTCATAATTACTGCTGAGCTCCCAGGTGTGAGAAAAGAAGACATCAAAGTTAGAGTTACAGAGGATGCTGTTTACATTGAAGCTCAAGTGAGGAGAGAGAAAGAGCTTGAAAGAGAAGGTGCAATCAGAATTGAAAGGTACTACAGTGGTTACAGAAGAGTCATCAGACTCCCAGAGGAAGTCATTCCAGAGAAGGCAAAAGCAAAGTACAACAACGGTGTCCTTGAGATCAGGATTCCAAAGAAGCACCCAACAAAGAAAGAAGGAGAAGGATTTGAGGTTAAGGTAGAGTGAAGATCTTTCATTATTTCACTTTTAGTTTTTATTCACGATCATCTACTCATTGAAGAAAAAAGAACTTTGAGGTGATGTGAGATGGCAGATAAGAAGGAAATCAAGCTTAAGGTTGCTTCCGCTTACCAGAGGGATGTTGGTAGGGGGATAGTTAGGATTGATAGAAAGGCTATGCGTACAATTGGCGTTCAGCCAGGGGATATAGTGGAAATTATTGGAACAAAGAATACAGCAGCAGTTGTTTGGCCAGCATACCCAGAGGATGAAGGATTGGACATTATCAGAATGGACGGTACAATCAGAAAGAACGCTGGGGTTGGACTTGGAGACGAAGTAACTGTAAGGAAAGCCGAAGTCAAGGAGGCAAAGAAAGTTGTCTTAGCTCCAACAGAGCCAATCAGATTTGGAGCAGACTT
The DNA here is from genome assembly GCF_000517445.1 of Thermococcus paralvinellae. Taxonomy (NCBI): domain Archaea; kingdom Methanobacteriati; phylum Methanobacteriota; class Thermococci; order Thermococcales; family Thermococcaceae; genus Thermococcus; species Thermococcus paralvinellae. The sequence continues at coordinate 1,238,800 of NZ_CP006965.1, read as the reverse complement.
CGTTGACTGGTTACACTCAAGGCTCATTGGAAGACCAGTCGTTAGAGGGGACTACATTAAAATCGGCGTCCTTGGACAGGAGCTTACCTTCGTTGTAACAGCAACGACACCGGCTGGAATCGTCCAGGTCACAGAGTTCACAGACTTCACAGTTAGTGAAAAGCCGGTTAAAGAGGTTGCCAAGACAGCTGCCCTTGGAGTTACCTACGAGGACATTGGTGGTCTTAAGGATGTAATCCAGAAGATCAGAGAAATGATTGAGCTCCCGCTTAAGCACCCAGAAATCTTTGAGAAGCTCGGAATTGAGCCACCCAAGGGTGTATTGCTCTATGGCCCACCAGGAACAGGTAAGACATTGTTAGCTAAGGCCGTTGCAAATGAAGCAAACGCTCACTTCATAGCCATCAATGGCCCAGAAATCATGAGCAAGTACTATGGTGAGAGCGAGGAAAGACTTAGAGAAGTCTTCAAGGAAGCTGAAGAAAACGCTCCAAGCATAATCTTCATTGATGAGATTGATGCAATAGCTCCAAAGAGAAGTGAAGTAACTGGAGAGGTTGAGAAGAGGGTAGTTGCTCAGCTCTTGGCATTAATGGATGGTCTCAAGAGCAGAGGAAAGGTCATTGTCATAGGTGCAACTAACAGACCAGATGCCCTAGACCCAGCTTTAAGAAGGCCTGGAAGATTCGATAGAGAGATTGAAGTTGGTGTTCCAGACAGACAGGGAAGAAAAGAAATTCTCCAGATTCACACAAGAGGAATGCCAATTGAGCCAGAGTTCAGAAAGAGCGATGTTAAGAGAATCCTAGAAGAGCTTAGAGGAGACGAGAGATTCAGAGATATCATTGATAAGGCAATAGAGAAAGTCGAGAGAGCCAAGGATGAAAGGGAGATACAAGATATCCTCAAGAGCCTTGATGAGAGACTTTACGATGAGGTCAAGCACCGCTTAATTGATGCACTGCTTGAAGAGCTCGCAGATAAGACACACGGATTCGTGGGTGCAGATTTGGCAGCTTTGGCAAGAGAAGCTGCAATGGCTGCTTTGAGAAGACTAATCAAAGAAGGTAAGATTGACTTTGAGGCAGAGCACATTCCAAAAGAAGTGTTAGAGGAGCTTAAGGTAACTAAGAGAGACTTCTATGAGGCGTTGAAGATGATTGAACCATCAGCACTCAGAGAAGTACTCCTTGAGATTCCAAATGTAAGATGGGAGGACATAGGTGGGCTCGAAGAGGTCAAGGAAGCTTTGAGAGAAGCAGTTGAGTGGCCACTCAAGTATCCAGAGGCATTCCAGGCATTAGGAATTAATCCACCAAAGGGAATCCTCCTTTACGGTCCACCAGGAACAGGTAAGACACTCCTAGCAAAGGCTGTGGCAACAGAGAGTGAGGCCAACTTCATTGGAATCAGAGGTCCAGAGGTTTTAAGTAAATGGGTTGGTGAGAGCGAGAAGAACATTAGGGAAATCTTCAGGAAGGCGAGACAAGCTGCACCAACAGTGATATTCATTGACGAGATTGACGCGATAGCACCAAGAAGAGGAACTGACGTGAACAGAGTGACAGACAGACTAATTAACCAGCTCCTCACAGAGATGGACGGTATCGAAGAGAACAGTGGTGTCGTTGTCATTGCAGCAACTAACAGACCAGACATCCTAGATCCGGCACTGCTCAGACCTGGAAGATTTGATAGGTTAATCTTAGTTCCAGCACCAGATGAGAAAGCAAGATACGAGATATTCAAGGTGCACACGAGAAAGATGCCTCTAGCTGAGGACGTTGACCTCAAAGAATTGGCCAAGAGAACAGATGGCTACACAGGTGCAGACATTGCAGCGGTCTGCAGAGAAGCAGCAATGAATGCAATGAGAAGAGCACTTAAGGAAGGAGTCATTAAGCCAGGCGTTAAGATGGATGAGGTTAGACAGAAAGTCAAGGTCACAATGAAGGACTTCGAAGAAGCACTGAAGAAAGTTGGGCCGAGTGTTAGCAAGGAAACGATGGAGTACTACAAGAAAATAGAGGAGCAGTTCAAGAAAATGAGGGGCTGATACCCCTTTAGATCTTTAACCTTTCCCGGTATTTTTATTTTTGCTAGTTCTGATGACACTGATAAGTGAAAGGGAGTAATGTTTTTAACTTCTTTATTTGTTTTTTATTAGGTGTGTCTAATGCCTCTGCTCGTTTTGATCAGACATGGTGAAAGCCTCTGGAACAGATTAAATCTTTTTACGGGCTGGGTTGATGTCCCTCTAAGCGAAAAAGGTATTCAAGAGGCATTAAAAGCTGGTGAACTTTTGAAGAATTACAAGTTTGATGTGATCTTTACTTCCGAGCTTGTGAGATCAATTCAGACGGCAATGCTGATAATGAGCAAAAATAAACATGGAGTTCCAAAGATAGAGCATGAAAGTGGAAAAATGAAAGAATGGGGTATTGTTTACGGAGAGCACGGAAAAAACTACATTCCAGTTTACACAGCATGGCAGCTAAATGAACGCTATTATGGGAAGCTTCAAGGCTGGAACAAGGACTATGCGAAGAAGGTCTATGGTGATGAGCAAATCTTGCTTTGGGCACGAAGCTACGATATGGCACCTCCAGGAGGGGAGAGTCTAAAGGATACTGCTGAAAGAACAATACCCTACTTAAAAGAGAGGATAATTCCAGAACTTGAAAAAGGTAGGAATGTTCTGGTATCAGCCCATGGAAACAGTCTAAGGTCAATTGTGATGCATATTGAGAACCTCACAGAGGAAGAGGTGCTTAGGCTCAGCATACCCACTGGAGTGCCACTAGTTTATGAATATATAAAAACGGAGAGCTAATCAGAAAAGGTTATCTTACAGAAAACGGCTTTATAAATAAGATAATTGATTAAAAAAAGAAGGGAGAAGAAGACAAAAGCGGAGCGTTAAATGAGTTCAATTTCAAAGCTTACGGCTCTCACAAGTTTAAGCCTTTTCCTTGCAATTTCAACAGCCTTTTCAAAGCTGTTCACAATCAATATTTCTTCTTCTGGTAATGAATTTTGCCTATAATAGACAATCCGAGCAATCATTGTAATCCTCTCCTTTAGAGACATTGCAGTCTTAAGTTGAAGTATAATTTACGTATTTAAACGTTTTTGTACTAAAATAAGCACCAATGAACAGAAAATCTTAATTGTCATTGATGAAAAATGAACATCCATGAGGCTAATCATCAAATATGAACATTTATTCATGATTCTGGAGAAAGCCAAAGAAAGCAAAATTGAGATATGCGGCTTTCTGCTAGGAAGACAAAAAGACAACGATGTCATCGTTGAGGAAGCTGTGTTCACAAAAAACAAGCTGAATTCTCCAACCGCTTTTGAAATAGATCCTCTTGAGATTGTTGAGGTTCTTGACTATGCAGATGAAAAGGGTCTTGAGCCTGTCGGAATCTTTCACTCCCATTTATGCAAGCCTATTCCTTCAGAGAGGGACATTAGAGGAATGAAGCTCTGGAGAAATGTGTGGCTTATTGTGGACAACAAAGGAAATTATGGGGCATTTATTTTGAAAGATGATGAGAAAATTGAGGAAGTAGAAATTGAGATCATTCAATCCTAATATCAATCTTTCCATCCCTATATCCCTTCATCGAGGAAAGTAAACCTCTTATTGTTTTTTCCACCATTTCCTGCACCCAGTCCTTCATTGGAAGAACTTTCCCATCAATCTTAACGACAACTTTTGGCTTGGAGCTTATGACCTTACAGTCATTGAGAGTTTTCTCTCCCTTAACGATGAACTTTGCCATTTCATAGCATGTGAATCCACACATGTGGCAGTCAATGTTAGGGAGCATGAAGGCTTTTTTCTCAATCAAGTCAGCGAGCTTCTCTGACTCCTCAAGGGCGTTTATTATTGGCAAGCCGTCAATCTCTTCGCTCTTTTCATTTGCTATGACACCGCTCACCGCTATAGCAAGCCCATCATTGAGCTCTTTGATATCACTTTCATCTCTGGCACAGATGATTTTTGGTATGTGTTTTATGCTCTTAAATCCTTCAAGTAAAAGAAAATCCACTTCCGGCATAACTGAGAAAAATGCATTTATACCATCTGCTTTGAACAGAAAAGCATCAGTATCCTGAGCTTTCACAAGAACATAATCAGCTATTTGCTTGAATCTCCATGTATCGCTCCCTTCATTATCAAAATTTGTGTGCATGCTTTTTGCTATGCCTATTTTGTAACCTCTCTCCTTTAGCACTTTAGCAACACTTTCCAAACTTGCGGTCTTTCCGCTCTTCTTATATCCGACAAAGGCAACTGCTTTCATTTTAATCACCCATCAGCATTATCCAGCTTACATCATCAATTTTGACTAAAAGCTCTTTCCCCTTGTTTCCAACCACATCTGTTACATTCTCCAGCAGAATTGACTCTTCATCAAAATCCTTGAGGATTCCGATAAATGAGTGCTCGCTGTTAACCGCTAAGGCAATTTTCTTGCCCTTCCATCTCTTAAGGGTCTCATCAAGGAGCAACTTCTCACTCATATTACCCACCTATCATGCAAAAGTCTATAAGTCTTTTTATCCTTTCCGTTTTGGTGATTGTATGAGATTCACAACTAAGAATGAAGCTCTTAAAGCAACATTCATTAGCGAATTAAGGGCTAATGGAATAAAGTTTGAAGTTAAAGAAAGGCTCGGTTATGAGACATTCATTGGCTACATGATTGAGGGAACCCTTGAAGAAATTAGAGCACAGATTGAGACATTGAGCGGTGAAGAGAAGGAGGTCATTTTAAGAGGATTCCAGTCGTTTAAAGAGCAGCTCATTCATGCCCTTGAACATTTGAAAGAAGGTGACACCTTTGAACATCTGCTGAATGAAGGCTACTGGATGGGAGATATAATAGACCAACTCATGAGGAATTCCGCTTTGGACATCAGGGAAAACAAGGTAAAGCTGAAAGATGGCATTGACGTTACAAAGCTAAAATTTCAATTCCGCTTCCCCTATGACTTGGCAAAGCAACTTGATGCTGTGGAAAAGATTGCAAAGCAGTTCGCTTTCATCGATTTAGTCTCAGAGTGGGAGATTGAGATAAAGGAACTCAGAATTGAAAGGATAAATCAAGCCCTACAAATTGCGGCAAAGTATTTCCCAGAGAAAGATGTCATGAATGTGTACTTTGCTTTGATTGGAAAGTCCATAGTTGCCAATGAAATTCTGAAAGCTCTTGGAAATGAAAAAGTCCCTGTAGATGTGATAATTGAGAAGTTCCTGAGGGCATTTCCATTTGAAATCCCAACAGAAAAAGGAGTAATGGTAATCAATGCAACCGAGAAGTCTCTCTACAGCATTTTGAGGGAGCTTGAAAAGAGTGGATATATTGGCATAAAAGGAAATAAAGTCAAGAAGCTCAGAGAGTTGTAACCTGTTGTTTATTTGAGGAAGGTAGTATAACAAGGCCAAGTAGCATTAAGATTCCACCAAGCCTGCTTGTCAAAATCAGAGCAACTACCATTGGAACTATCAGCTTGTCTTTTGCCTCTTTATATCTCCCTTCTTCAATCAGCGCAATAACCTCGTCAGAGCGCTTGTGTATCCAATATCCGAGGAACATTAGTGGAATTGCAAGTATTATTCCTATTATTGTTATCAAAAGAATCACTGCAATAATCACAGGCTCAATTATTGCCAAGATGCTCCCAATCCTTATAAGAAGCTTCGCTGTCTCAACATCTGCCATGTACTCCACCATAAAATATAAAATTTACAACTTTAAAAAGTTTATTGGGCAATGATGACACTTTGACCATCTGATATGTGATGACTACGGGAGTGGCTGAGCTATCTTTCGATATAACACTCGGACATGGCATAGTCAAGCGGGCGGCACACTATACGCTCTATCTTTGCCCTTCCATTTTTCTTCAACCACTCCAAAAGCTTCTGGGCAAATTCAAACTTTTTTCTCTTTGATTCCCAGATGGGCGTGTGTCCCTTTAAATGCGGCTTGCTCCATTTTCCAACAATATCCCCAAAGTCAAACCCAACTAATGTTATCTCTTTTGCCCCAAGCTCTTCCGCTAGAAAAACAGCCCTATCCCCATCAGTAAAGCCGCCGAAGTTGTAAACTATGTCTAAAGGCTCCGTCTGGCAGGTTCCAAGAACTTTTTCAAGCTGTGGGACGTATTCTTTTAGCTTCTCGATATTATCTCCATGCGCATGAACTACAATATAAGCTCCAAGTCTGTCGGCTCTCTTTATATCTTCAACATTTCCATCGAGGTCTGTGACAATGATATCTGGGATTAATCCAAACTCCAAAAGCGCAGAGGTTGCCCCGTCTGCAGAGATCTTAATCCCATCTTTAAATGACAGGTACTTCAAAGCAAGCTCCAAACTTGGCCCAGCCCCGAAAATATACACTCTTTTGTCTTCAATTAGCTCTCTTATATAATCAGGTTTTATATAATTTCTATTTTGGAGAAGCAGATCTCGAAGGACATTTGCTGCTTCTCTATCTTTCACTACATCATAACCCATTGTACTAACTATCTCTTTGTAAAATGGTTCCCATTCTTCGAACTTCATATTTCTTCCCTCAGCTTTTTGTCGATCTTTACCATTTCCTCCCACTGTCGTCCAGGCCAGTAAATCTGACCACATTCTGTGCAGATGTAGAATTCGTTGTATTTTTCGTAAACTCTTGGAGGAATTTTGTCTTTTATCTTATCCTTTGGTATCCCTTTTATCAGTCCGTTGCATTTTGGGCATCTTGCATTCTCTGGGAACAGTTCATTGAATGTGAATCCAAGCTCCATAAGCTGTTTTATCTGTTCCTCAAATTTGTTTGATTTTATCAAAATAACATTCTTTGCTCTCTTTGCTAGTTCTTCATCTCGTGTGAGAATTATTCTACCCTCTTTTTCAGCAATTTCAATAATCCTGTCATCGTCTTTAACTCCATACACTGTGTCATAGCCGTAAAGTCTTAACCATCTAGCTAAACGGCCAAGCATCATATCAGCTATGAGCTTTGGCTTCATTTTTACCGAAATGTACTAATCATCTGAGAATAAAGTTCTTTTGGTCGAATTCAGCAAAATTTATAAATAAGTATTTCATGGCCATAAAATAGGTGGTTGAATGATAATCTATTTCATAGGAACTGGAGGGTCTGAAGGTATTCCAGCTCATCTCTGCACTTGTAAAACTTGTAAAGAGGCTCGTAGATTGGGTTTTGCTCAAAGAAAACCTTCAACATTGGCAGTAATAACCAAAAACAATGAGGCAATCTTAATTGATGTTGGAACGGACATAAGAGACCTCCTTCATGTTCCCCTTAAGGGCATTCTTCTTACACACTGGCACCACGACCACATTTATGGCTTGTATAAGCTTAGATGGATGGCACAGAAAACGGAGCTTTACGCTCCAAAAGGCCATGCAGATGCATTGATCTTAAATGATCCAAAGAATCTGAAGCCAAAGACAATAAAAGCTGGTGATGTTTTGAAAATTGACTCCCTAAGAATCACTGCTCTCAGGTTAAACCATGAAGTTGAAACCGTGGGTTTTCTAATTGAAGAAGATGGAGAAAGATTCGCCCTTCTATATGACACGAAAGGCATTCCTCCAGAGACTCTGGATATCTTAAAGAAAAAACCTCCAAGAGTGGCTGTAGTTGATGCCACATATGCTCCTGGTGTAGATGATCCTTATCATAATAACGTTGATGAGGGAGCTAAGATCGGACTTGAAGTTGCTGAGAAGGTTTACCTCTCTCATATATCTCATAAAAATTTACCTTTCCTCCAGCTCTTAGCGCATGTTAGAAAGAAGTATGGGGATAATGTCAGAGTTGCTTATGATGGCTTGATAGTTCATATCTAGTTTGACATATACATAGTTGGTCTTGCTATTTTTGTATTCGAATGGACTTTTTGTAATTTGGTTCAATTTTCGGATATGATTTAAGCAATTGTGATTATTTTTACAAAAAGTTTTTTTATTTTAATGGCTTGCAATTCTATTAAGGAGTGTGAGGTGATGTGCATGAGAGTGAAAACGCTTTATAACGAGTTGGATGAAGTTATGGGGGGAGGATTGTCACAAGGTTCAACAATGGCAATATTGTATGACACTTATTCATTTGCTCAGTATTTTGCGTTACACATTCTCGCAAAGAGGATTAAGAGTGGAGACCTTGGTGTCGTCTCTAACTACAGCTACCCTATCGGCAGAGTAATTAGAGGAGCGCAATTTGCTGGGTTAGATGTTGTTTCCGAGGGAGAAAAAGGAAATCTAGTGATTATTGATTACTTCTCTTCAAGATATGGCGTTCCACCTAGATATCCGTTTGTATACACCTTGTCAGGCCACATTGGAGAGGAAACTATTAATCCTAAGACGTTCCTTATTTATCAAGAGAAAGTTTTGCCGAATCTTGGGGATAGACTGCTACTCCGGGTTGTTTACACTTTGGATGGACTAGCATTTTTCTTTGGAGAAAATACTGCGTTAAAGTTGTTGTACTTTGATTTGGCAAAGTTTATGGAGATGTTTCCAAAATCAGTGACCCTTCTTTTAGTCAATAAGGATGCAGTATCTAAGCATTTTGTTGCTAGAGTCGTTGATATCAGTGACTATGTAATTGACTTTAGGAGTCAGATAACTAGAAATGGAATAGTGGAAGACGTTGTGGTATCCAAAGCCTTAACTCCAGAGTTCAGTCCTGAAATATTTGAGTTTCTCATTGGTGAAGCAAAAGAAAAAACAGGGGATAAGTTCTCATTTAAAAAAGTGGGTCAATAGTTGTTTGTTAAAGTTATGTCTTAGTTCTTAATGTTTCTTTTAGATACCTTTCAAACTTCCTAAGAATATCCATCTGGCTCCATGTTTCAACTGCTGAGGGCTTAAGTGAACGAACCTTGATAAGAGCATCTCTCAAGCTTAAGCCTTGGGAGTACATGAGATAAGCCACAGCGATGGTTCCGCTCCTTCCACTTCCCCCAAAGCAGTGAATAAGAACTTTCTTACTTTCCTTAACTTTTTCGTCAATCCATTTGACGATTTCAATTAGCTGATCTAACGTGGGGGCTGAAAAGTCCTCAATTGGGCTGTAAAGGACTTCCACACCGTGCTTTTTCCAATCTTCCAAGTTGTATGGAAGCTCATATTCATAGGTCAGCACTACGACGGCTTGAAACTCTTTCACAAGCTCTGGAATGTCCTCGGGATATGGCATTGGGGAGAATGCAACTTTGTCAGTTATGAACTTTGGAACCACCATTGTTACTCCCAGTTTTATTATCTCAGACATTATTATAAACTCTTCTCACAATTAAAAAATAGGTGAGATTCGTGAAGAGGGAAGAATTTGGAACAGGTCTCATACTCTTAATTTTTGCAGCTTTATTCTGGTTTTTCCGGCCTTGGTTCCATGGGATTGTTATGGGTTTCTACAAAAACCCCTCGTTAATTTACATGGCTGTTGCATTTTTCGTGCTTTTGATATATGGTATCAAAGCGAAAGTAATGCCCACTAGAAGGAACCTCTTGATAACTAGAATCTCTATCGTGCTGTTAATATTGTTCTTTGGATTTTCAATTTTAGCAAATGCTTTCTCGAACACTGCTTTGTATAAGGAATATCATCCAATGCAGGTTTCAAACGAGCTTGAGCTTTCCAGTAGCAAGATAAGAATCCTTCCAAAGCTTACCGCTTACAGATACGCTGTTGACACTATTGAATATGCGCGCTACACTTTGGGAGCTTCGCATTTAACAATAAGAGACGGTACACCAGTTTGGGGATTTTTCATAATTCCAGACGGTGCATGGAACGCTATAAGACTCAAGGACAAAGGAGTCCTATTCGTAGATATGAATACAACTCAAGCTAGGATACAGAGAATTGAACAAGAACTTCAAGTTGGTCCAGGAATGCAGATTTTCGATAATCTTGAGTGGGTTCTCTACAAAAAGCACTACCTAATTGATCTTGACATTCCTAGAGCATTGTACTACAATGACAAGCTCTACATAGTCGTTCCCTACATCTCCTACAAATTCCGTGTTTTTTACACGGTGCCTAAATGGGGTGGAGTTTTGGTAGTGGATGAAGAGGGCAATGTTGAGGATTTAAGCCCAGAGGAAGCGCTGAAGGATGAGAGGCTAAGGAATTTTCCAATCTTTCCAGAAAGTCTCACGAGGAAGATTGTAAATGCTCAGAATTACTGGAAGGAGAGCGCTTTTGCAAACATAAAGAATCTCTGGCTTCATCACGAGAACCAGATAGAGCTTATAGATGTCAGTAACCAGGGAAATAGACAGCCTTTCTTGGTGATAGCAAACGATGGCAAGGAATATTGGATGGTAGCAGTTGAGCCGTACGGAAAGGCTCATGGACTGGCGGCGATTTACCTGATTAATGCACAGAATGGAGAAATGAGTTAGGTCAAATTTGAGACACCCCTAACAGGACCAGTTAAAGCAATTGACTATATCAAGAAAGCCTTACCAACTTTTGACTGGAGCCAGTTCATGGCGGTTGAGCCGATTCCTGTCTTTCTGAATGGTGAGCTGTGGTGGAGAGTAGCTATAATCCCAAGGAGTGGTTCCGGACTTGCAAAGATAGCATTTGTAAATGCCGAGACGAAAGAGGTTAAAATCTTTGAAAGTGAGGAAGATGTAAGGGCTTTTCTTCTCTACGGGCAGGTTGGAGCAAAAGTTCAGGAAATCAGCGGCATCGTTAAGGGAATCTATTCATACATTAAGGACGGTAACACTCACTGGATTATCTTGGTCGGCAATCAGACCATCTACCTAAGCGCAAACGAGCTAAGCGATGAGCTAATTTACAAAGTTCTGATCCTGAAAGAGGGAGACAAAGTCATGATAAAGCTAAGCGAGGAGAGAATCGTTGAAATCGAGGTTAAGGAGGGATAGTTTGGGTTGTCTTTTTTAAATTTATACTCTCATCCTCCAAAAATACACTGGTAGAACTACGACAATCGAAATTACAAATGCAATTGCTGTAGGTATTCTCACGCTTGCTGGAGCATAAACTGCAAAGGTTAACATCTCCAGAAAGTAAATTAAGGGGCCGAGTTTTAGAAGCTCGTTTTCAATTTGGGGGTTCGAAAAACGCTCATACAGATAGAAGAATATTAATGATACCCCAAACCAGCCCAAATAGTTTGTCCATGGAATACTAAACCAATTTATTTCTGTTGTTGTCTTCCAGACCCAAGCTCTCCAAGATGTCATTATTGGGTCCACTGAAAAGTCTATAATCACCATCAGCAAAGCAGCGAAAAGAAGTCTCTGACTCCGGTTCTTAAAGAAATAGCTTGCTGTTAGATATGCCACTGCTCCAAAAATTCCCCACGCAAAAGGAACAAACAACCCAACACCAAAAATTTGAGGCCTTAGGTTTACGTACTCATAACATCCAAAGGGAAGACATAAATGTGTGCCAACAATCTCAGCTGAGAATCCAACTATGAATGCCCAGAAGAAGAGATTTGGCAGTGATTTCCAGGCTCTCCATGAAAGGATGATAAAAGCTAGAAGGTATAAAAGTAGGTATACTGGCGACTTCTTCAGGATATTTGCCAGCACGATAAGTGTCAGAGCGATTTTGATATCATTTTTCATACTTAGAACTTTTGCATTATTGTGATATAAGCCTATTGTTTAACTGTGAACCAAAAACTTTATAAACCCAAGCAGCATATGTAATAACAAAGTTACATATGGATGGAGGATTTAACCATGAGGAAGAATTTGTTTGGTTTGATGCTGGTTGGAATTATGCTGCTCACAATAGCGGCTGGCTGTTTAACGAACACAGAAACGATTACTCAGACAACAACAGTCACTGAAACTGCAACTCAAACTGCTGTAGGTCAACCAATGGGACCCCCTGAAAATGCGGGTGCTGGAGGTGGGATGGTTACAACACCTACAGGCTATCAAGCAGTTGCTGATTTAGTCAATTCATATCCGGTTGAGGAGCTTACCCAAGAGGAAATAGACGGAATCCTCTGGATGCGTGAGGAGGAGAAGCTTGCAAGGGACGTTTATCTAACACTTTATGAGAAGTGGGGACTGCCGATATTTTACAACATCGCAACGAGGAGTGAACAGACTCATATGGACATGGTGCTGGCTTTGATTGAGAAGTACAATCTAACTGACCCTGTGGGAGACAACGGCATCGGCGAGTTCACAAACCCAGAGATTCAGGCACTTTATGACAAGCTCGTTGCTGAAGGAAGCAAAAGTGTTAAGGATGCCCTCAAAGTTGGTGCACTCATTGAAGAGGTTGACATCAAAGATTTGGAGGAATGGCTCGCAAAGAGCGACAACGAAGATATAAAGTTCGTCTATGAGAATCTTATGATGGGCTCAAGAAATCATCTAAGAGCATTCGTTAGGAACCTTGAGAACTATGGCATAACTTATCAGCCACAGGTGTTGCCTCAAGACCAGTACGAGCAGATAATAAGCACCCCAATGGAGACAGGATATGGGGGTTGATTAGTTTTTCTTTCTTTTTCTGATTTTTCTTGACAAATCTGTTATTCCCAATAAGGCAAGTCCAGTTAAGATATCGAGTAAAAAGGTTTTATGTAGTTTTACATTACATTGTTAGTACACAAGTACAGCTATTGTTTTTTATCTTTGGATGCTTTTTTGTTTAAAGCGATTGTTAACCTATTCTGTTTTCTAAAACGAGCTTTCAGATCTTTCAAATAAAACAATAAAGAGTTAAAATCAGGTTAGAGAGTCAAATTAAAGCTTGATTTTAATGCCTTCTACCTCAGCGTTAACTGCTTTTACGACCTTAACATATACATATGGTTCAGTGTCATCTCCTCTTCTTGCTCGCGTTACCTTTATCACTGTGGTCGCTAGCTCTTCTAGAAGGGGGACTAGATAATGAGAGCTGTTTTCTAGGACATCTACATTCACAAAGTAGAATGCTGTTCTTCTCTGCGTCCCTGTATACTTAATGAGCAAGTCAATGATCATGAGACCTTCAAATTTTGATTCAGCAAGCAGCAACAGCTTAGAAAGACCCAAGACAATGACAATGCTTTTCTCGCATTCAATCTCTGAGAGATGTGAGTTATATACTAGGTCAAACTCTTTGAGGAGTTTTGGAACATCATTGGCTGGAAGTCTGGCACGAGAAATTCCCACGTTTAACCGTCCACCGATTTTAATAACATCAACACTATCAAGAAGATTAGCATCTAAACCAGCAAGTTGAATCTGGGTTTTATACAGGTAAAGTGTGTCAAGAACATCAATAATAACAATGTGATAACCTTTCTCTCTGGCCCAGCTGATTAAATAGTGGAATCCTTTGTAGGGAAGCACCAGGGAGTCGTATTCTGCTAGGACACTTTCCCCTGGAACAATGGACTCCCAAAGTTTAGCAAGTTCTTCAATTCCATTTTCCATGAGTATCACCTTATAATTTGTGCTATCTTTTTGGCTTATTAGCTTTTTGAAGATGATGATAGAAATGGCAAAAATCTGGAGAAAGCTTAAGGCCAATATTTTTAAGGAGATACTAATGCTCCTAAGGCAGCTTTAACCAAAAGTTTTTCCGTTCTTTTCAACTTTCCGCTTCCAAATCCTGGATTCCATTTTTCTTTATAAAGTTCATCTGATACTGCCAATGCAACTGCCAAATCAACTCTTCTAAAGCTGGCAACACTCATCAAAGCTGAAGTCTCCATTTCAACGCCGAGAATTCCTCGGTTTGAATATTCCCTAACTTTATCCTCTGTCTCCCTGAACGGTGCATCCGTCGTCCATATGCCCCCCTTAAAGACACTAATTCGTTTTCTTCCAATTTGGTGCTTTACCTCTTTTTCAAGTACATTAAACAGCCTCTCACTGGGCTTTGGTATGTAATCCGGGGGCATATAGTGATAGCTTGTGCCCTCCTCCCTTAAAGCCCAAGTTGGCAGTATAACATCGCCGATTGTAACTCCTTCCTTTATTGCACCTGCTTCTCCAACCACTAAGAACTCTTTTCCACCTTGAGCTATTGCGATTTCTAGAGCGAAGACCGATGCTGGTGACCCAAAGTAGGGATTTAGGACATAGATTTTCTTCCCTTTGTACTCACCGACAAAAGCTCGACGAACATAAGTGCACTCTTCTTTAAGTTCCACATCATTCAGCAATTGCTTGGCATAATTTGCCGCGATATCAGTGAAGACTATTAAATACTTCTCGTAAGGTTCTTTTTCAGTTTTGCTTCCTGGGGGCTTTATTATTTCACGACCTTTTCCGAGCCACATCTTAACCACCTTCAATGACCATTAAAAATGCTTCATAAAAATCTCCATGCGTCTTTGTCTTTCCAACGGTGATATCCTTAGCGATTTTCAGTTCATTCTTTTGTGCAAATGTTCTGATTTTTTCTCTAAGTCCATCTATGTCAAAATCGCCGATAATAATCTTTCCATCTTGACTCAATACTTCAAGCGCTTTCTCAAGAAATGGCTTTGGCTCATAATCGTGAAGCGTGTAGAGGAAAACAATGAAGTCAAATTCTTCTCCTTCTCCAAGCTTAACCTCTAAAAAATCGCCATATAAAAATTCAGCTTTCCTGGTGATTCTGTCTCTCAAACGGTTGCAGAAATCTACCAATTCCTGACTCTTATCAATACCCATAACTTTTTCAACTTCATCTTTAAGTGCCATCCTGAACGTCAAAATTCCAAGACCACAACCGACGTCAAGAACTCTTCCTTCAGTCTCTTGGATTATCCAATCCATCAATTTTCTCCTAACCTTAAGCTCATCTCTGTATGCTGGGTATCTGACTAGCATACTGCTGACGAGCCAGTAAAGCTCCTCTTCACTCCCGCCAGCTTCATAGAACACTTTGAAGGCTTCCTCATAGTAGAGTTTGAGAAAGTCCACTCAAGCTCCCCTCTTCTAACTAATCCAAAAGAGTTTTAAAACTTTCTCATGTAGTAATTTCGGGTGAAGCTATGTTCAAGAATCTCGGCTATACCGATTCTCCTTTTTACGAAAAAACCCAAGATGAATACGATATAGAAAGCGAGAGAGGTAGGGAAAGATTTGCGGAGTTAATGGAGATCCTTTCAAGACACTTACCTATTAAAAGCGGCAGAGCTTTGGACATTGGCTGCAACGCTGGACTAAGCAGTTTTGTCTTAGAGGAGCTTGGTTTTGAGGTTATTGGGATAGACATTCAAGAAAAAGCCGTTGAACGAGCCAAAGAGCTAGCGAAAAAACGAGGCTCGAAGGCAGAATTTTATACTATGGATGCTAAAAATCTAAACTTCAAAGAAAACACCTTTGACCTTGTTGCATTGCTTGGGTATCCGCTGGCACATTTTAGCATCTGGGATTTTGATAAGATTTTGCAAGAAGTTAGACGAGTCCTAAAGCCTCAAGGCCACATTGTAATTCAAGAAAGTGACTTCCTTTGGACGCTTATCCGAGGCTTTAACCAGCCAGGGCTTGAGGCTGAGGGGTTGGTTAGAATAAACGTTGATGTAAACGTTTATGAGGGATACCTTGAGAGGCTGCTTATCGATTTTGAAAAGGGAGTATTCTCAAGAGACAAATTTTACATCTGGTCGCCGTGGATTCTGCGCTATGTTTTTGAGAAGAACGGCTTTGAGGCTGAGTTTAAGGATAATGACTTGATTATTGCTCGAATGAGGTGATACCATGTTCAAAAACCTTGGAGAGACTTTTGAACCAACTTATAAGGAAAAGCTCTGGATATATGATCCAAGAACTGAAGTTGGAAAGAAAAGAATGGAGAAGCAGAAAGCCTTACTTGGAAAATTCCTCCCCATCAAAAGCGGTAAGGCTTTGGATATTGGCTGTGGCATGGGAATCTCGACTTTTGCTCTCGAAGACTTAGGGTTTGAGGTTATTGGAATTGACCTTCAAGAAGAACTCATAGAGAAAGCAAAGAAAATTGCAGAAGAGCTTGGATATAAAGCGGAGTTTAGAGTTATGGACGCAAGAAAACTCGATTTCCCAAATGAGAACTTTGATTTAGTTGCGCTTTTAGGGAATCCTCTTCCTCATTTAAGCATCTATGACTTTGATAAAATTGTCCAAGAGGCTTTCAAGGTTCTCAAACCTAGTGGGGTTCTGTTCCTTGAATATGCAGACTGGGTTAGACTGCTCCATCAAGGCTATAGAGATGCGCTCGTTGAAGATCCATTCATTTCTTTCCATGTTTCCCTCGATACGACAAAGGGCCAAGTAGAGCGGCTTTTCATTAACCTTGAGAAGGGCTATTTCTTTAGAGTGAAGATTAACGTCTGGGCACCATGGATTGTGGAGTTCATCCTTAGAAAAGTCGGGTTTGAAGTGGAGACGCACTATTTGGGAACCTTTAATGTTGTAACTGTGGGGGTGAAACCGTGAGGCTCTACACATTTGGAAAAGAAACTGTTCCAGTAGCTGGAGTATCTATGGAAGACGGCATTTTAATCATTGGGAGCGTGAGAAATAAGAACTACAAGATTATGCTCCTCAAGCTGAATAAGGAAGGGGAACTCGAGTGGTTCAAGCTCTTTGGCGGCAAAAATGACTGGGAGGGGCATTCGATAGTCAAAATAAATAGTGATTATCTTATAGGCGGGGCTGGTGAAGGAATAGCCACTCCAGAGGGTGGAAAGAATTGGAAGGCATATCTTGCAAAGATAGATGGGAATGGAAACAAAATCTGGGAAAGGAAATACAGAATCCTTGGCAATGAGTGTGTATATTCAATAGTCCCCCTTGATGACGGCATTCTTTTGGGTGGTGAGGTCTCGGATGGTAGCAGAAGAGGTTTTTTCGTCATGAAGACAGACCTTAAGGGCAACCCGCTCTGGAAGAGAACACTCAGTTCTTGGGAGGATGCAATTTTTGGGGGCCTCATTGAAGGCAAAGGCAGCTCCACTCTGATAGGAAGCGTGAAAGATGCTGGCTGGAGTGTAATAACTTTTGAGCTCGATGAGGAAGGAAACACAATCGGAGAGAAAACTCTCGGGGAAGGAATAGCACTAGATGTCACAGATCTGAACGGCAAAATCCTCATTACGGGCGACAAAAATGGAGGGTTTTGGGTTTCCCTAATTGGGAATTGGGAGGCAATGCTCGGAGAGGGTACTGGAACGGCCATTCAAATCCTTAGCGATGGAATACTCGTTGGTGGAGAACTCGATGGGAGTGCCATTGTTGCCAAGCTTGACTTCGACGGAAAGTTAGTCTGGAAAAAGAAGCTCTGGGAGGGTGGATGGGTAGAAGCGCTCGGAAAGAACATTGCACTTGGAGTTAGGGAGAAGAGAGACAGGATGGAAATGGCAGTCCAGCTTCTCTCCTATTAGACTAGAGCATTGTTATCTTCCGTCAGGCTGTATTTCTTTCCAAGCTTCAGGTAGGTGTAAAATGTCACCAGTTGCACGAGAGTGTAGGCGACAACCATGTATATGTGCCCAGCTGTTGTGTTCAAAAGCCATTCCGATCTTTCGAGCGTTAGGATTCTGTCGATGAAGTCGCCGAGGCCGTGTGCAAGGATTAGCCCTTCTATGCGCCTGAATTTCCACCTATAAATGCTCCAGACGAAGCCAAAGAGTAAGGGATTATAGATGCGCCAGAAGTTGATAAAGGTCAGTTCGAAGGTGAATCTAGATGCTATGTGGCTTAAGCCAAAGATTATAGCCGTTAGGATAACAGCAGCTTTTGGTCCCTTCCACAGCTCAAACCCGCGCTGAATTATTCCTCTAAACAGGAGCTCCTCATAGAGTGCAACGAATATCAGGTACTTTATCAATCCAGCAATGTAGATTAGAGGATGGAGTCTCTTTATTCCAACGCCAAAGGGCAGAATCCATGTGAAGTTCAGAAATACGAAAGCAATTGGCAGTGCAACGTGAAGCTTCCAGTCAAAGGGGCCCGCTAGACCCACGTCCTCACGGGTATAACCTATCAAACGTACTATGAGATACATCAGGATGAAGATTATCAGTCCAATGGGCACAAAACCAATCTCCCGGCGGAGCATTAACGTCAGCACATCGAAGGTCAGCATTATTCCAATGCCTGCAACGACTCCTTTTATACCCTTGTTCATAACATCACCAGCATAACTAAGAAGCGTAAATATTTAAAACTCTTTTGCGTCGTAAATAATACATCTCACATGTATAAGGAGGTATTAGATATGCCAACTGAAAAATCCCTATCACGAAATTTACTCCTCTTTACAGTCACATGGTTCATTTTCGTCCATTGGGGCCTCGAGCTTGCGGTTATTGGAGTGTTCTACTCGATAACAGGTCACATAAAGTCCCAAACATCATTCCAATACCTTACTAAGGTATGGGCTATAAGTGGTCTGCGGATTTTGATGATCTTTATACTTACTTCTGCCGTTGGTCTGAGGTTCTCCAGCCTGTACCAGGGTAGTCTGGGGAAACGAGGACTGATTCTAGGGATAGTACTCTTAGTACCTTTTATAATCATTGAAGTGATCTGCGTGGGTGTTTCCAGTTACAAGCTCCAAATTCTGCGGGAGTTTAACTTTCACCTAAAACTGGCTGGAGAAAATAAACCTTTAGCCCTCTTGGGACTCACCTCCGAATACATTTACTATCTCATTGAAATCCTCTCAGTCAATACTCTCTACCTTGGAACGTCCAAATTCGTTGGAGCAAGAAGAGCAATAATCTTTCCGATGGTTTTCTGGGGCTTTGCCCATATCCTAAACCTGATTATTGAAATGAACGCGCTTCAGGCTCTTGGGCTTGCTCTCTATATGAGCAGTGTTGCCTTAGTGATATACTATGTGGCATACCACACCGGAAGTCTGAGAGTCCCAATAATCGCTTGGATGCTCCTGATGATCGCTTAGGGTGGCACAAATGTGGCCATCATCCTAGGGAACAAGAAAATTTTCCTCGGAGTGCTCCTTAGAAAAGATTTTGAGAAAAGCTGGAAATGGTCTCAGAAGAGGAGGGTTAAGAAATGAAGCGGATATGGATTGCCGTGCTTATAATCTGGTTGCTTGTCCCGCTCTTTTGGAGATATATTACTGAGAAAATCAAAACTCTAATAGCTTTAGCTTATCCTTACTTAATCATTATTGGAGGAGTTTTGGCTGGGTGGATTGCTGGAAGATATGTTAAGAAGATAGGGGAGTGAAAATCTGTGTGTCTAGGTATGAATAAGGAAAAACTGTAAAAATATTGGTTGATTATTTAGCAAGGAGGACTGTGGAAGTTGTGAATAGTTTAAGGGGGAATATAGGATGACCTTTAATATCGAGGAAGTCTTTGACGTTGATGACTACATGTACTTCTACTCAGAAAAGCTGACCGAGGAGAGAACGCAAAAGGAAGTCGAGTTTCTGGTAAAAGCTCTTGAATTGAAGGGGCCAAAGAGAATCCTTGATTTAGCCTGTGGCTTTGGGAGACATGCGATAAAGCTGGCAGAGTTAGGGCATGAAGTAGTTGGCGTTGACATAATGGAGGGTTTCCTAGAGATCGCAAGAAAGAAAGCAGAAGAACAAGGAGTAAGCGTTAAGTTCATGAAAGGGGACATGAGAGAAACAAACTTTAAAGAAGAATTTGACATAGTTTTGCTTCTCTACACATCATTTGGTTATTTTAGTGACGAGGAGAACTTTAAAGTATTGCAAAACGTTTACAAAGCCTTAAAGCCAAATGGACTTTTTTGCCTTGATGTTCCAAATAGAGATTTCGTAGTTAAGCATCTTTCTCCGTGCTCCGTGCTTGAGAAGGGTGGAAATTTGATGATTGACATGCCGAGCTTTGATATTCTAACTGGAAGGATGCACGTCAGAAGAATAATCATTCGAAATACCCAAAGAAGGGTTGTTGAGTACTCTTTAAGGATTTACACATACACAGAGCTAATGGAAATTCTCAAAAGAGCTGGCTTTAAGATAGAAAAGGTTTATGGGGGCTTTGATGGGAGGGAACTCTCACTAAAAGCGCCACGCATAATAGTGGTCGCACGAAAGACTTAAACTATTTGTGACTGCTCTCATTTTTTCTCTCCTCTAAAAACTTCTTCAGTATCTTCGCTTTTTTAATCCTTCCCAGCTTGAGATAGGCTTGATACTCATATTCTAAATCCAAAACTGGAATTTCCATACCTTTAATTTGTACAAAGCGT
This sequence comes from Thermococcus paralvinellae, assembly GCF_000517445.1. NCBI lineage: Archaea > Methanobacteriati > Methanobacteriota > Thermococci > Thermococcales > Thermococcaceae > Thermococcus > Thermococcus paralvinellae. The sequence goes on along the minus strand of NZ_CP006965.1, from coordinate 1,218,597 downwards.
TTCTTCCAGTAACAACCCAGTTCACATCACTATCCTTTAACCGCTCATATAGCTTGCGGAGAACTTTAAGGTGAGTTTGGGAAATCATCTCAACACCTCAAAGCTTTATATCCTCGAAACTCATAAATAAGGTTTGGGGATAGAGATGGAGCCTCTTATTAGGGAAGCTAAACCAGAAGATAAGCCTTTTATTGGGGAGATAGCCCGCTTAACATGGGAAGGTGAGGACTACCTCGCTCGAGTTTTTGAGACCTGGTTAAAAGGTGGAAACTTCTACGTCCTTGAGCTGGAAGGAAAAGTTATCGGAACGGCAAAGCTTACAATCTTACCTGACAAAGTCGGCTGGCTTGAAGGTCTTAGAGTTCATCCTAACTACCAAAAGCGCGGCTTTGGGAGGATTCTTCATAATTTCATGCTTCACAAAGGAAAAGAGCTGGCAGAGAAAGGCGCTATAGATGCACTGGAGTTCTCAACCTATTTCCTCAACAAAGAGAGCATTGCTATGGCAAAGAAAGATGGGTTTAAGGTCGTAGAGCGATTTTATTATCTCCAAAAACCTCTCGGTGAAAAAATCGAGCCAAAGAGGACAAAAATTGAATCTTTAAGTGAGCTTGAGTACAGCGACTATATTCCATATGGCTGGAAGTTTCTGCATAAATGCAAAGAAAGTCTTGAGTGGCTGAACAAAAAGGCAGAAATTAGAGAATACAGTGGAGTTAAGTTCTCTTATGTCCCAATGCATGAAAATGAGCCCACATTTACACCTTTTAGGCTTTCTGCTGAGAGCATAGAGACCCTTTTGCCTGCGATGAGTTTTGAAGCAAGCAAAATTGGCTATGATAGCATTGATATAATGCTTCCTGAGGAGAGAAGAGACTTGATTGAACCCCTAAAAGAGCTTGGCTTTAAGAACTGGACTAACTTTAAGGAGCCTGACGTTTTAGTGTTCAGGAAGATGCTCTGATTTTTCTCAGCAAATATAAGGGCACTCCTAGCAAAAAAGCTCCTATGCAAAATCCGTAAACTTCGGAAGCAGAAAATACACCATAAAACGGATTCCAGCTCAGAGGAAAAAAGGGCTTTATGTCCGTGTAGATGAAAGAATCAAGAACTATATGAAGCCAAACTCCACTCAATGCTGTGATTCTAAGCTTTTTGATATTTATCTCTTTTCCCAAATGTTTGTAAAATTTTGCCATAACCTCCGCCAAAGCTAAGGCAACCAGAGAGCCTCCGATGAAGGTGTGGAAAAAGCCGTGAAGTGGATAGCCATAGCGTAAATCCAAATCAAAGCTCAGAACCAAGAAGGGTTCAAAGTCTATAATTACATTAGCAATCATGAAAGTTAAGAAATCCAAATACCCAAAGAGCGTTGCAAATAATAACGCTGACCCAAAATGGAAAGGTGTGAACGGCATATTTAAAGTTCTCCAGAAAATTTATAACTTTTATCTGAGGTAACTCCAAAAAGTAAAAGGAAGTTAATGGTGACTTCAATGAAATCTAAACTCTACACACTCCTACTGATCACAACTGTACTCAGAGTCATTGGAGATGCAATTGAAAGCATTGTCCTACCTTGGCATCTTCTTAACCAAACGAGTTCCTCCTGAGTGTTGCGGGTTATTCATTTGCTTCCATGCTTCCCTGGGTTATATTTCCTCCGTTGATGGGTCGCTTTCTTGATAAGACCGAGAAAAAAAGTTAGGCTCGCTTTTCTCGCATTGTTCATTCAGTCTTTCTTTGCTCTGACAATAATAAAGTTTGCCTCAAACATTTGGGCCTTTTACCTCTTAATTTCACTAATCTCGGCTCTTGATATTCTCCATAGATACTTCGGCTTTACGCTTATAGCTTCCATGACTTTTGAAGAATCTGAGCTTCAAAAGCTCAACGCAAAAGTACAAACTATCGGAGAGGTAACTTCTCTTCTTGGGTTCCCTGTTGTGGGCTATCTTGCTTACCTCTTTGGAGTTAGGCTCATGCTTTTGGATGCACTTCTTCTCTTAATTGGGGCCCTGCTTCTCATTCCATACATTAACATTCCAGTGAGACAGGAAAAACGATTGAAAAAGAAAGCAAATCAGTTCAATTTGAAATTTCTCGCAAAGTCATTTTTGCAGGAATTGCGTTGGTTCTGCTCTTCAACTTTGCAATAGCACCAGCAAGGATTTTTGTCTTTGGCACTCTCAAAAGTTTGACCAAAGGAGAAGTCATTTACGGTCTGCTGAACTCAGTTGGAACTTTAGGAAGCTTAGCTGGTGCTTCTGGAATAGCTCTCTTTGCCCACAAGCGTAAAATCGGAATCTCAAAACCCATCTTCATTGGAATGCTGCTTGAAAGCCTGGCGGTTCTGCTTTTAGGCTTGCCTTCGTTGGGTCTGCTCTTTGTCGGGATTTTGCTCCTGAACTTTGGAAGGCAGATTCTAAACATTTCCTTTGACAGCCTGTTTCAGAAGATAATCCCGCTTGAAAAGCTCGGCACTTACAGGGGAATTTTTGATGCATTGTCTACCCTTATAATTCCCTTATCACAGCTGACTTTTGCATGGTTGATTGAACATGGCGTTGATGTTTCAATGCTGGCTGTTGGAGTGTTTGGATTAGGTATTTTGAATGCAGTAGGCTTTTTCATCTTAATATATAGTGAGCAGAGAATTGAGAGATGCGCTTAAGTGAAAATCTTCTTCATCCACTCAACTTTACCGATTCTCTTAAACCCTTCTTCCTCTAAAATCTTCCAATCTTTCATCCAAACCTGAAGGAACATTCTTTTCCTGATTTTTCCAGCAAGACACTCAGCAACTTTTACAATTCTTCTGTTGAGCCTCTTCCCATAGATAACAGCATTTACACAGCTTCCTTCATCAATAAGAAGCATTGTAAAGTCCCCAAATCTAACTCGGGGAGCTTTTTTGTGGAGGTTCCAAAGGAAAAGACCGGAAGTATAAACGGCTGAAATGTTCGGAAACTTTGGAGGATTGTCATAATGGGACTCTACTTTTACATCGCATCCTTCAACATCCTTCATAACCTTCACTTGCCAGTCTTTAAATTCAAATCCATTTTTCTCATAAAATCTCATGGCATTCTTGTCTTCTGGAATGACGCTTAGTCCTTTCAGACCTCGTTTCTTTGCCCATTCCTCGGCGAATGCTAAAAGCTTTGAACCGATACCTTTGCCCCTATATCCCTCTTGAACCCAGAGAACATGGATGTGAGCTTTCCCATTGAATGGTAAAAGCTCAATTTCCCCTTTATCTTCGTAAAGAAATATGTCTCCACCAGAGTTCCTAATGGCTTTTAGGTAAATTTCAAAGTTCTCCCATGGAGGTTCTCCAGCGTGTATTTCTTCTAAAATATCCTCATCTTCAATTCTTGCCCTTCTTATCATCAAAAAAGCTTAAATCCAGCGCCTTAAAAATATTTGTTGATGATGGGAACCAAAATCAAAAAACGAATAAATAGACTGTCAAAAAAAGGTTGGGAAGGAGTTTAATGTTTCCTTTGAAGAACTTTACACATATTTAACTGCAGAGACCTATGAGGACGATAAATACACACCTGAGGACATTTTGTCAAATGAATACCTGCTGTTCCATGAACTAGTTGAAATTGAATGCCTCAAGAAGAAAGGCTTAGAAGTAATGTCAAATGTTATAGTCAAACCCTAAAACAGTTTATGAGTGCCATTTAAAAGCGCTCGAAGAGGAACTTAAGTTTGCTTTCAAAAAAGGAGATGTTGAGTGGATTAAAAAGAGGCTTAAAGACGCTGAGAGCTATCTTAATGATGAGTATCTGCCGAAGAGGTTGAGAGATGAAGTTGTAAGAATTCTTAAAGAATTTGCTCAATAGGCAAGCATAACCACATGCATGTGTAATTTTATAAACTTTGGAGCATTAAAACTGATGGTGGGTCTATGAGCAGGGAATACAAAATAGTACTAGCTGGGATTGTCATGCTTATCCTACTAATCCTCCCAATAGGAATGTATTCCAAAATTCAAGGCCTTGAACAGGAGATTTCTTACTACAAAAACCAGCAGAAACAGTTTACTGAGATTTTATGGGATGAATATGGTATGGATGTATATGCTGCTATTAACTATTTTAAGCAAACTAGTACAGAACTCTTTGAAAAATTGAGAAGCAAAAATGCTTTTATAACTGTTGAGTCCATTTCAGCTTGGAACTTAGACGCAAACTATGATGTCAAAACAAGGATTTTCTGGGTATGGCATAAAGACTATGTGAAACCAAAGGATAAAGACATCGTGTATATAAAACTTCAGGCGTATTACCGCAATAATTTAACGAAGCTCAGGAATTTTTGGATTGAGTACCGCGTTAATCATACATGCCATAAAGTTCTTGGAATTTCTGATTCAATGGTTCAGATGACTGTTTTGAGATACTACTATAGGAATCTTAGCAAAGAAATCGAAAAAATGCTGAACTTCAATATAAGCACAACAAGGGAATCCTGTGGAGAGCTGTTGGTGTTAACTCTTAAAAACAACATTTGGTTAAATGCCGAACTCGAGTGCATGAGCACTGAAAGGCAGTCGTTATGCTGGATTCTAATTGGAGAAGTTGATGACAAAACTGGCAAATTAAAGAAGATCATTGTTACAAAACCATTCGAGGGGAGCTGTGATAAGCGTGAGGAAGAGTACATCATGAAGATTTCAGCTAAACTAGAGCTTGAGAATATGGCCCTCGAAGATCTTGAAAACAAAATTCTTGAAATGACTGGTGGAAAGCTTATTGAAATAAATTTCGAGAGGTAATGGAAATGCTTGAGCTGATTACAGCTCTCGCCCTCTGGCTTTTTGTTTTAATCCCAAGCTTCATAATAGCTGGAGAAGTCTCAAAGAAAAAAGATGATCCGTTTATAATCGGAGTGGTAACACAGGCGAGCTTTTTCCTGCTATCAGTAGCTGTGATTTCCCTCATTGGAAACTTGAGTGAATACGGCTTCAGATTCAACTTGATGTACGTTCCAAAAGCCTTCTTTGTCGGGCTGCTCTTATCTGCAATCACAGCTCCAATAGCCTACAAGCTGGTTCAAAACTACAGACCAGACTTTTTACCAGACAGTACGTTTAAGATTGCCATTTTAATGCTTGTCCTCGCACCTCTCGGCGAAGAGACACTTTACAGAGGTCTCATTGAAGGTTATCTCCTTTGCCATACGAGTTTCTGGGTTGCGATAGTTTTCACAGCGATTATCTTTGGTCTCGTTCACATACTGGCTTTTCGTGATGCTCCCAAAGGATTCAGGATTTTCATTGTGTTGGATGCATTCTTAATGGGTCTTGTAGCTGGCTACTTCAGAGCCATCAGTGGTTCTTTGATTCTAGCCTATGCCTTTCACTCAGCGGCTAATTTGGTTGGAATGACTGGCTGGCTGTGGCTGGAAAGAAATTAAAACTTTAAGGGTGTTGGATATGATCATCAAATCTCTACAGACCGATGACGAAAGAAATGCATGTCTTGAAGTAGCCCGCAATTTGCCGGAATGGTTCAATGAAGCTGGACTCAGGGCTATTGAAGAGGATTTAAAAAGTGAGATCACATTCATAGCCCTCGATAAAGAAGTCCTTGGTTTCATAACTGTCAAGCCTCTTAAAGATAAAGCTCTTGAAATCCTCTGGATGGCGGTAAGAAGGGAACATAGAGGGAAGGGCATTGGTTCCAAGCTGTTGAACTTCATCGAGGGATGGGCAAAGGAGCATGGATTTGAAGTCCTCGTCGTCAAGACATCCGGCGACCTCTCATACAAGCCCTACGATGAAACGAGGAGGTTCTACGAAAAGAACGGCTTCGTGAGTGTCGCGCTCATCGATCCCTATCCCGAGTGGGGCGAGCCTGCACTGATATACGTGAAATGCCTAAAGGGAAAGGAAAAGGAGCATTAGGCTTATAAGTTCATTCTAAAAAGCTCATATGGTGTTTCTATGCGCTGGAGTGAAATCCCTAGAGATGCCAAAGCCTATATGATATATCATACAATCATCGCACCTCAGTTAATAGTGTGGATTCTCTTCCCGCTCTACCTCATGAAGACTGGTTATTCCATCCTTGAAGTCGGAGCGTTTTTTACAGCAGTTAATATCGTCTCAATTCCTCTGACTTATCTCTTCGGCAGGGCCTTCAACCGCTGGGATATTAAAAAGGGGCTAATTGCCATCGATTTTCTCGATGGTGTCGCTTACGTCCTTTATGGATTTGCCAAGGGGACAGTAGCCCCGCTTATGCTCTTTGCGGGTAGGATTGTTGAAAAGCTCTCCACGGTACTCTACCCCCTTTACAGAGCATATGAGCAGATAATATACCCTGAAGACAGATATGAAGAGATATTTGCCTGGCATCTCCGTTTGCCGGAAATTGCACGTTTAATAACCTTCCCGGTTCTCGGCTATCTCTTCGGCTATGTATTCCCAAAGCCGGAGCATTACCGCTTGGCATTCATCTTCTTCGGCTTGCTCTCTGCTTTCACAATTGCCTACATTTGGCTATTTCTTCCGTCTGTCGGAAAGGAGGAGAGAATAACCCCCGAAGGATTCACATTTAAGGTAGGGGAGTTCAAGCTTCTCCTGGCTTTTGAAGCTTTACTGACGCTCGCATGGGCCCTTGCCCCAGAGATAGTCCTCATCAACTATGTCGTCTTCGTGCTCAAGAAGACTGTCTTCGAGGTAACACTGATAGCCTGTGCGAGTAGTGTAGCCTCGATAATTGGAACCTACGCCAGCGAGAGGATTCCGAAGGAGAAGGGTTTCCAAGCAATTGGCTTGGGAATGTTGCTGAACGCCGTTTACGCCCTCGTCATGGCACTCTCCCCTCCGTTCTGGCTGGCACTCGCGGTTTACGCCCTGGGGGACTTTGGCAACACTTTCTGGTTCCCATTTTACCGCTCTTGGATGTTCAAGCTCATTCCAAAGGAAAAAGCAAGCGAGTTTCATGCAGCAATATCGAGCTACCGCAGGCTTATAGGTCTCTTTACACCCTTTGTGGCTGGAGCTTTGGCAAGCATCCACTCTACATTACCCTATGCGGCGAGCTTCCTTTTGTTCCTGATTGTTGGGGTGTTATTCATTAAGGTAAAGAAGAAGTAAACTTTAGAACTCAGGAATCCTAATCGGCGCCTGAAGCTCTTTCTCATTTTTTTCAAGATTTGTCGCCAGCATTCTTATTCTTTCAACGCCTTTTATTTCCTTAATATATTCGGCAACGCTCTTTGGAACAAGCTCTTCCCAAGGCTTGCCCTCGATCATTCTTTTTCTTATTTCTGTAGCCGAAAGGATGTCCTTTCTGAACATTGGCTGTACTATGACTTCATAACCTTTCTCACGGAAAAGCTGAGCCACTAACGAATTACCTGTAAACACCACATCAAATTTCGGAACCATACTGACCACATAAGTTGCCCAAATTGCATTGAAGTTTATATCTGGTAGAGGGATTAGATAATACTTTCTTTTAAATCCTGCCTCATCCAATGCTCTAATCAGCATTTCCATTCTTTCACTTGTTGTAAACGGATTTTTCAGGGTATGGCTTGCCTGCGCACTTCCTATACCTATTATCACTTCATCAACTTGGGAAAAAACGAATTCAAGTGCCTTTATATGTCCATTATGAACAGGCTGAAAGCGACCAACAAATAAACCGCGTTTTGGCATATAATCACCTCCAGAGTTACTCAAGCCTGACCTCCAGCTCATCACCAACCTTAACTCCCAAAACTTCAGCGGCTGAACCTTGATTGACAGCTATCTCAAGATAGTCGTGACTCCCTGGCAGAGCCAGAAGCTCACCTTTTTTAACCTGCCCATAAGTATCAAGATAGGGGATTTTAAGCCCTTTAACCTCAACGTATTTTGGTCTTTCGTAATTCTCTAAGTTGAGAATCACATTGCCAAAGTCATCTATGTAAATCACTTTCAAAATCCATTTCCCATCTATCTGCTTTGGCTCCAGATCGAGCTTTATTATCTCGTCCAAGCCGATTTCTTTCCCTAAGCGCGAAGGTTCATAACCCAAATCCAGCAGAGCTCCCGCTGGACCAAAGACGTCTCTTCCGTGAAAGGTTGAGCTGACTTTTCTCCCAATTATTGATTCCATCTTTTTGATGTCAATTTCATAAGCTGCCGTTGGATTTATGTGCTTCAATGGAAGAGTTGCCAAACCGTTATCTGGAACTACCAAAAATTGGTCTCCTTCAATTATCAGTGCCTTCCTCTCTGTGCCGACTCCCGGATCAATTACTCCAACGTGAATTGTGTTCTTTGGGTAATATTTAACAACTTGCTCCATCACAAAGGAGCCTTCAAGGATGCTGTGTCTTGTAATTGAGTGAGTAATATCAATAAGCATTGCTTTTGGATTTATACTTAAGATGGCTCCTTTCATCTCTCCAACATAAGGCCCTTTGATTCCGAAGTCTGTAGTTAGCGTAATCATTGCAACCACCTAAAGATTATTAAGGTTCAACCCTTTAAAGAGCCTTTGGGGGTGAGGGAATGATAATTGTTGTGTATCACAACATCAATGCAACAAGGAAGCTTGAGGAGTTTGCTAAAATAGCTTTTGGCTTTGATGTTGATCTATTAGTGATTTCAAAGCCTACTGGCACAGCAGCTCAGATGGGAGTGCCAGAGATACATAAGGAGGCATTCAAGAAAGGCAAAAATGTTTTAATTGTAGGAGATTTGCCCGATGCCATTGAGGTAGTCCAGCCTGACAAAATTTATACAATTACAAAGTTTGGAGAACCAGCTAATTGGGAAGAGCTAAGGGAGAATGTGAAAGAAATGAAGGTGATGTTTATCTTTGGTGGAACTGAACCGGGATTAAGCAAAAAAGAGATTGAGATGGGAACGCCAATTAACGTAAAGTGGGAGATTGGTGAGCTGGGGGAGTTAGCGATCCTGCTTCACGAACTGAAAAGGTGAGCTAATTGAAAAAATCTGCCTTCCTTTTGCTTTTGATAATTTTTGCATCGGGGTGTTTGATTAAGCAACCTGCTGTGGTTACTTTTGAGATTGATAGAACGGTTGTAAAAGCCGGAGGGACTTTTCATATAATTGTGACCATCAATAACACAGGGAAAGTTGCATTTATTGATGCAAATTTAATGATTAACAATCCAAATTTTAAGATTTTACAGACTCCTAGGTTTCCTGCTCCACTAAAGGTGGGCCAAAAAGTTGGGCTTGTGTGGATAGTAAAAGCTCCTGATAAACCTGGAGTGTACACAATAGGAGTACCTTTAGAGCTTGTTGATGAACTCCACAGGACATGGAAAGGATTCTACCATGAGTTTACCATAACTGTTGTTAAAGAGGAAAGTGAGATTCCATCTGGGGAACTTTATATGGATTTAAAAATGCCTGAATCAGTAAGCGGAGGAAGTCTTTTCAACATAACATTGGAATTAAGAAACATTGGAACCGCACCGATAGAAATAAGTGAAATTTCTCTGAATCTTCTTGATGGGTTGAAAATAGTTAATCAGGCAGAAATTCCCCAAAAGATAGATAGTAGAAAGTCATATCTCATGGTGTATCAAATAAAGGCTCCATATGAGTATCGTTCTGGATACGTCACCGTAGTTGTGAGCTATTTTGAAAACGACAAAGAAAAGAAGGAGATTAGAAGTAGATACTTGGAAATAACCTGGAGACCATGGCTTGCAAACAATGAAACGCTTAGGAAGGCATATGGAGATAAATATTATTGGATTGAGAACAGATACCTTGTGGATGAATATTGGGTTAAAAAGTTTAACTCTACCCCTTATGTCAATGTTGACATTCTAAGAGGTCATGCACTACCTCTTGTCCTTAAATCAAAATCCGAAGTGGAGGCAGGCGAACAAATATATACGTGGATTGTTAAGCATTATAAATTCGGGGATACTACAGCCTCTATTGATCCACAAAAGATACTCCAGCAAAACAAAATCAGCTATGCGGAAGGACAGCTCCTCTTTACAGCCATGATGAAGTCTGTTGGGATACCCTCAAGAATTGTGAGCCTTTACAACGGAACTGACTGTACTTTAAGACCGTTATCAGAGTTTTACTCTGGAGGAGAATGGTATGTTGTGGACTTTAGACATGGGTTTATTGGAAGTAGAGAAGAATACATAGCAACCCCATACTTCCCCAAGATTTACCAACTTCTAACCCAAGGGAACTACAAACTTGTTGCACAGGCCCCAGAAGAGTTAAAAGGACATGAGCATATTGATATTGGCCCTGATTATCTTGCAAATCTTAAGGACAAGCTGATGAAGGAAGTAGAAAAGAAGTTCAGCCCAATGCTTAGGCCAAAGCTTACATTGATGCTCAGTAGAATGAATGAAAATGAGCAAATTTTCACGTTGTTTATACTTGCTTCAGCCCCTGAAAAGGAATTGAATGAGATGTTTCTTAACTATGACTACAAAGACATTTCAAGGAGTATTAGGGCACTTTACGAGTTCTATAAGGATAAGCCTTGGCCAGATGACTTTAGAAAATATTGGTATATTCTCAGGGGGGTGTACAAGTGATAGTAGTACTCAGATTGGGGCACAGACCTGAGAGAGATAAAAGAATAACAACACATGTAGCTCTAACAGCAAGAGCTTTTGGAGCTGATGGAATAATAATTGCAGCTGATGAGGATGAGCATGTAAGGGAAAGTGTTGAAGACGTTGTAAAACGCTGGGGAGGGCCATTTTTCATAAGATTTGACCCTCACTGGAAAAAGATAATGCGTGAATGGGGGGGAAAGATAGTTCATCTCACGATGTATGGAATTCATATTGATGATGCACTGCCTAGAATCAAGGAAGAGTTAAAGTGTGGAGAAAATATCTTAGTTGTTGTAGGAGCAGAAAAAGTCCCAAGAGAAGTTTACGAGCTTGCTCATTACAACGTTGCAATTGGAAATCAACCTCACAGTGAGGTTGCAGCATTGGCAGTATTTTTAGACAGACTTTTAGATGGAGAAGGGTTAAGGAAAGAATTCAAAAATGCTAAACTTAAAATAATACCCCAAGAGAGAGGGAAGAGAGTGATAGAGGTCGAGGAAGATGCTCAATAAATACAGGCCAATTTTCAAAGGTTACTTGGAGGCAATCGTTAGGCCTCTAGCAAAAATCGGCCTAACTCCAAATCAGCTCACTGTTATTGGAATGCTGATATCACTATTAGCTGCTTACTTCTTTGCTATTGGAGAACAGAGATTAGCAGCATTAACTCTAATCTTTGGTTCGTTAATTGATGCCCTTGACGGTACTTTGGCAAGGCTAACCGGCAAAACTTCCCGTTTTGGAGCGTTTTTAGATTCAACAACTGATAGAGTTAGTGATGGAGCAGTTTTATTTGGAATTGCTTATGGTGGTTTGGTTGATTGGAAAATTGCGTTCATAGCTCTAATTGGGTCATATTTGGTAAGTTACGAAAGATGCAGAGCAGAACTTGCTGGAAGTGGAACTTTAGCTGTTGGTATTGCAGAGAGAGCTGAGAGACTGCTGATTTTAATAATTGCAGCACTCTTTAATAGAGTGGATGCGGGGGTTTACATTGTTGCAGTCTTAGCTTGGATTACAGCCTTTCAAAGGTTATGGGAGGCGAAGAAAAGGCTGAGTTGAAAAGAGAGGGATGATGACAATTTCGCTGGCTGAATTGTGACGAACCCTGCCGTTGCTGACCTCAGAGCTCAGATACTATGTCTAAAACTTCCCTTAAGTCGCTTATTATGAACTCACACTCTTCCCAAAGCTCTCTCTTTTCTCCTGTTTTATCAAGCAAGATGCTTATCATATCGACTTGTCTTGCACCAACGCAATCTTTGAGAGGATTATCTCCAACATAAACTGCTTCTTCTCCTTTAACTCCAGCTTTTTTAAGTGCAATTTCGAAAACTTTCGGATGTGGCTTAAAGAATCCTGCCTCTTCACTTGTTGTTATGCTGTCAAAGAGGTCAAGAATTCCCAATGCTTTTAAATGAGCTCTTAAATAGTCATTATCTGAGTCTGTAATAAGTCCAACGTGATAACCTCTTTTTCTAAGCTCTTTTAGAGTTTCAACGACTTCTGGATATAGTTTTCCATGAAGTTGGTGCATTTTCAAGTGGGTTTGCCAGAAATCTTCTGGAACTTTAAAGCCATGTTTTTGGGCAAGTTTTTCGAGAACTTCAATTTCTATGATGCGTATTGGCTTGTAGGGTCTTCCTGCCAGTTTGCTGAACTCTTCTTTTGTGAGATGCTCATACTCCTCCAAAAGCTGTTTTGCCTTAACCTCAACCTCTGCATCCGCATTCTTCAGAACTTCTTCCATGATTTTGAGATGAGTAACGGCTTCGCTCTCTTTGCTTAAGAGAGTCCCGACAAAATCAAAGAACACTGCCTTAATCATGAACACCACCGTGTTTATCTCTGATTTTTGAGTTAAAACCCTTTGTTGTTTATGGATTAAATATTTAAAATCTATGAAAAGGAAATGTTGTTGCATAAGTGACGGAAATTTATCAAAAAATTTTCTAATTTTTGGCGTTTTATCTGAAAAATTTGCAAAAAGAATTTATATATCTTTTACATCTGATAACTAAAAAGTCTTCGGGGGTGGTTGAACTCGAGGCCATACTGCTGGTCTGGGGAGTAAGGGATGAGGTGCTCAAAAAGCTCCCCGTAGAGGGATACTGGCTCTATGGAGAGTATGATTTCATAGCTAAGGTTGAATTTGCCGATGAAAATGAGCTTAAAGAATTCAGCTTAAGACTAACAAGACTTGTAGGAAGGGGAAAGTTCAAACTCTTCCCGGTTAAACTATCAAGTAGCACACTTAAAAACTCCGCTGAGAACTATCAGATTGATGGAATAATCGAGAACAACGTTTTTTATGTACTTTAAATCCTTATTTCGCAATTTTTCATCACTTAAAGTGAGCATAGGGTGTATAAATAGTTTTGAATTATAATTATTATGGAGGTGAGGAGTGTGAAGGTTATACTGTTCATAAGTGTGCTTGAGGAAAAAGTTAGCGAGATTGAAGAGCAATTATGGAAGAGAGGGCTAATAGAGGAAATTCATCAAATTAGAGGAGACCCAAATATAGTGGCAGTTGTGAACGTTGAAGACGAGGGGAGCTTAAGAGACTTTACTCTTGAAATTTCTCGAATGAAATGTGTGTACTCAGTAAGAATTTATCCAGTGGCGGAATATCATACAAAGGAGGAGCCAAAAGAGTACTGGAATTCAAGACAGCAGATATGGGTGTATTAAATTTTTGGTTCCATTAAACCTTTCTTTTTGAGCTCTTCATAAGCCTTTCTTAAGACTTCTCTGATTTTGTACCTCTTGTTCAACCCTCCAAGCTTATACGCAGCCTTTCTAAGGCTCCCTTCTTTCAGAAAGAGATTTAAAAGGGCAATTTCATCAAAGCTCAAGTTGTCGAGGTATTTGAGTGCCTTTTCTGCAATTTCGATTGGATTGTTCCCTTCATATGGAAAATCTGCTGAGAGAATGGGTTTATCTAGAACTTTGGTGAGTTCGAATTCGATTATTGTTGCTGGTGTCTCTGGGGTTATATGTTTATAATGTTCTTTCAAAGCTTTTGCCAGCTCTTCTTTGTCTCTAAATCCATCTAATTGGGCATCTTCATCAGTGAGCTCAGAAACTTTTTTTGTTTCAACTCTCTTTATCACGCCTTTTCCTAATACATATCCACCGGCATGTATCAGCACTTCATCGCCAGGCTTTAGATTTATTTTTCTTCCTAATCTTATAGTGGCTCTCTTTTTTCCGCTGAGTATCATATCCTTATAGCGTCCATCGAATTTTAAGTTCTTCATGTCATTCACCTTTTGTCTTTGGTTTCAGGAGGCGGAACTTAATGGCAATGACACCGTAGCGGTTTTCCTTCCATTTTGGATACATTTCATGAAATCTCTTTAAGGCTTTTTCAAAGCTTGGACTATCTGGAAATATCTTCTCAATTGGTTCCTCTCTGAGTACTTGTCTGAATGTTTCGTATTTCTTTACACTAATTACTTCAGCTGGAATGAGGTTATTGAAAAGTATTTTATCCTTCGCTTTGATGTCTCTTATTTGAGGATATGCTACCCTAACCTCAATTCTCTTTTTTCCGCTTTTTATCATTTCAAGATATTCGTCCCTAACGTAGAGTTTGTATACCCTCATAAATCCTCAAAGCTCTATATAAGCTCCCAACTTAAAAATGTGATGATTACTATTATGGAAAAATTAAAATATATTCAGCTGAGATATTCAAATGGTGAAATTAGTGAGAAAATCTCAAACTGCTTTGGAGTATCTTGTATTGGTTGCAGTTGCACTGCTCTTGGTTAGTATAACCCTTAGAATTGTTATTGTTAGTGTAAGGACCGTAAACACTGCAATCTCAAATTATACCAAGGAAATGCAGAAAAGGATAATAGAGGATTTGTGAGGTGAAATCATGGAGGAGGTTTTAATAATTCTCGGTGTTATTATGGGGATTTTAACATCATATACGGATATAAAAACTGGTTTTATTGATGACAGGCATGTTTCCTTACTCCTTGAGACATTTGAAAGATTGAGGGGAAGATCTTCTGAAGAATCAGACTTTGGATTGCTTTCTAAGATACCTGTTCCGGTGGTAGAGTTGGCAATCCTTTATTATATGTACCTTGGTATTAAATCAAATGATCCACTTTTGGCTCTTTCTGGATTGATAGGTTTTGGGGTTGGGCTTCTACTTGGCTACATTATGTATTTGATGGGTGGATGGGCAAGTGGAGATGTTGTAATTTTAGCTGGATATTCCGCTCTCTTTCCATATGCTTCAGAATTCGCTAAAATAAAAGCTCCCTATGCAGTTTACTATCCTTTACATGCTTTAACTCTCTTTTTTAACAGCATAGTTGGGATTTTTCCATTCCTCTTCATATATGCTCTTGGGAGCTTAATTGCCAAGAAAAAAACAGATAAGCTGAAAGCTGTT
Organism: Thermococcus paralvinellae; assembly: GCF_000517445.1. Lineage (NCBI taxonomy): Archaea > Methanobacteriati > Methanobacteriota > Thermococci > Thermococcales > Thermococcaceae > Thermococcus > Thermococcus paralvinellae. The sequence continues at coordinate 1,203,596 of NZ_CP006965.1, read as the reverse complement.
TTTACCGAAAATGTAATGCTTACCATTGAGCTAGCTCTCTGGATCATGGTTTCATTGGGACTATTTATAGCTTTACGGTATTATTTTAGTGTTGTATTGCATCCATTGGTTAGATGGGTTGGAACTTTAATTATATTAAGTATATTAGGAAAGTACAAAAAAGTGAGTAATGTGCTTGGGATTATTGCATTGGCTGTTTTTACTTATATCGCTGGATTTGTCCTTTTGCTATCTTTTGCAAAGCTTCTGCTTGTGTTATACATTTTCAAAGTCTTCTTCTCTATTGTTAAAGTCCTCAGGGAGGAAATTCTCATAGAGAAAAAATCTGTTGAAGAACTTAAGGAGTGGGATATTCCGGGAGAGTGGATTTACGAAAAGAACGGAGAAATTCTAAGAGACAGGGAAAGCTTTACTGATAAGTTCAAAAAAGCTTTAACTACTGCCGATTTAAGCCTCCTAAAGCCCAGTTATGAAGATGTCATAGTATCCCCAACTGCTGAAGGCTTAACAAAAGAACAAATAGAGAAACTCAAAAGGCTTGTTGAGGAAGGAAAGCTTGAAAACGAGTTTATCGTTAGGAAGGCGATGCCCTTTGCACCAGCGCTCTTTTTAGGATTCTTAATCTCTGTCCTTTATGGTGATCTATTTTGGTTATTGCTCCAAAAGATGAGTGGGCTTTAGATTTTTAAACTGTCATTACTAATGCTTTACCGGTAGGCCCAGCTCCCGCCCTCTCCGCGGAGCAGTGAAGCGGGGGTTCCGGCTGGGCCTACACAGGGATGATGAGCTTTTGCTTTACTGAAGAGTGATGAGCACGCCCTTCACTGACCTCTTTTCTCTAAAATTCTCTTGATGATTTCTTTCACTTCCTTCAAATCCTTTGCAACATAATCACCTTCAACACCTTCGTGGGGATTTATCGCTATGCTGACATCAGCCACTTTGAACATCGCAATGTCGTTATGCCCATCTCCAACAGCTATTGTTAATGAAGGCTTGAGCTCTTCTTTTAACTTTGCTAAAATTTCTCCTTTATTCTGGAAATCAACCCTTGCAATGACTTTTCCTGTTACTCTACCTTCTTCATCAAAAATGAGCTCATTTGCAAACACATAATCTGCGTTAAGCTCATCTGCAACCCTTTTTGCGAGACACATTAAACCCCCACTGATTATGGCAATTTTAAAGTTGTTCTCTCTCAAAAATTGAAAAAGTTCTTCAACGCCTTCCATGTATTCAACAGAATTTGCCCACTCCAGTATTTCCTCTCTCTTACGACCTTTCCAGAGGGAAGCATCTAAATCTGCCCACGTTTGATAATCAAACTCCCCCCTAAAAAATCTCTCAGCATATTCTTTCCCCTTATCCCAAGTACCAAAGCGCTTGTGCAGTTCTACCCAGCTGGACTTTGATTTTACCAATGTCCCCTCTAGGTCAAAGGCTATTAATTTAATCCCCAATCTTATTCCCTCCATCCATGCTCTCCAATTAACGGAACAAACGCGACTCCACCATGATTTATTATTTTTGTTTTTCCTTTTTCATCAAGCTTTATTACCTCATACAGCTCTTGCCATAGATGGTAATTTCCAACGGGTATTATCAGCTTTCCACCAACTTTCAGCTGTTCTATCAAGGGTTCTGGAACTTTTGGAGCACCTGCTGTGACTATGATTCTGTCATATGGGGCTTTGGGAGGAAATCCCTTAGTTCCATCTCCTAAAATTACATGAACCTTATCTTTGTAACCGGCTCTCTCCAAGTTTCTCTTTGCAAACTCTACTAACTCAGGAATTCGCTCAATTGTGTAAACATCTCTCTTGACAAGCTCATAAATTAAAGCAGCATTCCATCCGCTTCCAGTGCCAATTTCAAGAACATTCATACCTTCTTTTAGGTCAGCAAGCTCAAGCATTATTGCTACCATGTGAGGGGCACTAATAGTTTGTCCTGCAGGAATGGGTAAAGGTTCATCAACATGGGCATAGTGTCTGTATCTTTCGGAAACAAATTTATATCTAGGAACATTCAAAAAAGCCTTTTTAACACGCTCACTTTTAATTATCCTATTCTTTTCAAGCTGTCTAACAAGCCTTACCCATCTCTCATAAAGTTCTTTCTCATTCATAGCCCTCACAAAAAAGAATTTAGGGAGGAAGTATTTTAGCTTATCCCTCCACACTCTCATAGCCTCTGTAAATCTTGAGCTTTCTGCTTGCCCTTGCCCTTATCTGATGTCCCATCAGTCTTACTATTTTATCGGCCTTTGCTTTTCCGTGTGTGAGCATTTTTCTCTCTGTTTTTATCTTTTCAACTTTAAAAGTATACCCTCCAACTTCAAGGACTTCTCCGACGACAAACTCCTCATTTCTGTCCACTTGAACTTTGAACGACTGTGTAATTCCCTTGGGCAGGTAAATTGAGACGCCAATGACTTTTGGATACCTTAGGCTTTCTCCCCAGAGCGTTTTAACTTCGCTCACCTTCGCTTTGTTCACTCTTTTATTTTCCTCAAGCTCTATGCCTGTGATTCTAACTTCATCGTTTTCAATCTCCACTATGTCTCCAATTTTAATCTCTTCATCTTCTGGGAGTTCCGCTTCAACTTTAAAGCTTCTCTCGTGCTTGCTAACAATGAGAGGAATCTTCACAAGCTTTGGCAAAGTGAGTATCCAGACGTTGCCGCAGTCAAGACACTTAAGTGTAACTTCTCTTCCTCTCTCTTTAATCACTTCAACATTTTCGCTCCCACATTCTGGACATTCAAACTCCATCTTCTTCACCTCGCAGTTTTATGAGCTAATTTCCATAGTTTATAAACCTTAGCTTTCTTTGAGCTTAACGAGATAGCTTCTCCCTTCTTTAACACGCTCAATTAGTCCCTTTTTCTCCATATCTTTTAGAAGAAGGCTGACTTTTGCTTTGGAGACACCGAGCCTCTTAACGAGTTCACTCTGCAAAACCGGTCCGTTTTTCAGAAGCTCAATAATCTTTTCTTCATCACTTCTGAGTATCTCCACTTTCTCTTTGCCTCTTCTCTCCTTATACAGCATCCCTGCAAAGAATCCTCCCGCAAATGCAGATACAAATATTACGACAAGCCACAGAGGGGAGAAGCCCTTGATTTCTCCAGAGAAACCAACGATAAAATAGAACTCCTCTCCAGCTTTGATGTTCTCTCTCTTCCATTCCAGCACGAGCCTGTTCTCTGAGCTTTCTACCATGTCTGGAGAGGGAATTACTGGTGAGAGAATTGCATATCCTTTTGGAACAAACAGCCTGACGTAGAATACACCTACAGGTTGGCTGAATTTTATGTAGTATGCAAACTGCTTTTTATTTTGGACATTCTGCAGCATTCCCGAGGAGTAGAAGCTTATTCTGATTTCAACTCTGTCTCCTGGATGCACTATAGGAAATTTCACATACACGGCATTAATCCCGCCAACTATTTTGCTCACGCTTACATTTACAACCTTCATTTCTCCATTAATTTTCACGATTGCGTCGGGATTTTCTATTGGATAGTCCGAGTAGAACACGTATCTGCTGAAATTCGTATTTGCAGTTAAGCTGATTTCAATAGTCTCTTTTACAGTGTTGTCGTTGATTATGTCAAAATAAATTGAGTAGCTCTCTATGTTGTAATCATACTCTTCTTGGGAAAAAGCAAGTGGAAGAAGGAAAATGAGGGCTAATATTATGATTAAAGCTGGCTTCCTTCCCTTGGATTTTTGATTTTTAACAGGGGACATACTTCCATACACTCCCTACAGTGGATGCATTTTGTATAATCAACGACAATTTTTCTCGTCTTTGGATTTATGCTCAGCGCATTTTCTGGACATCTCCCGACACAAACTCCGCAGCCAACACATTCATAAGCTCTTTTGATGAGATAATATGCTTGAATACCTTCCCTTTTATCTGAGACGAATATTCCCTCTTCTTTGAAAACTATTTCACCAACCTTTATGTAATTTTCTCCTATTTCAACTTCACCAAGAATGGGAGCGACTTCTTTAATCCTCTTCAAGTTTATTGCTGTATTGAGCTTTACTAAGTATCCATCCTCATGCTCTTCAATGGAATATCTTACTGGTTCCCAGACTCTCTTCTCTGGAAGCTCAATTCCAAGTTGTTCCGCCAGCTTCTTCTGTCCTCTGCTGAGTTGTCTCCATCTCCAGAATCCATAGGTTATCCATTCTTTAGGAAGATCAAGACGCTTCCTCCATTTTTCGAGCTCTTTTTCCCACTTATCCCATAACTCTGGTTTCTCTTCTTTGAGGGTGTAAATCTCAGCTAAAGACGAGCTGGGACATAGGAAACAACCAATTCTATCTAACCTTTTTTCATAGAGCGGATTGTACTTCAGTTTCCTTGAGAAAATGTAGAGCCACACCTCGAGGGCATTCCAGTGGAATATTGGGGAAGCACCTATTTCATTAGGCACCCAAGGATTTCTCCAAATTCTCGGTTGCTTGTACCTCTGGATGCTTTCATATTTTCTCTGTCCCACAAACATCAGGACACCCTGAGGATAGTGCTCTTTTATTGTCAGTGTTATGGGACCAAGCTTTGTAACCTTACAGCACCAGCGGTAATCTCTTCCAGGCGGAGAAAAGACATTTATAGCATGCCAGAAAGCATCTTTGGCATCGGCAACTATAAACTCAATGTCTTTGTCTTTAAGGTCTTTCTTCATATCCTCAATGTACTGCAGAGTTTCAGGGAATTCTATCCCTGTATTGTTGAAGAAAATTGTAAATCCATCTCCAAATTCTTCAAGCATTAATCCTAGAACAGCCAAGCTGTCTTTGCCCCCAGAAAATGCAACAGCCATTGGGAGCTTTATCTTCTCAGCAGTTTTTCTTATAAACTCTCTTGCTTCTTTAACCCTTTCTTCAAGCGCTGATTTGTTAGCTCTGATCACATCATCAATGGTGGCATTTTTCCCTTCTCTATAATTAACACTTCTTTGGTGCCTCGTTTTAATGCCTGTTCCTCTCTCTTTTGGATTTATAAGCTGTTCATAGTCTTTCTTCGCTATTCCCGTAGCAATTACTTCTCCACTTTCACTTACAATTATGACGTCGTCTCCTATCTTAATTGAAGGATCTGCCTCAATTATGCCCACAGGCAGAACATTTGCACCTTTCTTTATTGGCTCCACAGCTCCTTCATCCACAATGACCCATTTTCTCATATTCTTTCCAAAGCGTTTCCAAAGTGCAATCGCTCCTTCAACCTTAAGCCCTGGCTTCCATTTAAGTTCTAGCGGGTCAAAGCGGAGCCATCCAAAAATGTAACCATCAAGTATTATCTCGTAGATATCATCCTCTCCTGGGATTTTATTGAGAAGAACTATCTTTTCATTAATTATCTCGCCAATATCAACGTTATAGTGCTTTTTAAACTCCCTCCTGATGAACTCCAAATCTTTTTCAAAAGCAAATCTAACATCTGCAGGTGGAGTTAAGTTTAACTTGAAAATTCTCTCTTTTCCGTGAATATCACACTTCTCGCTGATTAGAGGAACATTGCACTCTTCACACCAGTGAATGTAAGCTTTCCCCAAAAATACTGGGCCTCTTCTCATATTCTCACCTGAAAGTAGAGGAGGAGAAGGGGTTTATAATATTTCGGCTGAAATTTCATAGTCAAATTTTTTGAATTTGGGAAAGTATCCCTGATCATAAATCAATTTCCCATTAACAAAGACTTTCTCAACATCGCTTCCCTTGGCGGAGTAAACCAGATGTGAAAGCAGATTTGTCTTTGGAGTGAAGTGTAGCTTATTGATGTTAATCAGCACTAAATCTGCTAGATATTCCTTCTCTATTAAACCTGCTTTTATTTTCAAAGCTTTTGCACCTCCCACTGTTGCCCAGTAGAACACATCTTTTGCTGAAGCCTTGGTGGGGTCTTGAGATTTAACTTTATTCAGTATTGCTGCAAATTTCATCTCTTGAATCATGTCGAGGGAATTATTTGAAACCGCACAATCGTTTCCAATTGCAATGTTGCCCCCTGTTTCCCATAAACTAATTATTGGTGCGACACTCCCTTCGAGTTTTGCCAAACTGACTGCACAATGCACTAACGTTGCTCCACTTTTCGCATAAAGCTTAACCTCTTCATTACTTAGGTAGACACCATGAACGCCAATAAAGTTCTCATTTAAGACTCCAGCTTTCTTGAGGTATTCCACTGGCAAGACTTTTTCTCTCTTTTTGACTCTCAAAACTTCTTCCCTGCTTTGAGAAACGTGCATGTGGATTAACGTCTTTTCTTCTTCAGAAAATTCTTTGATTTCTTTTAAGAGCTCAAGAGAAACCGTATCGGTAGCATGTGGGGCTAATACTGGTTTAACAATCTCATCTCTGTCTTTCCATCTCTTGAAAAACTTAAACCCCTCCTCTGGTTCTGCAATTGGAAATTCAACTAAATCCATCATAGTCTGCCCAATGAACGCTCTAATGCCAAGCTTTTGGGATGCTTTAGCTATTTCATCTGCAAAGAAGTAATGATCATTGATTACTGTTGAGCCATTGGCAATAGCCTCCGCGATTCCAATAAGAGCCCATTTATAGATTTCTTCTGGTGTCCACTCCTTTTCCATGGGCCAAATAACTTCATTCAGCCACTTATCGAGAGGTAAGTCGTCTCCAATCCCTCTGAATTTTGTCATTGCTACATGTGTGTGGGCATTAATGAGTCCTGGAATTAAAAGATAGTGTTCTCCGCCAAAAATTTCATCAACATCGTATTCTTTAAGCTTATCTTTTGGAACAACGTCATAGATTTTATTATCTTCCACTAAAACTGCCATGTTTTCCCTTATTCCATTAACATCCAGAATGTACTTTGAAATTATTGCCTTCATACTCCCACCTCCAGCGGGGAAAGTAATTTCAGCTAATAGATTATTAAAGCTTTTTGTCATTTTGTCAATTAGGATGGCAAATGATTTAAATAATGATTACCTGAAGAAAACTCGATGCACAATGCCAATGCTAATTGAACTTAGACTGAAAGTTAAAGCGTTAGCACTGTGGATAAATTGATGGTAACTTTTCTTCACTAGGCATGGTTAGTTTAATAAACCCTCAATTTAACTTTCAAAAAGTTGTGAGGTGATGGTGATGATTGACAAGATTTACTGTGCTCAAGTTAAACCTGAAATGGAAGGACAAAGGGTTAAATTGGCTGGTTGGGTGTATAGAAAGAGGGAAATTAAGGATAAGGTGTTTATAGTCCTTAGGGATTCAAGCGGAATTATTCAGACTGTATTTAAAGAAGAACTTAGCAAAGAGGCTTATGAGACTGCAAAGAAAACTGGAATAGAGTCAAGTGTAATAATTGAAGGTATTGTTAAGCAAGATAAGAGGGCTCCAGGTGGAGTTGAAATTCAGGCAGATAAAATTGAAGTCATTCAAAACGTCGAATTTTTCCCAATAACCAAGGACGCAAGTCCAGAATTTCTCCTGGATGTAAGGCATCTTCACCTTAGATCTCCAAAAGTAGCGGCAATAATGAAAGTTAAGGCAACTCTAATTCAAGCTGCAAGAGAATGGCTCCTTCAAGACGGCTGGTATGAAGTATTTCCACCAATCTTGGTTACAGGGGCAGTTGAAGGTGGGGCTACTTTATTTAAGCTCAAGTACTTTGACAAAACTGCTTACTTAAGCCAATCAGCCCAGCTTTATCTTGAAGCAGCGATATTTGGTCTTGAAAAAGTTTGGTCTCTAACGCCGAGCTTCAGAGCAGAGAAGAGCAGAACAAGGAGGCACTTAACAGAGTTCTGGCACCTCGAGCTTGAGGCTGCATGGATGGATCTCTGGGACATCATGAAGGTTGAGGAAGAGCTTGTTAGCTATATGGTTCAGAGAACTTTAGAGCGGAGGCGATCAGAAATAGAAATGTATAGGAAAGATCTCACAACACTGAAGAACACAGAGCCACCATTCCCAAGGATAAGTTACGATGAGGCAATTGATATACTTCAAAGCAAAGGCGTTAGTATAGAGTGGGGCGAAGACATGGGTGCAGATGAAGAGAGAGTTTTGACAGAGGAATTCGACAGGCCATTCTTTGTTTATGGATATCCAAAGCACATCAAGGCATTCTATATGAAAGAAGATCCAAGTGACCCAAGAAAGGTCTTAGCGGCTGATATGCTTGCGCCTGAGGGATATGGTGAAATAATTGGTGGTTCACAGAGAGAAGACGATTACGACAAGCTTGTACAACGTATTTTAGAGGAGGGCATGGATCCAAAGGACTACGAGTGGTATCTTGACCTCAGAAAATACGGAAGCGTTCCGCACAGCGGCTTTGGGCTTGGTGTAGAAAGAATCGTTGCATGGATTCTCAATCTTGACCACGTTAGATGGGCAACCTTGTTCCCAAGAACTCCAACTAGATTGTATCCATGAGCTTTCTCTCTTTCTTTTAACTACCGCAATCTTTATAAACACCTTTCTGATGATTAGTTCCCGAGGGCCCGTAGCCTAGCAGGATAGGGCGCCGGCCTTCTAAGCCGGAGGTCGCGGGTTCGAATCCCGCCGGGCCCGCCAGCAAAACTTTGCCTTCACTATCCTTCTCTAAGTGCTTTTCTTGGAGTGGATTTCTTTCTAAATTAGCTTATTTTCAGTGTTTCACTAAAAAGCGTTCTGCGGATGTAAGATGAAAAAACCACTAAATGCTGTTTTTAGTTGAATCAGTGTTATATTGAGGGGTCTTAGAAGATAGACAAACTCTCGCACTCTTTAATAGACTAAAAACACTTTTGGCCAAACTTTCCAAAGTTTGAAAAATCACGTTTCTCATATCCTTCTTTACTCTCTTAAATTCACCAAGGGAACAAAGCCCTTCTCACCCTCAGTTTGCTATGCAGCACATTTTTAATCCTCAACACATAACAACTTTCAAGGTGAGATCTTATGAGGTTGCTTAAATTCATGCTTTCAGCACTTATAATAGCACTCATATTTGTAAGCGGATGTGTTCAAATCGAGACAATCACCCAAACAGAAAGATCAACTTCAGAAAGTCATCCCTTCACCAAGCCTTCAGCAACTACTCCATCTACTCAAACTGCTTCTACAACAATAATGTTGCCCCAATCTAATACCACTCCTTCTTGCTCGGACCCTCTCTGGAGATACGTCCTTAAAAGGGCAATTCCATGTGCTTTGAGCAAAGAAGAGCTTGCTAAAATAAAACCCTTAGCTGAGCAGCTTAAAGGTGACAGCTTACAGCAAAGTGCTTGGAACATCCTAGAGTGGGAGAAAGAGCATATCCAATATGACTGGAAAAAGGCATCTCTACCAGCTCCAGAAATTAAAATATACAGCAACGGGAGTTTTGAGATTGTAAGGGGGAAAGACAACACAATACAAACTCCCTATGAAACGATAATGAGAGGAAAAGGCATTTGCACTGATTACTCAATTCTCACAGCTGGACTGCTTTTGAGTATAAACTACTCTCCCCTTTACATTTTCAGCATTAACTTCACGAACAGTGATGTTGGGCATGCAGTGGCAGTAATAGAAATTGAGGGCTGGTACTTTGTCCTAGATCAGCACCCTCCCGCAATGGACTTGGGCGCATATTACCGATACTGGAAGGAGAAAGGAAAAACGATCTCAAATGCAACAATTTATGAGATCAAGCTTGTAAATGGCAGTGCTGAAGTAGAGAACTTGGGGATTGTTTCTGGGATAGAATTCCTAAAGCAAGATTACAAGTTCACCAATGTAGATGCACAAGCAATTTCTGGGAGCTTGTCTTCAATAATTTTGAAAAACTTTCCAAACTTAAGGCTTGATGAGAAACTTCAGCAGCTTTTCCAAGGCACATTGCCAAAGGGGTATTCTGAAGGGAAAGTCTGGACATTCAGATTTGAAAAGTTTGTTGAATATTATAACCCTCTATTCCATGAACAGCTGATTAATTATCTCTACGACAGTATAGTCTCAGACTCAGAAGTTAGAGCTGATTTGGGACAGTATTCAGCGTTTTGGATTGAGATAAGAGAAGAGGGGGAGAACCTTAAAATAATTCTTGATATTGCCAAGTCTTGACAAATCTCAGTATCTTTTTCTTGAGTCTCTCCTCTTTTCTCTGTCTATGCTTTCTTGAAGCTTTGATTTCTTTATGCTAACTTTTGCAACGCTCTCAATGTATCTTAACCTTCTATACTCTCCCGGCTTGATGAAAGTTATTGCTTTTCCTTTTTTGCCCGCTCGTCCTGTTCTGCCAATCCTGTGGATATACATTTCAGCGTTTTGTGGCAAGGAATAGTTTACAATGTGAGCTATGTCTTGAACGTCTATTCCTCTTGCAGCAACATCTGTGGCAACTAGAATGTTTATTTTTCGTCTTTTGAAGCGCATCAAGGTTCTTTCTCTACTTCTTTGGTTCATGTCTCCATTTAAAGCTTCAGCATTGTATCCCATATGTGCGAGCTTTTCTGCCAGTATCCTAGTCTCTCTCTTCGTTTGGCAGAAGATTATTCCATGAAATTCACCGTCTAGTATTCTTTTCAGCACAGATATTTTTCTTGCTGGTACAACTTCAATATACTCTTGCTCCACAAGTCCTGGAACTGGCTCGTCGCTGCTTGTTCTTATCAGCTCATATTTCTCCATGTATCGTTTTGCTAGCCTCAAAACTTCGCGGGGCATCGTTGCTGAAAACATAAGGACACGCTTATTTCTTGGTGTCTCTCTGAATATTGCTCTTATATCATCTATGAAACCCATATCGAGCATCCTGTCAGCTTCATCTAGGATGAAGTATTGAATTCCATCAAGCCTTAACGTGCCTCTTCTGATGTGATCGAGAACTCTTCCAGGGGTTCCAACTACTATGTGAACTCCTTTCCTAAGGGTTCTTATCTGAGGACCTATTGGCTGTCCTCCATATACTGAAAGAACTCTTATCCTTTTCTTACCTCTAAGCGACTTTATCTCGTCAGCTACTTGAAGAGCAAGCTCTCTGGTTGGCGTTAAAATTATTGCTTGGACTTCCCTTTCATACTCGTTGATAACATCTACAAGCGGTAATGCGAATGATGCAGTTTTTCCAGTTCCTGTCTGTGATTGTCCAACTATGTCTGCATTTCCTTTCAAAAACAGAGGGATAACTTCCCTCTGAATGTCTGTAGGTTCCGAGAACCCTTTTCTTCTGACTGCTCCCAGCGTATTTTCTGAGAGTCCTAATTTCTCAAAACTCATTTTCTTGTCTCCGAAAGCACTCCAGAAGAAGTGCAGCTTGTTGGCGGGCCGGGGGGGATTTGAACCCCCGACCTGCGGATTAAGAGTCCGCCGCTCTAACCAGGCTAAGCTACCGGCCCGCGTCCAAAATCATTGGGAGTTAAGCATTTTATAAATTTTTCGGTAACAGTGGATAGAAAACTTTATAAGCTGATTTTAACCGAAATATTTTGGCTTGAGCGGGGGTTGCCGAGCCTGGTCAAAGGCGCGGGATTGAGGGTCCCGTCCCGTAGGGGTTCCGGGGTTCAAATCCCCGCCCCCGCACCATAATAAACTCTTCTGAGCAAACTTCTCAAAAATAATCTCTTGGTAATAAATCAAACTGTCTGCAATTCTGGAATTCTGGATACTTAGTTAAGCTCAATTAAACCAGAAAAGGGAAATTAAGACGGGAATAGAAATTCATCTCGTAATCTTAACTTCCTTCATCAGCTCTAAAGGCTCTGGGTGCTTTTCAAAGTACTCTCTGACTGGCTTGAGGAGCTCTATCAAGTATTCGGCAACCGCATTCTTCAGGTCAAGTGGGTGCAGCTTTCCTTCAGCAAAGTCCTTCTTGAGCTCTTCAAACGTTGTGTACGTTACATCACCACCGAACTTAGCTGGTCTGTGAATGGTAAATTCAGTTGGCTCCTCGCGGAAGATTATGTGCTCTGCCCAGTCCAAAACAGGGTTGTAGTTTGCTTCTCTTGCAGGACAGAATGCCTTTCTAAGCTTCTGCCTGATTTCCTCGGGGGTATCATGTATGAAAACCGCTGAATACGGTTTTGACTTGCTCATTTTCATTGATGCTTTTATCTCCTTGAACTCCTCCTCACTCTCAATCGGCCACTTCGGTGGCTCCTGTAATCCGAGCAGGAGGTGGTGGTGAACTGCAACTGGCTTGTATTTTTTGCCTTCCCAGATAAGTGGGTGGTACTTCAGCTTTTCAGCGACCTCTATTGCAATAACGTGAGCCTTTCTCTGATCCATTCCAGCGTGTGCAATGTTGACTCCTTGGTAGAATATGTCAGCAACCTGCATCATCGGATAGATCAGCTTTGCAAAATCTATTGCCTCACCCATTTGACGGCCCATGATTGTAATGGAGCGCATAACTCTGCTCAAAGTAACGTTCTTTGAAATATCAATAACTGTCTGCCAGTAGTCGCCTTTCTCCAAAATCTCACTAGCTAAGACGAACTCTACCTTATCTGGGTCACCGCCCATAACTTTGATGCTCTGCTTCATGCCCTCTTTGAAGTAAGTTAAAGCCACTTTTTGAATAGTTTCAAGGTCTCCACCAAGCTTGTCGTTAATCCAGCTGTGCCAGTCTGCCAGGAATATCCTTGTTTTTATGCCAGCTTTCTGGAAGTCTGCGATCTTTGCACCAGCCATTAATCCAGTGCCAAGATGAATATAACCACTTATCTCAAAACCTATGTAATGCTGAAGAGGAACTCCCATTTCCAAAAGCTGTCTTAAATTCTCTATGGTCAATACCTCTTCAGTTGGGTTTCTCGTTATTAATTCAATTTTTTTCTCTATGTCCATTCACACCACCTAAGCCAAAGATGATGTTATCCTTTAAGGAATTTACGCATTTGAAAATTGTCATACTGTCAGGGCATCAATGTGTATGCACAAATCCTCAGTGCGGTCTTTAGTGTTTAGGTTTCTCAACATCTACTAATATAAATTTAAGCACTTTGCTACACATTGTTACCTAATGAGGGTTCAATAAGATTTATAACTGCTTTATACGTTAAACATTTTTGGTGAACGCCATGAAGAAGCTTGCAATACTATTGTCAGTTTTTGTTCTGTTTGGACTTTTTGGAGTCGCTTTTGCCAGTGCAGCCACCGTTGCTGTGGATTTAGCCCATGGTGAAAATGACAAGTATCTTGCAGGAGACGTTCTTGACAGAGACACCAATGAGACTTTAGCACATGGCATTGTAAAGACAATAACTGATGTAAAATGGGCATACTTCGGTGATCCAGCTGCCGCCGACACCTTAGGTATCCCACACCTCGGTGATAAAATTACAGCTGATGCCCTCAAGGGCGTTGACATGCTTATTATCGGTCAGCCATCAAGCCCATTCGAGCCAGATGAAATACAAGCTATTGCAGAGTGGTTCAAGCAAGGTGGAAAGGTTCTCTGGATTGCTGGTGACAGCGATTACGGAAGCGGTGTACAGGTTCAGGACACTGTTAACTCACTTCTTGACCAGCTTGGAGTTGGACACCTTAGGTTGGACCTCTGTTCAGTTGAAGATCCAACAAGCAACGCTGGAAGGGGATACAGAGTTGTGGGTATTGTTAACCCAGATCCAAACACACCAGATGCAAGCATGATTACTGAGGGCTTCAAGAACGGAGGAAAAGTCCTCTACCACGGTCCTGGCGTTGTTGCTTATGTTGATGACAATGGAAACTGGCAGAAGCTCGTTGATGGAAACATACCAGAGAATGTTTACAGAATTGTAAAGACAACCAAAGACGGTACAATCGTTGAGAACAACGACCCACCAGCAAATGCATACATGGCTGGTGACACTGGAGTGTTTACACTCTTAGCAGTTGAATTTGTTAAGTTCGACAACGGAAAGCAGAGCTTGCTCATCGTTAGCGGTGAATCACCATACGGTGACTACGAGCCAACATGGGCACCAAAGTATCACGGAGTTCCACTTGATGGTCCAACCTTCGTTACAAACTTCATCCACTGGGCACTCAAGGAGGCAAGTAAGGTAGAAGAGAAGCCAACAGAGACAACAACAGAGAAACCAACAGAGACTGAAAAGCCAACTGAAACAAGCACTTCAGCTCCAGCCACAACAAGTAAAACATGCGGTCCAGCAGCTCTTGTTGGATTAGCATTGATTCCACTGCTCTTAAGAAGAAGAAAGTGAATTTTTCTCTCTAAACCTTTAATTTTTTAACATTTTTTTGTGGCAAAAATTTAAAGAAGCTTTTGTAAAACCCTATCAGAGGTGAGCCAAAATGAAAAAAGGCATTGCTCTTTCACTTGTACTGCTGTTTCTCATTAGCATAGCTTCTGGATGTATTGGTGGTGGAGAAGAGCAGACAACGACAACCAAAAAACCTGGAGAAGGTATAACATTAATTGTTCTAACAAGACATGACACTACCATCCAAATGCTGGCAAAAGAGGCATTTCTAAAGAGTGACATTGCTAAGCAGTATAACATTGTAAACATTAAATTCATCAAAGCTCCAGATTCACAGTGGCCCGCTTTAATCAAAAAAGGCGCTGATATTGGATGGGGTGGGGGACCAACGCTCTTTGATGACCTCTTTAAGCAGGGTTATTTGGCCCCAATTACAGATGAGAAGGTTCTTGGACTTCTTGGGACACAAATAAAGGAAGATATTGCTGGAATGCCAATGGTAAGAAAAGGTGACGATGGAAAAGTTTATTGGATTGCAGCTGCACTTTCATCATTCGGTTTTACAGTAAACAAAGACGTTCTCAAGAGATGGAACCTTCCAATGCCAGAGAGATGGGAGGATATAGCAAGCGAGACCTTTGCATTAGACCCTCCACAAGTCGGTATCGCTGACCCAACAAGGAGCACCTCAAACACAAGGATTTATCAGATTATTCTCCAAGCTTTTGGTTGGGAAGAAGGATGGAAGGTTCTCACAATCATAGCTGCAAACTCGAAAATTTACGATGCGAGTGATGCTGTTAGAGAGGCTGTTATAGCTGGTGACATAGCTGTTGGAAACACAATTGACTTCTACGGATACACTGCAATGAAACTCAATCCTTCATGTGTCTATATAATTCCAAAGGGAGAGAGTATTATTAATGGTGACCCAATTGCTCTGCTTAAGAACTCCCAGCACCCAGAAGCTGCACAGGCTTTCATTTACTGGGTTCTCACAGAAGGGCAAAAGATCTGGCTTAATGAAGATGTTAACAGGCTTCCAGTAAATCCTGCAGTCTTTGACACCCCAGAGGGGCAGAAGAGGCCAGATTTAAAGAAAGCCTACGAATTAGCTTTGCAAACCCAGGGTATTCAGTTTGATGATGCAAGAGCCTTGGCTACGATTTATGCAATGCAGTTCTACTTCAAGGCTACATTGGTTGATGCAAACCAGGAGCTTCACAGAGCGTGGGTTGCTCTTGTTCAGGCCTATAAACAAGGAAAGATAAGCAAAGAAAAGTACGAACAGCTTAAAGCACAGCTCTTAGCCCCAATACAGTTTAAAGACCCCGATACAGGCCAGATGGTTACGTTCACTGAGGAGTATGCAAAGAAGATAAATGAGAGGCTCATTAAGGATTCAGGATTCAAAGATACACTTATGCAAGAGTGGAGAGACGCTGCAAGAACTAAATACAATAAGGTACTGGCGGAGGTGCAAGGATGAGGGTAAGCAAATGGAGTGAAAGACTTTTTGGGACTCCTCTGTTTGAGCCCCTTGTTTCCTTTTCCTACCTTTTCCCCTTGCTCTATATAGTGATATTTCTAATTGTACCCGTATTAGCCATGCTGGCAATAGCATTTAGACATGAGGGGCATTTTTCCCTGTATTGGTTTAAGAGCATTTTGACTTCAAGTTATTATGTCCAATTTCCACCTCAAGGAGATTTTGCCATAAAAACTGTTACTGCAACTGGAGAAACTGTCTATCTAATCAGAGGAATAGACTTTGGAGTTGTAATCAACTCACTTGTGGTTGCTGCTCTCGTGACGCTTTTGGCTTCACTTATGGGTACCATCTTCGCCTTTGTCATGGCGAGATATGACTTTAAGGGTAAGAACTTCTTTAGAGTCGCCCTCTTTATTCCCCTGTTGGTTACCCCATTCGTTAATGCATACGTTATTAAGAAGATGTTCCTTGACACGGGTTTAATCAACTACATTTTCTATGATCTTCTCCACATTCTGCCATTTAGGATTAAAATTGATGGTTTGGCAGGTGTTGTTTTAGCTCAGGCTATGACATACTACCCAATAGTCTATCTTAATGCCTATGCAAGCTTTATCAACATTGATCCAACATTAGAAGAGCAGGCAGAGAATCTTGGAAGCAAAGGCTTCCACTTATTCAGAACAGTGACATTTCCATTGGCTTTGCCGGGTATAGCCGCTGGTGCAACGCTTGTATTCATCTTTAGCCTTGAGGATTTGGCAGCACCAATTGTTTTCCAAGGTGATCCATTAGCTAAGAAACTAATGTCATATCAAATCTTCAGCAAATTCCTCTATGGTCTTGGTGAGAGAAGCCCAGAGATTGCAGCACTATCAATTTTAATGCTTACTTTGGCTGTACTTGCATTCCTCGGAATCCGAAAGTACGTCAGCTTGAGGCAGTACGCAATGCTCAGTAAAGGTGGAAGATGGAAGCCAAGAGTGAGCAAGCCAAAGCCATGGCAAGCTGCAATCATTTATGTCATTTTACTCCCACTGTTGCTCTTCACGATATTCCCCCAGATTGGTGTTATTCTATTGGCATTCTCCAAGCAGTGGAGCGTCACTGTGCTGCCCCAAGGATTTACAACAGAATACGTCAAGCAGATGCTTGTTAATCCAGATGTTAGGAGGTACATCATAAACAGCCTTATGTATTCAGGTGCCGCTGTTATACTCATTATACTCCTTTCAGTAACATCATCATATGCAACCAGCAGATTTAAGGGAATCTTGACCCCAGTTCTTGAAAGTTTGGTCATAATACCAATTGCTGTTCCAGGTATCGTTGTTGCAATGGGATACTTCTATTTCTTCTCACAGGTGTTCCCAAACACACCACTAGACCCAACAAACATCTTCAGCTTCAATCCTGCTTTTGTACTCATACTAGCGTATTCAATCAGAAGACTACCTTTCTCAGCACGTTCCGTCTATGCAGGGCTTCAGCAGGTTCACGTCTCCCTCGAAGAAGCTTCAATGAACCTTGGAGCAAGCAGATGGAAGACAATAACTGGTATCTTGCTACCACTGATTTCACTTAACGTCTTTGGTGGTGCAATGCTCAGCTTCGTTTATTCAATGAGCGAGACAAGTGTGGGTATTACATTAGGTTCACTCAATATGCAATATGCACCGATTACAGCATTCATGAAAGACATCATGATGTCAGCAGCAGGGAGTGCTCAGCTTGCTGCGGCATTGGGTGTGCTGTTAATTACAGTCCAGATACTCTCAATTGTGTTGGTTAACATAATCACCAAGCAAAGATACGCATTCATAGGATTAACATGAGGTGAGAAAATTGGTTGAAGTCAAACTTGAGAATATTGTTAAAACCTTCGGAGAAACCGTCGCATTAAAAGGAATTGATCTGCACATAAAGCATGGTGAGCTGTTTACTCTACTTGGACCATCTGGATGTGGAAAGTCCACAACACTGAGAATCATTGCTGGTCTTGACTTCCCAGACAGCGGAAGGATATTCTTTGATGACCAAGAAGTTACCTACTTAAGCTCAAGTGAAAGAGGAGCAGTCTTGGTGTTCCAGAACTATGCTCTTTGGCCTCACATGACAGTTTACGACAACATTGCCTATGGACTCAAGATCAAGAAGCTTCCAAAGGAAGAAATTGACAGAAAAGTTAAGTGGGCACTTCAGCTAGTAAAGCTTGAAGGTTTTGAGGACAGATATCCTACTCAGCTCAGTGGTGGTCAGCAGCAAAGAGTTGCAATAGCAAGAGCAATAGTTGTTGAGCCCAAGTTACTTCTACTTGATGAGCCACTTTCAAACCTTGACGCAAAACTTAGACTTGAGATGCGTTCAGAAATCAGGAGAATACAAAGAGAACTTGGCATTACAGTCCTTTACGTTACACACGATCAAGAGGAGGCAATGGCAATAAGTGATAGAATAGCTGTCATGAACGTTGGAACCGTAGAGCAAGTTGGAACTCCGAAGGAAATTTATGAGAAGCCCAAGACAGAGTTCGTTGCATCGTTTATGGGCAAGACAAACGTAATTCCAGCAAAGGTTGTTGAGAGACAGGGCGACAAGGTTACTGTCGAGTTTGAGCACTTCAGACTTGAAGGATTGACATACACTGACAAGAGCGACAAAGTTGTTATCGTTATCAGACCAGAGCGCATTAGCTTAAAACCACTTGAGAATGCAGTGAAGCTTGAAGGTAAGGTTGATCTCATTGAGTACTATGGATTCTTTATTGAGGTCGTTGGAATGTTTGGAGAAACCAGAATCATTGCAAGAACTATAAACGATAAGGATGTTATGGGCTTAAAACCACAAGGTCCAGTAACATTCTACATAAACAGAGATGATATTCTTGTTTTACCGAAACAACTTTGATTCTCTTTTCTCTTAACTTTCCTCTTGCTCGGGTGATAATATGGAAGTTTTGGACTTATTTGAGGAAGATAAGGTATATGAGGTACTCTTGATAACAAAGTCAAATATAACTCCTATTGGAGTAGTCCGAAAAGGAAATTATTTCTATTTTAAGCTTTTTGAAGGAAAGAGCTTTCAGGAAATCAAGGAATATCCTTTTGGGATTGTCCACATAACTCAAGATGTTGAACTTCTGGTAAAAGCTGCGCTAAACCTTCCAATTAATTTGGAATTTGAAGATGCAAAGAAAATACCCCTCAGAAAAATCAAAAAGTTAAGCTGGATTGAAGGCAAGATAGAATTTAAAGAGAGTGAAATTGAAGATGAACTTGGAAAAAGCAAAGTGCTAAAATGCAAATTTATCCCGCTTTATGGTGAGATAATTTCTTCAATTGTAAAGCCTATCAGTAGGGCGGATTATATTTTGCTGGAGATGGCAGTTCAATTAACGAGACTATTTGTTGCAACAAGAAGGCATAAAGTTGAAGTAGCCCAAAAGTTGTACTCAAAAATCTGGCAAAAATACCAAGAATACAAAAGATTAAGTGGAAAAAGTCAGCTTGCAGAGAAGATTATGGGACTAGCTTTGATTTCTGTTAGATGGAACTCATAGTGTTAAATACTCCAATTTTTTCTCCCTCAGTTGCACAAATTTGTGTTAGATAATGTTTTATATTGCTAAAGACAATTTTTTACGGTGATGCTATGAAGAAGGCATTGAGCTTGCTCCTGGTGTTTATAATTTTCTCATTAGTGCCAACAGTACCAGCTAAGGCAGAAACACTTTACCCACTTGATGTTTTAGCATATCCTGCTCCAGGAGCTCCAATTGTAGCAATTCCAGGCGAAACAGTTACAATGAGAGCCCAAGATGGCGTTGAAATAACAAGCCTTTCAATAGTCTCAGTACTTAATGGACCCTATGAGCTCCAGATAGTTGGGAAGAATGGCAATGAGCTTCAGGTTAAAATCCCGGAGAACGTTGTCCCGGATGATTATTTCCTGATTGTCAAATCGAACAAGGGTGAAGTGGTTATTCCAAATGGCGTCTGGATTCTCAAGGAGTATCCAAAGGTTCTCAGAATTGCTCATGGAAGTGATCTTCACGTTACAAGCGGTGCAAAGATTGGTTATGTAAATGGGGAAAAATTCTGCAGAAGCATATTCAAGTGTGGTGAAGGAGCAATTCCACTCTCAAGCTACATGGCAACTGACAGCTTCTTCACTTACTGGGGAATGAATCCGGCAGTTGATGTAATCATTGCAACAGGTGATGTTGTTGATACCGCAGGTGACAGCAAAGCATATGGATATCTGCTTAGCTTAATGGAAAACGCTATTGCTGCCGGAAAGCCAACGATAATTGTTAAGGGTAACCACGATGATCCACCAAAGTACTTCTCAAAATTAATTGCTCCACCAATCTACTATATCACAATTGGCAAGTTCATAATTATAGCCTTGGATTCTGATAATGAGAGATCACATCCAACTATGGAGCAGCTTGAGTGGATGGAGAAAATACTTGAGCAGAACCCAGATAAAATACCAATAATTATAGTTCACCACCCATACTGGTACAAGACTCCAGAGGGAAGAAGCGGAAAAATTGAAGGTCTTAGTGTCTTTGATGACTGGGAGACAATAGCTCCTCTCGTGAGCTGGTACTGGATTGGTGGGCCAGAGAGAAAGAGTGAAGACATTGCAAAACGCTTCCTTGAGGATGTTGAAAAGTACAACATAAAGCTTGTTTTGAGCGGACACGTTCATGCAGACTACGTTCAGGTGTATATTGACAAGAAAGGAAATGAGCACTGGTTTGTAACCTCAACAACAACTGGTGCTCCAGATAAGAGAGAGAAAGACAACTGGTATGGTTCAAGAATTGTAGAAATTGACGAAAATGGAAACGTTAGGCTTCCAGGAATCGAAGAAATGTTCGGCACAATTTTTGGTCCAATAAGTTCATTCCCTGTTCCACAGGAGTTTATAGTGTTTAGGCACACAACTGATTTTGGTTCAGCAATTAAGTTTGTAAATGAGTATCAGGAAACAACAGGTAAGATAGCAGTTGTTGTGCCTGAGGGAGCAAAAGTCGATGATGCTGTCACAAATGTCAAATACAAAGTCTTGGGAGAAAGAACCATTGGAGACAAGCACTACATGCTCCTTGAAGTCACTGTTCCAAAAGGTGTCAGTGAGCTTGTGATAACAAAGGGCAAAGACACTGAGAAGCCACAAGTTAGCATCGCATACACATCACCATCAAAGCCAATAAAAGGAAAGCCGTTCAAGGTTTACTTTAAGGCTAAGGATAACTTGGGAATCAAGGATCTATATGTTGAGATAGAGGCCAATGGAGAAGTTAAGAAGTATCCAGCAGAGCCAACTAAGGGTGGACCAAATGTTGACTACTTCCTTGCTCAGATTCCTGGTGTCGATGCGGATGAATACACAATCAGAGTAGTTGCAGTTGACTTCTATGGCAACAAGGCTGTTGCCGAAAAAGTCATGGGCAAAACGACAACGACCACAACTTCAAAGACAACAACTACAACAACCTCTGAGACTACTCCAAGTGAAAGCTCTCCAGCACAGACTTCAACAGCTACAACAAGCAAGACATGCGGTCCAGCGGTGATTGTTGGATTGGCATTGGTCCCGCTGCTTATAAGGAGGAAAAAGTGAGCTTATCCTCTTTCTTTCTTTTGTCTTTTTTACAATATCAAGAGGGGAAGAGTTTTTAAACCATTATCAGTTTTTCTCCTTTGGGTGATGCCCGTGAAATTTAAGGGAAAAGCCTTTGGAAACATTGTTAGAATTGAATTTGAAATCCTAAGACTTAGCGAGCTTAAAATAGATGATTTGAGAGATTTTGATGTTGACAGCTTAAAGATTGAGCTCAGATCAACTTCCTCAGGCTTAAAGCTCATTGGCATTTGGGAGGGTGAGATTGAAAAAGCTGGTGAGGGTATTAAAAAGGCTCTTGAAGAGAGCTATAAGCTTAAGGAGAGAATTTTGAGGAAGATGAAGGCAAAAGTGGATACAATAAGGGCTACAATGAAAAAATTAGGATTTAAAGAGGAGATAATCGGATATGGCAATATGATACGCTTCACTAAGAAAGTCGGGGATTATGAAATAGTGGTTCTAACATCATCAAAAGATGATGTTGTGAGAGTTGAAGTTTATGGAAATGATAAAAAGATAATCGGCCCCGAAGTTGAAAGTCTCTTTGAAGATGTTGATATAGAAGAGCTTGAGGTCTATGACCTTGAAGAGGAAGGAAGAGAAGAAAGATTGGTCATAAACCTCGAACTTCCAAAGGGGGAAGAAAAGCCAGAAGTTAAAATTGTGGAAGCAATAAAGCTCATTGAGAACCTTCTAATGACTTAACTTTTTGAATTTTCCTTACGATTTTCTATATGTTATCACCCAAAGTGTATAAGATAATCTTTTAATCTGCTTTTTATTGACATATTCTTGGTGATGAAATGTTCAGACTTGTGGATTTCAGTTATCATAACAAAACGGTCTTTCTGCGAGTGGATTTAAATTCTCCTGTGAAAAATGGTAAAATTATAAGTGATGCAAGGTTTAGAGCCATTTTACCTACTTTGCTTTATCTTCTCGAACATAATGCAAAAGTTGTAATCGCCACCCATCAAAGCAAACCATATAACGAGGACTACATAACAACAGAACAGCACGCTGAAATCTTAAGCTCGTTGATTGGTAGGGAAGTTGAGTATGTTGAAGACATTTTCGGAAAATATGCTAGAGAAAAAATAAGGGATCTCAAACCTGGTGAAGCTATAATTTTAGAAAATCTTCGTTTTGCTGCTGAGGAAATAAAGCAGAAACCTCTTGAGGAGTGTGAGAAAACTCATTTTGTAAGGAAGCTTGCTCCGCTCTTGGATTATGTTGTTAATGATGCCTTTGCTGCTGCCCACCGTTCTCAGCCTTCTCTAGTAGGTTTTGCAAGAATTAAGCCAATGATAATGGGGTTTTTAATGGAAAAGGAAGTTAATGCCCTAACCAGAGCTTACGAAAGCAGAGAGAGACCAAAAGTATATGTGCTCGGTGGTGCAAAAGTTGAGGATTCACTTAGGGTAGCAGAAAATGTGCTGAAGGGAGAAAAGGCTGATTTAATCCTTACTGGCGGATTAGTTGGAAATATCTTTACACTGGCAAAAGGATATAATCTCGGGATTGTGAATATCGAATTTCTCGAGAGAAAAGGACTTTTAGAATTAGTAGACTGGGCTGAGAAGCTTTTGGATGAATTCTATCCATACATTAGAACTCCAGTTGACTTTGCCATTGATTATAAAGGGGAGAGGCTCGAGGTAGATTTACTAAGCGATGAAAAGTGGCTGTTTGACGAATATCAAATTCTTGATATAGGCTCAAGGACTGTTAAAAAATATGCCCAAATTCTAAAGCAGGCCAAAATAATTGTGGCAAATGGCCCTATGGGAGTTTTTGAGATAGAAGAATTTGCAAAGGGAACAGTGGGTGTTTTTAGGGCTATTGGAGAAAGCGAAGCATTTTCTGTTGTGGGAGGAGGACATAGCATAGCGAGCATATACAAGTACAATATTCAAGGGATTAGCCATATAAGCACTGGTGGTGGAGCAATGCTTGCATTTTTTGCAGGAGAAAAATTACCGGTTTTGGAAGCTTTCAAAATCAGTTATGAAAGGTTTAAGGACAAAGTGAAGAAAGAAAATTAATAGTTTATAAAAACCCCAAAGATTACTGCTAACCACCAGACCTCAAGGAATGCAAAGCCAACTATTGCTGCTCCCTTAATAAGCCAGGCTATAAAGATTACATATGCTATTAGTGTTACAATTACATGGAGCTTGAGGAATGTTCTGTTAATTTCTTTTTCCACTTTCATCCATCCTGTTGGCAATGGAAGCCAGTCAAAGAATGCCCCAACTAATGCAAAGAGTGGCTTGTTGAAAAAGACTGAAGGAATAAAGATCAGTCCAGCTAGAGTGACACAAATCATAGTCAGTTTTTGTCTATTCATTTTTAACACCTCACTCAATTGTTGCCCTTTCAAATGAAATCATTGCTATTACTAGGAATGCTAGGGCTAGAGCTGCCAGAACTCCAATGTCTGTCGTCAGTGAAAATCTTGTTAATGAAACTGCTGGCATGCCGGGTATTGAAGCTGTTGTTGCTGGTGCATTGACCAGTACATGCCTTGCTGCATCAACAGCGTAAGTTAATGGGTTGATGTAAGCTAAGTATTGCATCCATGTTGGCATTGTCTCAACCGGATAAAATGCTCCGCTAAGGAACATGAGGGGCAGCATTAGAAAGCTCATTATCATTTGGAATCCTTCCATGCTCGTCATTCTCAATGCCAAACTGACACCAAAGCTTGAGAATGCTATTGCAAGCAGGAGGCCTATGAATATTATTGGCAACACACCGGAAAACTTAAGATTGCTTGCTATGGTGAAGGTCAGTAAAAGGATAATCAGTCCTTGAAGAACGGCCATTATTGCGTCTCCCATTATTCTGCCGGTTATAGCCTCTTTCCTTGATGCTGGAGCAACTAAAATCTCTTTGAGGAATCCAAACTGCTTGTCCCAGATGACGCTTATTCCGGCTATGAAGCTTGCGTTGAAGATGGTCATTGCTGTTATACCAGGTGCAAGAAATGAGAGGTAGTCAACACCTCCAAAGAGTGCACTCGCCATTGGGAAGTTAAAGACTTTGCTCCATCCTAGTCCGAAGAATATAAGCCACATTAAAGGATTCACAAACATTCCTATGACTCTTGATTTAGCTCTGAAGAATCTTTTAATCTGTCTATATGCCATTGTCGTAAAAGCTTTCATCTCATATACCTCCTTCTGACTGCTATTTTTGCCATATCAAAACCGCTTGCACTCTCTTCTCTTAGTTCTCTACCCGTTAGATACAAGAACACGTCATTGAGTGTTGGTCTGTGGTATGTGACTTCCAAGATTTTGACGCCGTATTGCTGAGCAAGTTCAAAGAGCTTTGGCAGAGCTTCAGCAGCATTCACAACTTCGAGTCTAACCCTTCCATCGGGAAGAACCTTACAGCCTCTTATGAAATCGGCATTTAGGCATTTTATCCCTTCTTTTCCGTTCGCTATCCTGATGTAAATGACGTCATTTCCGACGAGCTTTTTGAGCTCTTCAGATGTTCCCTCTGCTATGATTTTTCCATGGTCAATGATTGCTATCCTGTCAGCTAGTTGCTCTGCTTCATCCATGTAGTGTGTTGTTAGGAAAATTGTCATTTCATGTTCTTCCTTCATTCTTTTTATGTACTCCCAGATGTGAGCTCTCGTCTGCGGATCTAATCCTATCGTCGGCTCGTCCAAGAAGAGGACTTCTGGCTCATGAATCAAAGCCCTCGCAATTTCAAGTCTTCTCTGCATTCCGCCGCTGAAAAACTTCACCTGTCTGTCTTTGAACTCCTCAAGCTCGACAAATTTCAGCATCTCTATGATTTTCTTCTTCAGTTTGTCCCCACTTAGCCCGTATATCTTTCCATGGATGTACATGTTCTCATAGGCTGTTAGCTCTCTATCCAAGCTTGGATCCTGAAAAACTATTCCAATCTTTTTCCTGACTTCGTGAGATTCTTTGATTATGTCATATCCAGCAACAGTGGCATTTCCTGATGTTGGTCTTAGTAGTGTAACTAGCATATGAATTGTGGTTGTTTTCCCAGCTCCATTAGGGCCTAGGAATGCAAAAATCTCTCCCTTCTTAACTTTAAATGAAACACCTTTAACAGCCGTGAAATCCCCATACTTTTTCACTAGATTATCCGCTATTATTGCATATTCCATTTTATTCACCTCCGAATTCTACTATGAATCTGATTTTCTTTGCACACTCTCTCATAATTTCTTCAAGCTCTCTTTTCTGCTTCTCATTCAGTTCTGGGAGCTTTCTGACAGCAAGAATAATGGCATCTCTAAGCTCTCTCCCACCTCTATCAAGAAATTCTGCTCTCGTCTTGATATGCCTAAGAATCCTTTCCAGCTCTTCTCTGTTTTTCTCCAGATACTCCAATCCTTTTTCTGTAATTTTGTAGACTTTTTTGTCTCTTTTGCCTTCACTAACTGTCTCAATGTATCCAGAGCGTTTCAGACTTGCCAATATTGGATATACAACTCCAGGACTTGGAGTATAGTCTTTGAAGAACTCACTTAATCTCTGCATTATCCCATATCCATGCAAGGGCTCCTCTTTAAGGAAATTTAGTATGATCAACTTAAGTGAGCCTTTGAATTTTTTAACTGGTGGTTCCATAATATCACCTGATATATCGTCAGATATATTTGACGTTATAAATCTTTCGGTAAGTTTGTATGGCTGGAGTACAAGGATATCTTCAGAGCATATTGAAAGATGAATATTCTTTTAAGTGTGGTCGGGATTATTTTTATTAGGGATGTGAAATGAAGCTAGTTCTTAAACCTCTCTTTGAAGTAGAACTCCCCCCAGAGTTTGTTGATATTTTAAAGACAAAAATAAAGGGTAGAGAAATTAAAGAGGGAGAGATTATTGAGATTGACTTATTGGGAAAGCCATTAAAGTTTGAGGTAATTTATGCAGAACCTAAGGAGTTTAAAGTGAAGGAAGATACAAAAATAGAGCTTTCATCTGGAAAAGAACTAATTTTGGATTTCGAATTTGACAAAGTCATTAAGAACGTTATATTGGTAGAAAGGAACATTGTAATCCTTTTTGAGGATGAGGTCTTAGTCTTGAGTGAAAATGGACACAAGATTTATAACGAAAAATTCGAAGGACTTAAAGAAGTTAGGGGAACTAAAAACACGCTGGTGATAGTTTATGAAAATGGAAAAAGGATTAGGCTCATTCACTTTTGAGGAGAGCTGGGAAGAAAAGAAAGAAAGAGCAGTTAAGATTGTAAAAAAACTGATGGAGATGTATCCCCGTAAGAGTATGAGCGAGATTCTACAAGGAGATCCATTTTTCACTTTAATTAGATGCATAATTTCCCAGAGAAACAAGGACGAGACAACAGATAAAGCTAGTGAGGCTCTTTTCAGAAAATATCCCACAATTCACGATCTGGCAAATGCCAGAGTTGAAGATGTTCAGAAACTCCTAAAAGAGAATGGCGTCGGTCTTTGGAAAAACAAAGGAAAATGGATTGTTGAATGTTCCCGAATAATTCTGGAAAAATACGGCGGAAAGGTTCCTGATACATTAGAGGGACTTGTTAAACTGCCGGGTATTGGAAGAAAATGCGCAAACATTGTTTTAGCTTATGGTTTCGGATATCAGGCAATTCCCGTTGATACTCATGTGAATAGAATAAGCAAACGTCTAGGCTTAGCTCCTCCTAAAGTTTCACCCGAAAAAGTTGAGGAGTATCTCATGAAGCTAATTCCCAAAGAGTTGTGGATTTATGTAAACCATGCTATGGTTGATCATGGAAAAGCAATCTGTCGTCCAATAAGCCCAAAATGTAATGAATGTCCTCTAAAAACACTCTGCCCATATGCAAAAGACCTTATTAGTGATGAAGAGATAAGAAAAACTTAGTCGAGAAATTTTATATACCTAATTGTTGATTCCAAAATGATAAGATAGGAGGTGCCAGAGATGGAGGGTGAGGGCGATGACAGTCCTTTTGGACTTGAAAGAAAAGTTGAGAGAAGCATACACTGCAACGTTGGCATCACTAATAGTTTCATTGATAATCGGGTTCTTTGGGGGGACTTTTCTAGGTAAATATTTCAACAAGATTCGTTCTACTTATCCCGGTATCTTGGTAATTCTTCCTGGAATGATGGGATTGAGGGGGAATGTTTTCGGTTCAATGGCGTCTCGATTTTCAACAATGCTCTATTTGGGTGATTTAGAACCGAAAATTCGAGAAAAAAAAGTTTTAAGAAATATTGTAATTGCAATGATTCTCTCCTTGATACCCGTTACTATTTTGTGGTTCATCGGTATGATTAAAGGCATACGTTACCATACATTACAAATTCTGCTCATAGTTATTAGTTCTACAATTTTAGTATCGTTGTTATTAGGATATTTTACAGCATTTGTGACGATATTCTCTTTTAAAAGAGGAACTGATCCAGATAGCGTTGCTGCCCCTTTAGTTGCCTCTATGGGAGATTTGCTTACGATTCCTTCGCTGATTATGTTCATTCTAATTCTGGAGTCCTTTAAGCTGGCATTTTGGATATCAAATCTTCTTCTTATTGGACTTTTGATTCTACTGGTGGATATCAGCAAAATAAGGAGGGCAGAACTTTTGGAATTCAAGGAACTCTTTATTATAATCACGCTCTTAGCTCTGCTTTCGCTAATATCTGGATTTACTCTTGAAAAGTTCAGTCACTTAATCCAAGCATCCATAATTTTGGGATTTGCATATCCCTCCCTGCTGAGCAGCTTTGGAAACTATGGTTCAGTCATAGCTGCAAAAACTTCAACAAAGCTTCATCTGGGCGAGATTGATAAGTTCTTTTCACTAGAGCCATTTTTGGAAATTTTAGCTCTTTTTGCAACAACTCCAATAATTGGGTTGCTGATAAACCTCTTTGGCATTGTGGTTGCAAGCTTAACTTTGGGGATAAGTGTGAAGCCAATCTATGCTTTGGCATTAACCTATCCTTTTATGGCTCTCTTTATAATGCTTTACTCCTACACGATTTCATACTTCCTCTTTAAGAAGAATATAGACCCAGATAATGTCGCGATTCCACTCATTTCAAATAACAGTGATATTTTTGGAACTCTATATGCGGTTTTAATAGCGAAACTCATTGTAGGTGGTTAAATTGATAGGAGTCTCAACATATGTATTATTTGACAAAAGTTTGGGAGTAGCTCTATACAAATTTAGAGAATTCCCTTTAGACTTTGTCGAAATAATGAATGAAGGGTACCATCTATTGGACAAATACAACTATAAGCTTCATCTTGAATCTCTAGAGAGTTATGGCATGAAAAACGTTATTCATGCTCCCTTCAGCGACTTAAATATTGGTGCACTCAATGAAAAGCTTCGAAGAGTAACGCTTGAAATAATCTTTGAAACTCTTGAAATTGCACATGAAATGGGTTCTCTCTTGGTTGTTCTTCATCCAGGACATTATTCGCCACTAAGCTCAAAATTCCCAAAAGCTTATGAAAAAGTTCACAAACGCTCTTTAGAAGAAATTGACAGAGTCGCTGAAAAAATAGGGATTAAAGTTGCTCTTGAAAATATGCCAAAATTCCCAATTTTAGATGGTCAAACTGCTGAGAGGATATATGAGCTAATTGATGGCACAAATCTATATGTTACTTTTGATGTGGGGCATTTATACACAGTAACCAAAAATTATATAGAATTTTTGGAACTTTTAGGAGACAGGATAATTCACATTCATCTACATGATAACAATGGAGAGAGTGATTCTCACTTAGCGCTTGGCGATGGAGTAATACCCTGGGATGATGTGCTCAAAGTATTGCCTAAGGACATTACATGGAGTTTAGAAGTCAGAAGTTTGGATGATTTTAAAAAGAGCTTTGAATTTTTGAAAAGTTACCTAAAATAGTTCTGGGTATTTCTTCCAAATTACTATCATTAATGTAGTTTCTAATTCATCAAGGATTCTATTTGACATACATAAAACTTTTATACAGCGAAAGGAAGAAAGTTAATTGGAAAAAGCTTCGAAAGTATGCCTTATTCAACGAAAGTTTTTAACTGAAGGTGATAGAAATGGAAACGCCAAAAATCGTTGAAGAATTAAAACCTTTTTTTGAACCAAAGGCAGTTGCTATTATCGGAGCAACGAACAAAAAAGGAAAGGTTGGAAACGTCATTTTTGAGAACTTCAAGAGGAACAAAGAGCTTGGGATCTTCAAAGGCAATATTTACCCCGTAAATCCAAAGCTTGATGAAATCGATGGATATAAAGTCTATAAGAGTGTTAAAGAACTTCCTGACGACACAGACTTAGCTGTCATCTCTATTCCTGCACCATTTGTCCCAGCCACAATGAAGGACATTGCAGAAAAAGGTATCAAAGCAGTTATCATAATAACAGGTGGTTTTGGAGAGCTTGGTGAGGAAGGGAAAAAACTAGAGAAGGA
Organism: Thermococcus paralvinellae; assembly: GCF_000517445.1. Lineage (NCBI taxonomy): Archaea > Methanobacteriati > Methanobacteriota > Thermococci > Thermococcales > Thermococcaceae > Thermococcus > Thermococcus paralvinellae. The sequence continues at coordinate 1,173,838 of NZ_CP006965.1, read as the reverse complement.
GATCTATGAAATAGCAAAGGCAAACGGAATTAGAATTATTGGGCCAAACTGTGTTGGTGTTTATGTTCCAGACACAGGTGTAGACACTGTTTTTTTACCAGAAGAAAAAATGGACAGGCCAAAGAGCGGCCCAATAGCTTTTGTTTCTCAAAGTGGAGCTTTCGCAGCAGCAATGCTTGACTGGGCTGCTTTGGCTGGGATAGGAATCGGAAAAATGGTCAGCTATGGTAATAAAATAGATGTAGACGATGCTGATTTAATGGACTACTTCATTTATGACGACCAAATTAAAGTCGTTACTTTCTACATTGAAGGAGTTAAGGATGGTAGAAAGTTCATTGAAGCTGCAAAGAGGATAACAAAAGTAAAACCCGTCATTGCACTGAAGAGTGGAAGAACTGAGTATGGAGCAAAAGCTGCCTCATCACACACTGGTTCATTGGCAGGGGCGGATGTTATTTACGATGCAGTCTTCAAGCAAACTGGAATAATTAGAGCTGAAGACTTTGAGCACATGTTTGATGTCGCTAAGGCCTTTGCAAAGTGCAAGCTTCCAAAGGGTGATAGGATTGGGATAATCACTGATGGTGGTGGAGCTGGAGTCATGGCAAGTGATGCAGTTGCTAAATTTGGCTTAAAGATGGCGCAGCTCAGTGAAGAGACTCTCAAGTTCCTTAAGGAGAACTTCCCACCACATGCAGTCGCTGGTAACCCAACTGACGTCGTGGGAGATACCGACGCTCAAAGATACAAGATTGCGATTGAAGGCTTTGTAAATGACCCGAATGTTGATGCTATTCTAGTAATAGTTCTCTTCCAAGTGCCGCTTCTTAACGAAGAGGAAATTATTGAAATCTTAGCGGACTATGCAAAGAAGAGTGAGAAGCCAATAGTGGCAGTTGCAATGGGTGGTAAAAAGACGGAGTATTATGCAAAGCTGCTTGAGGAGAAAGGAGTTCCAGTATATCCAACACCTGAGAGGGGAGTTAGGGCTTTAGCCGGTCTTGTTCAATACGTAAAATATCTGGAGAAGGTTGAAGGGGAGTGATTTTTATGAAAGAGGAAGCTTTGAAAGTTATTGAAGATGTTTTGAGCAAGGGCAGAAAAGCCTTAGTTGAATATGAGGCAAAGCAAGTTTTGAAGGCTTATGATCTGCCTGTTCCAAATGAGAAGCTTGCAAAGACTCTTGATGAGGCTCTCGAATATGCCAAAGAGATTGGCTATCCTGTTGTTCTCAAGCTGATGTCACCTCAAATACTTCACAAGAGCGACGCAAAGGTTGTTGCTCTTAACATCAAGAACGAGGAAGAACTAAAGAAGAAGTGGGAGGAGATTCACGAGAATGCTAAAAAATACCGCCCAGATGCGGAGATCTTAGGCGTTTTAGTCGCTCCGATGCTCAAGCCTGGAAGAGAAGTTATCATCGGTGTAACTGAAGATCCTCAGTTTGGACATGCAATAATGTTCGGTCTTGGTGGTATCTTCGTTGAAATCCTCAAGGATGTAACTTTTAGAATAATCCCAATTGAGGAGAAAGATGCCTGGGCAATGATAAAGAGCATCAGGGGCTATCCAATTTTAGCTGGAGCAAGGGGAGAGCCACCAGCTGACATGAAAGCTCTTGTGGAAATGATGTTGAAAGTCTCAAAGCTTGTTGACGATCTAAAAGACTACATAAAAGAGATGGACCTAAACCCGGTGTTTGTCTACAATGAAGGCGAAGGAGCAGTTGTAGTTGATGCAAGGATAATTTTGAAGTAATCTTTCTTTAGCTTTTCTCTGTTTATTCTTCTGAAATATAAAATTGGTTTTATTGGCCCGGAAAGCCAGAGGCGAAGTTCACAAAGACACATAGATAATTTATGCTGAAACGATAAGCCCAATTTTTGCCTGTTGTTAGTCCCAAACTCTTAGCATAGAGCGGTAAAACTGGGAGAATCTAGGAGAATTTTGAAGTATTTGTTTCTCACCAATGTCCTCAACATAAGGATTTGGCAGTTCTCTTTATGTTGTTAATCTAATCCTAGCATAAATGTAATCATTCCAGCTATCACACCCAGTATGAAGAACAACACTAGGGACTTTACTAAGGTTCTTATCTTTGTCTTCGAGTCTTTAATTGCAAATCCCCAGAATATCAATCCGGCGAGGGCAAGTCCTGTCCCAAGAGCATTTAATATTTCACTTCTTAACTTATCTGCTATGCTTAATATAATCATTGAAATCACAAACATTCCAACGCCAAAATACGCAATTTGGTCCATATCTTCGTCATCCACTTTCAACACCTTGCGGGTTTTGATTCTGCAAATACAAAGTTAGGAAAAATAAAAGGGCATTATCTCCTCAAAACTATTGCAATAAGGCCCAACAATATAATAATTCCGGGTCCACATATTCCCCCTTCTTCCTCTTCTTCTGGGGTTGGATATGTCTCTTCTGTAGCAGTCCAGCTCTCACTTTGTTCACTTATTGTCTCTTTTACGGGTTGTTTTCCCATGCTTTCTAGGGTGCATTGCACATTACTCTCTGCATCACTTACTTTTACACGTGCTCTTGATCCTTTAACTTCTCCTTTCGTGTTTTCAACTTGTGCCTCCGAGTTCCTTATTTTGGCACTGGTATCTTCACTTTCGGCTTTCACCTTCCAGCACATAGCGCATTGGGAGGCTCCCTCAGGAGAAAGCTTGAGAACCCACAAATCTTCATTTCCCTCTGGAGTCTTTATGTATCCTGCAGTTACAACACTGCTATCAGTAGCTGAAACTTCCCAAACCCTCATTTCTCCACCCTCACAGACTTTTCCCCAGAGCATGTTGCCCATTTCATCTAAATACAGAACGAGTGCCCCCACGGTCTGTACATCAAAGTTTTGGGTAATGCCTGTTACAACTATCTTTCTATTGATTTCCTCAATTCCCATACCTATATCTCCATATTCCCCTCCATAGGTCTTCTCCCATATGATCTCCCCTCTGTCATCAATCCTAAGAACCCAAACATCTTCATTACCGGCACCAAAGCTTGTTGTGTACCCAGCTGCAACTATATCTCCATTCTCAGTTGCACTAATTGCCCAGATTTCGTCTTCACCTTCTCTTCCGTATGTTTTCTGCCATTTAACATTTCCATTGCCGTCCAAATATAGAACCCAGGCATCTTCTTTACCCGCTCCAAAACTGTAGGTGTAGCCCCCAACAACTATATCGCTGCTCTTAACAATAGCAACATCTAGTGCAACATCTTCATCTTCTCCACCATATGTTTTTTGCCACTTCACATTACCAGCAGAATCTAAGCGAAGCATCCAGACATCATAATCTCCAGCACCAAAGCCTCCAGTGTAGCCAGCTACAATAATGTCGCCGTTTAATGCTAACGCCACTCCCAAGGCTCCTTCTCCATACTCCCCTCCATAGGTCATCTCCCACCGTATGTTGCCGTTCTTGTCCAAGCGGAGAACCCAGAGGTCGTAATCCCCAGCACCAAAGCTCGAGGTTGAGCCTGCGACGATTATATCACCGTTTGAAGCCACTGCAACAGCATAAGCGCTATCATCTCCCTTACCTCCGTAGGTTTTCTGCCATTTGATGTTTCCTTCGCTGTCGAGTCTAATAACCCAGAGGTCGTAATTTCCAGTACCAAAGCTTTCAGTTGTTCCAGCTGCTATGATGTCTCCTTCGGGTGTTACTGCGACTGTTCTGGCTTCATCATAATATTTTCCACCATAGCTCCTTGCCCATCCTGTGGGAGTTTCTATTGTGGACCCTTTGGGCGTATGGGTTGGTGTAGTCAGGACCATGGAACACTTTGTCTTAACTTCTGCGTTTGTGTTTTTGACCTGAGCTTTTGTACGGTTAACCTTTGCAAAAATAGGCCTTATGCTGACCTTTACACTTCCAATTTTAACGTTTGTGTTCTTTGCTAATGCCTTGGAGTCCTTGTAGTTTTCACAATCTGGAAATCTCCCATCTGGAGGGATTTTAATGAGAAGCATCTTAAGTGCACTCACTCCAACTGCAAAAACATTACCGTTCGCTGTGGAGACAACGTCTTTTATCTCAGTATTGCTTAAACTGCCGTAGGACTTCTGCCACTTTATGTTTCCATTGGAATCAATCTTGGAAATCCAAGCATTGGGATTGAGACTTTTTCTTTCGGTTGTTCCTGTCAAGATAATATCTCCATTCTTTAGGACTTCAATTGCATTGATCCTGTATTCCTTCATTTCATTGTATTCTTTATCGCTTCCATAACTTTTCTGCCACTGTATGTTCCCATTTGCGTTTAAACGAATTACCCATGCCTTGAAGCATTTGTCTTTGATATCATAGGTTTGACCTGCCACAATTATATCTCCATTCTCAACAACTGCGACATCATAGGCATAATACGTACTGTCTCCACCATAGGCTTTCTGCCATATTACACTTCCATTATGATTCAGCCTAAGAACCCACACGCTATCATCCCATTCAGGGTGACGAATTGAGGTTGCTATAATTATGTCTCCGTTATTGGCCAACGCCATTGAGGACTCATAACTTGAAACATATCCATCATACTTCTTTTGCCATCCGATATTTCCATCACCATGAAGCATCAGAATCCAAACGCTATTTTCTGTTTTACCTACAACAATAATATTTCCCTCTTTAGTTACAGCAACATCCCAGCAATCCTCTGCTTCCTTACTTCCATAGGTTTTCTGCCATTTAACGTTTCCCCACGTGTCAAGCCGGAGAATCCAGATGTCACCGTTTCCTTCACCATGGCTTTGTGTAACCCCAGCAACTATGATATCACCGTTCTCAGCAACAGCAACTGCTTTGGCTTCATCGTTATCTTCCCCACCATAGCTTTTTTGCCATTTTATTCCTCCATTTGGGTCTAATCGGATAACCCAAGCATCATAAAAGTTCCCCTTAGAGTACCTTGTGCCTACAATTATGAGGTCACCATCTGGAGCGACTGCAACGGCATTTCCGCTCTCTCTATCACCTTCACTGTACATCTTTATCCAATATCTTTCTTCACTTTCAACTTCAGGCACCGCAAGTGCCATCATCATAAAAACTAATAACCCCACGAGGAGTTTTCTCATACTCAGTCCTCCCCACGTCTACACAAGTACAACTGCCAAAAAGCCCACGAGGAAAAATATGCCAAATGACACTAAGAGTGTTCTTCTGAACTCATCACTCGGTGTGTTGAACTTCAAATCAGCGACCCAGATTATTGCACCAACGAAAACTATTATGTAGCCAATGAGGATCGCATATGCTGGAAATCCCGTATACGTAACTCCACTCGTTCCTGCTGATCTTTCCCAGAGGACTTTCTGACCCCAAGAGCTTAGCATAAGACCCAGTCCAGGCATAGCAGCACCTACATAGGACAATCTGCTCATCCAAACCAACCTCCACCAACTTTAACTTTTCCCGGGAATTCAGATGAAAGAACTCGATAATATCTCCTTCCCTCTTCGGGCATGAGAAAGACATATTTGAAAGTCTTCTTTCTGCCGTTATCATCTCTGTAGGTTACCTCCATTTCTGTGTATTTTTTATTGAATTTGATCTTCTGGATACCTTCCCTTGCAAAATATGGTAGATCTTCGGGCATTTCCATGTAAAGATAATTCCCATCATGGGCGTAGAACTTAAGTCCCTCCTTTACAAGGTAAAGTGCCGAGGACATATATACCTCAGTGTCGTATCTTATAAAGACTCCAGGTATTTTAAGAAGATATTTGCCCTCCGATGTCTCTTTTTCTTCTAAGTGCCTCTCTTTGGCCTTATATGCATTTTTGAGAAATTCATTCCCCTCCCTATAATACCTTTTTATTGCCTCAACCGCTTCATTGTAACTTGCGTTTTCTAGAATTGTAAATACAATTGACCCTGCATAAATATGTTCAGAGCTTATAATTGCAACAATTCTATATCTTAGCTCTTCTATGGAAGCCAGTCCTATGTGGAGACAGTGATCTACTTCAAATTGTATGGGATTGTCATTCTTTGAGAGTGGCCGCGGATATGACTTTGGAAGTTTTTCAAAGAGTCTTAGGGCTTCATCAAGCCTTAACTTCCCGAATTTAGTTCCCTTTGATCCGTCGAAAACGAGATTCTTATTAACTCCACTAACATAGATGTTTAGCTTTTTCTCCTTTGAGGTGACCCTACCAGCTGGGATATAACTTAGAGAAAACCTTTTTTGGAATCCTTCTGGTTCAGCTACAGTTTGAGGTTTAAGAACTTTTTCAGGCTCTATCTTGGGTTCTGTTCTTATAGTGTTGTCAGATTTAGTAATCTCTCTGGTAGCTTTGGTTATCTCAAGGGATGCTCCACAGTATGGACAGAACCTGAAATCTCCCCTAAGCTCTCCCCCACAGTAAGGACAAAATTTGAAGTTATGGGGCACTTCTTATCCCCTCCACTAATGAGCCGAAAACCTCACAGAAGAGGCCTTCGACCCATAATGTGTTACACTATTCAATAGTTAGTTGATAAAGTACATTCTAATAAGTTTTACATAATCTAAAAGTTATTAACAAATATTGTAAAACTTATAGTTAAAAAAATCTTTAATTATATAAAAATAAACATTACAAAACAAAAGCTATGAGCCGAACATAATTCACAACTCTTTAAGTCGAAAACCTCTTCTTGGGTTTTCGACTTAAGGGGGTGGAAAAGTGTTCTGTCCCAAATGCGGTACAGAAGTTGATGAGGAGTTTGATTTTTGTCCTGTCTGTGGTTATGATCTGAGGAAGGTCAAAGAAAAGCTTGGAATTGTACAAGGAATCCCAAGAGAAGGAGAAAAGAAAGGGAAACTAGAAGAAAAATTAAAGGTTGTAGACCATGTTGAAAAAGTACCAGAAGTTGACGGGAAGTTTTTCAGGAGAGAAACTAAGTGTAAGGTAGAGGTTTTTGGAGTTTCTGGTAATTTAGAAAAATTTACGGGAGAAAATAGGACAATAAGCCTTGGAGAATTAACACTAAACGAAATACAGGAAGTTTTTGCAAAACTTCCGAGAGAATATTCAAAAAAGGATAAAAAGGACATTATTAAAGGAAAGAAGCATCCAGTCACAATGATAATTGACAGAGAAGAAGGCACACTGTTCATTTATCTAAATCCGGACGGGACTTACCTGCTCCAGGGAGGTGTCAGAGCACTTGAGGCTGCTTTTGATATATCCTCGAACGCAGGTTATAAAGAGGCTATGAACTTAATTGAACGATTCTACACCGATGAGAAACTCTTTGAAGAATGGGAGAGGAAAATAAAGGAAGCCGAAGAAGAGGCTGAGAAAAGTAAAATTCTTGCAAAAGCAAGGGAGCTTGAGGATTATCTTGGCCCTGACCGCTATATTTGTGTCATGAGGGATGGCATAGCTAAAGGACCTGTAAGTGCCGATGGCATCCTTCTCCCAGAACTCTTTTATCCATACGAATACATCGTTGAAGTTAAGCTCAGCAAGGGATGGATTAGCTCGGGAATTGAAATCAGATATAGAAACCCAAAGAAAGGAAAAATCAAAAAGGCAAAATTCAGCATTGAAAAGGATGGATATTTCGAGCTCAAAGATGCACTGATGAGGCTGATACCTGAAAAAGTAAGCGTTAAGTAGGGGGCTCATTCACATTCTTTCCAAACAAACCCACTAAATCGTGGATAATCAGGAAGTCTATTAATCCACTTATTCCAGCACTCAAAACTCCACTCATTAACATCAAAATGGAGAAAAATAAATCCAGCCCCTTATAGGCTAGAGTTATCTTAATAGCTCTTTTTTCTCCTTTAAGAATAGCCCAAGCCAAGACAAAATTCAACACACCAAACAGAAGGTAAACCACTATTCTCTCACTAACATAATAATAGAGTAAAAAGAACGCCTGAAGGAACAGCAGATACACAGCTAGCTTCATATCTCACCACTTAGGTATCTCTCAAAGATCTCTACATATTTAAATCCATCGTCTGGAAATATTAACACTGCTGTCCCATTGTATTTGTCTCTGATCTTCTCCAGAGCCTTTACGACAGCACCAGCACTTAAGCCAATCAGTAGTCCATCTCTCCTTGCAATCTTTATGGAACCTTCAATTGCTTCTCTCTGGGTTATTTCGATTATTTCGTCTATCTTAACTTTTGGAACCCATTTTGGCTTTGTTTCTAAACGCTTTATCCCTGGGATCTTTTCTCCTTTTGCTGGGACTACTCCGACTATTTTTGTATCATAACGTTCCTTGAAATATTTCGCTAATCCAGCTATGTGGCCAGAAGTTCCTATTCCTGCTACTATGACATCTGGCTTTTTCCCTATACTCCTCAGCTGCTCATCGATTTCTCTTGCAGTATATTTGTAGTGTGCCTCAAAGTTATCCTCATTTTCAAATTGGTTTAAATTCACTGCATCGTTTTTTTCAGCTTCCTTTTTCACAAATTCTACCATTGTGGGATCTATGGTCTCAAACTCTGTCCTTATGACTTCTGCACCAAGAACTTTTAGCAGAATCTCTGTTGTCTCTGGAGTTGGCTTTGGTAAATATGCTCTAAATTTGACTCCAAGTATATTTGACAAAGATGCCATTGCAATTCCAACATTCCCAGAAGTGGCCTCAAAAAGCTTGTTCTTTCCGTTTATTTCCTTTCTCTGCTTGGCCTTCATGAGCATGTTGAAAACAGCTCTGTCCTTTATGCTTCTGCTGAAGGGGTTAAAGAACTCTAGCTTGGCAAAATACATCCCCCCTCTCATCTGAAAGTGAAAGCCTAACTAGGGGGGTTGGCTTAAAGTTTTCATAAAGCTCAAGTGTATTTGAAAACACATTCATCTTTTATCACCGAGTATTAGTATGAGTAACCATTTATAAGTGTTTCTTTCGAGGCAACGATACACAAAAATGTGTAATTAACAAGGGGTTCCAAAAACAGCCTCGTGAACTTTCTTGAATTCTCCCAACGAGCCTCTAATTATTGGATGCTTTGGCACAAAAGGACAGCCTTCCTCAGGCTCAATGCTTATATCAAATGTTCCAATCTCTTTAGCAATTTTCACAACTTCCTCTTTATCAAATCCAATCAGAGGTCTTAAGATGGGTAAATCTGTTGCTAATGAAATTATGACCAGATTATCAAGGGTCTGTGATGCCACTTGTCCTAAAGAATCCCCAGTTATAATCGCCCATGCTCCATTTTCTTTTGCTATCTCTGTGGCTTTCTTGTACATGGTGAATTTACAAAAGACACAAATCCATTTGTGTTTTTTCAGCTCAATAAGCTTTTCAAAAACAGGCGCTTGATATTCATAGACATCAACGACGACTAGCTCTTTCAGCCTTTTAGGATAGAGCTCCCTAAGTCGTTTCCAAATTTTCTGAACTTTCCTATACTTACTCTCATCCTGCTTGAAGTGAATTGGAATTACTTCTAGACCCTTTTTTAGCATCAGGTAAATAGCTACGGGTGAATCTATTCCTGAGCTGAGCAAAGCAACAGCCTTCACTATTTCATCACCTCTTTTATTTCAGCAGCCTCTCTTTTTAGGCTCTTCTCCAAAGATTTCTCTGTAGAGCTTTTTGAATTCCTCCCAGGAACCTCTAATCACTGGATGTTTTGGAATGAATGGAACTTCATCCTCTGGAAGCGTCGATAGTTCAAAAGTACCTATTTTTTTTGCTATTTCTACTATTTCTTCCTTGTCCATTCCTATAAGTGGCCTGTAAATAGGTAGATCACTCGCTTGGCTAACAATATACATATTTTCCAGCGTTTGAGATGCAACCTGTCCGAGGGAGTCTCCCATAACGATGCCTTTAGCTCCAAACTCCCTCGCTATCTTATCAGCATTTTTGACCATCATAAACTTGCAGAAGACACAAGTATAGTTTTCTTTTTTGAGCCCCTTGAGCTTCTCTATGATCTTTTCCCTTTCTTTTGGCTTAATTACAATGAGGTCCGCTTTTCCACCGTAGTGATACTTTTTGAGCTGATTCCAAATTTTCCTGACTTTTTCGAGGGTTTTTTCTCCCATGTATATGTGAACTGGAATGACTTCACAGCCTCTTTTCATCATGAGAAATGCTGCCACGGGAGAATCTATCCCACCGCTGAGCAGGGCAACAACTTTTCCCTGAGTTCCTATGGGAAGACCTCCCCAAGCCTTAATTTTGTCCACAAAGATGTACGCTTTTCCTTCCATTAGCTCAACGCCGACCTCAATGTCGTAGTTTTTCAAATCCACCTCAGCTTCGTCATTTTTCAGAATATATTCACCAACTTTAGCTTGGATTTCTGGACTTTTCAGAGGAAACTCTTTTGTAATTCGTCTTGCTGTAACTCTGAACTTCGGTTTTTCCAAATTAAGCTCTCTCTTCTTTTTGCGGAAGAGCTTTAAAGCGGTTTTATTGATTTTCTCCAGCTCAGCATCAATTTCCATCGCTGGGGAAAGGGAAACAATTCCAAATACCCGCTTTAGGACGTCTATACTCTCCTTCGCTCTATTTGTTTTGACTATTATCCTCCCATGCTTCGCAAAAACGCTCTTATAATCAATACTCTCACTGACTAAAGCTTCCCTGATGTTGTTGATCAATATGCTCTCGAACCATTTTCTCGTTTGCCTTGATTTTGTTCCAATCTCACCGTATCTCACTATCACGCAGTTGAACACCTTCTCACCCCACAGGCAGTTTTATCATTATCTCCACGTACTTTTGTATGACAACGTAAAGGGCTAAGGCTATGACATATGAGGACATTATTATGAGCTCATTCATCTCAAATATATGAGCCGCTAACTCTTTTGTCCTTGGTGAGTAATCAACGACTGCTTTCATGTATCTTGCCTTGAGCCAATGATTAATTTCGATTCCTGCAATCAGCAATACTACACCTAACAATCCCCACATTTTGCCTAAAGCGAGCATTAAAAATAATGTGGAAGCAAATATTACCCATCCACCAATGAGACCGAGCAGTATTACAAATTCAATCATATTTTCACCGTTGAGGTTTAGAAAAATCATAATAAAAAGATTCCTCAGAGTATTCTCAAAACTTCCTCAACGCTTTTCTTTCTCTTCCTGGGCTTTGTCTCTTCTTTTGGATACCCTACTGTTATCAGACCTGCAAGGCAGTATTCCTCCCTCAAGCCTGCAATTTTCTTGAGTTCTTTTTCTATGTGTTCAAAGCATGCAACTCCAATATAACAGGTGCCTAATCCAAGCTCAGTAGCCTTGAGCATTAAGTTTTCAATTGCCATTGCTGCGCTTTCTAATGCCCAGTAAAACTCCAATTTGCTGTATTTTTCATCCTGCAGAGCTTTAACATTCTTATTGATGAACACTCCTAGATAAAGCGGTGCCCTGTACATACCTTCTTCGAATCTTTTGAGTAGCTTTTTCATTTTCTCCTCTGGCAGGCCTCTTTCCCTAAAGTACTCAATATGTCCCTGCTTTATTAGTTCGTACACGTTTTCTCGAACGTCTTTGCTCTTATATGCCACAAAGAACCAGTTCTCCAGTCCGCTTGCAGTTGGAGCTCTTATGGCAGCTTTAATTAGCTCCTTTAAAGTTTCGTCATCAACTTCTCGCTCCTCATAAAATCTTACTGAGGTTCTCTTAGCTATTGCTTCGCTTAACTCCATGAAAATCACCATCTTAACGTTACGTCTTTTAACTAATTAATCTTTTTGTGAACCAAAGGTTTAAGTAATGCCCTGAGAACTCTTTTTAGGTGGAATTCATGTATGGATGGAGAGGTAGAATTGGATTAATTGTTCCATCATCAAACACCACAATGGAGATGGAGCTTCACTCTGCTCTGCCTGAGGGCGTTTCTCTTCACACAGCGAGAATGCCACTAAAAGGTATTACAGAAGAAGAGCTTTTGAAAATGAGTTCTCTTGCAGTTGAGAGTGCTAAGCTTTTAAAAGACGCCGACATTGATATAATCCTTTATGGATGTACAAGTGGCTCCTTTATTGGAGGGGCTAACTTTGAAGCTGAGCTTGAAGAGAGAATTGAGAGAGAAGTAAATGTCTCAGTAATAACAACAAGCACAGCTGTTATTGAAGCATTAAAAATACTCGATGCCCAGCAGATAATAGTGGTAACACCATATACAGAAGAGATAAATCAGAGAGAGAAGGAGTTCTTAGAGGCCAACGAATTTGAAGTTCTCGATATAAGAGGTCTTGGACTTGTTGATAATCTCCGAGTAGGGAAACTTGAACCTTACGAAGTCTATCGTATGGCCAAGGCAATGTTCATGGATGAGGCAGATGCAATTTTCATAAGCTGCACTAATTTAAGAACTTTTGAAATAATCGAAGCTCTTGAAGAGGACTTAGGTGTTCCAGTTGTTACGAGCAATCAAGCATCGCTGTGGCTTGCTTTAAGGGAATTGGATGTTAGAGAAAAGATACCCTGGCTTGGGAGACTTCTTGTGGAATACTGAACTTTTTCTGTTTTTCTTCGATTAAGTTTGACATTCATTCAGTAATTACAACGAAAATATTTTAAGCTAAATTCTCAACTTTGAATTAGTACTCACTGAGGGTGATACCAATGATTGACATTTTTCAAGAGGCTCAAAAGCTCAGCTTATATCTTGCCTATAACATCAATGTGGATGCGATAGTTTACCTTAAGACAGAACACATTGAAAAGCTGATTAGCGAGCTTGGAGCAGAGAATATAAGGAGGAGAATGGACGAGTATCCAAGAGAGATTAACGAGCCTATTGATTTCGTTGCCCGCCTTATACATGCCTTAAAAACTGGAAAGCCTATGGCTGTTCCTTTGGTAAACGAAAAGATACACACATGGTTTGATAAGAGATTTAAATATGATGTTGAGAGAATGGGAGGACAGGTTGGGATAATTGCAAACCTTCTTGCCAATCTCGACTTTAAAAAAGTTATAGCGTATTCTCCCGTTCTAGCTAAGAGACAAGCTCAGATGTTTGTTAACAAGCCAAATCTTCTTTACCCTGTTGTTGAGAATGGAAAGCTGGTTTTAAAGAAGCCGATTGAAGCATATCGTGAGAATGACCCAATAAAGGTGAACAGAATATTTGAATTTAGAAAAGGTATGAGGTTTAAGCTTGGAAATGAGATTATTGAAGTTCCTCACTCTGGCCGTTTTATAGTTGCTTCACGTTTTGAGAGCATTAGAATTGAGACAAAGGAAAATTTAAAGCCGTTTTTGCCAGAAATTGGCGAGATTGTTGATGGGGCCATTCTGTCTGGATATCAAGGCATTAAAAAGCGCTATTCTGATGGAAAAGATGCCAACTATTATCTAAGAAAGGCAAAAGAGGACATAATGCTTCTCAAGAGAAAGAAAGACATCAAGGTTCACGTGGAGTTTGCATCGATTCAGGACAGAGAGCTGAGAAAGAAAGTCATTTACAACATTTTTCCTTTAGCAGACAGTGTCGGAATGGATGAATCGGAAATTGCCTACATTCTTAATTCTCTCGGTTATCCAAAGCTTGCGGATAGGATTTTCAACTACAACAGGATTGAGGATACTGTTTTAGGTGGAAAAATAATACTTGATGAACTGAATCTTGAAATTCTTCAAATTCACACAATCTACTACCTTATGTACATCACCCATAAAGACAACCCGCTCAGCGAAGATGGGCTTAGGCAAAGTTTGGAAATCGCCACTACGCTTGCAGCAGCAAGGGCTTTTCTTGGGGACATAAAGAGCCCAGAGGACTTTAAAGTCGGCTTGAAAGTTCCATACAACGAATACGGTGAATTTGTAAAGCTTAGGTTTGAGGAGGCAAAAAGAAAACTGAGAATGAAGGAGTACAAAGTTGTGATAATTCCAACAAGGTTGGTTAAGAATCCAGTATCAACAGTAGGACTTGGGGATACAATTTCAGCGGGAGCATTCTCAAGCTATCTTGCACTACTGAGAAGAAAGGGGGTTTATTAATTTAGTACACTATATAAGTTGCCTGATACTGTCTATTCTATCAAACTTTCAATCAGCTTTGCTTTTTCTTGGGCTTTCTTTAAGTGCTCAACAGTGACTTTAGTATAGATTTGGGTTGTTGAAAGATTGGAGTGTCCTAAGATTTCTTGGATAACCCTTATGTCAATCCCGCTTTCAAGCATATGTGTTGCGAAGCTGTGTCTGAGCATATGCGGTGTAACTTTAATCCCAGCTTTTTTTCCGTATTTATCGAGGAGATACCATACGGTCTTTGGAGAGATTCTATCTTTTTTGCTCCTTCTTTCTTCAACGAGCAGGTATTCACTGTTGTCACTTCTCATTTTTAGGTAATCTTCAATCTCTTTTAAAAGAGCTTTTGGAATAGGTACGATTCTGTCTTTTGCCCCTTTTCCACCTCTGACGATGATTAGAGATTGATTAAAGTCAACATCTTCAATTTTCAGATTGCAGAGCTCGCTAACTCTAAGCCCTGAACCGTAGAGTAGTAATACAATAAGCCTATCTCTCTTCCTCGTTGGTGGAATTACACTCAAAAGTTTCTTTACTTCTTCTTTTGTCAGACTTTTTGGCAAACTTTTGGGGACTTTTGGAGACTTGAGTCTTTCTGCCTCTCCATCAAGTCCCTCAAATCTGAAATAAGCTTTTAATGCTTGAACAACCAGATTTAGGCTTTTATTGGAATATCCACTTTTCTTAAGCTTTGCTAAGAAACGAAGAGCAGAGCGAGCATTTAAATCATTTCCTTCTTCTAAGAACTTTCTCACATAATAGGAGTACATTCTAACTGTATTCTGGCTTTTGCCTTCCAATTCGAGATACATTTCAAATTCTTCAATGTCCATAGAGCATCACAAAAAAATATAGAGGACTAAAGCTCCTCTATTCTTTCCTCGAAGACCTCAGCTTCTTCAAGTTTTTCTTCTTCCTCCACTTTTTCAACTTCCTTTATTCCTTCCTCTTCTGGCTTCGAGATTGTCATGCTGAGGTATACAATCTTCAAAATCTCTTCAATAAGCTTTTCCTCTTCTGCGTAGATGTATCCTTGTCCAACGATTACTCTGCCTTGTAATCCAAGCTTTTCAACGGCTTTCCCTATGATTTCTTCGCTTGGAACTTCCTCTCCTGGAAAAATCTGCTTCCATGCATCTTCAATTTTTACCAAATTGCTTCTCCTGTCGAGCAGTATCTTTAGATTTTCATTTTCATCCTTTAATCTCTGGTATTCTTGCATGAGCTCTTCGTATTTCTGCTCAAGTTCTTGTAACTGATTTTCGAGGTTCTGTTTCTCTTGCTCAAGCATATCGTATTTTCCTTTTAAGTCGAGCAACTGATTTCTAAGAGCCATGTATTCTGGGAGAATTTGCAGACTCTTCAATCCTGCTCTAACGAGAGTATTTTTGAGCTCTTTTCTCACAAGCTCGACATCTATGTGCTCTAAGTCGTGCCCTAGTGGGATTTTCATTCTCTCAACGTGTCCTACCAATTCGCTGAGCTCTCTGAAAAGTCTGTCGGCAAGTTCTCTTCCAACTCTATCAGCATCAGTTGCTATTATCAGCAAATCTGCTCCAGCTGCTGCGCTTTTTGCGATCTCCAAGTTTGTCGTTGGAATTATTGAGGAAATTGTTATGTTGTATTCACTTCCCAAAGCAAGACCTTGCAGGGCTTTACTAACAACTTCAACGTCGCTCGCACCTTCAACTAAAATTCTAACATCTACAATTGTCATTCCAGACACCTCTTTACGCTTGGGGTGTTACCCCCTAAAGATTGTTAAACTCTATGGGCTTTAAAAATCCTCCTAAATCTCAACCTCAAGATTATTGTTCTCAAGAACGACATCTCCTGAGGGCAATAGAGCTATACTCAAGGCTTTTATCTCAACACCTTTAGCTTTCGCTTCTTTTAAAAGTCTTGCAATATCTGGATCACCTTTAACGTAGGGCTTAAACTTCTTAACATCTGGTAAAGCTCCAATAAAAATGATCATCGCTCTTTTACCTTTCTCTCGAAGTTTTATAAGCTCTCTAATGTGTCTCTGACCCCTTAAGCTTGGACAGTCTGGATACATTGCATAGTCTCTTTCTCTAAGCACAGCACTTTTCATTTCAACCCAGATTTCTTCTCCACCGCAATCTAGAAGGTAATCCAATCGGGAATCCCCAACTTTAACTTCTTTTTTCTTAATATAACAGTCCTTCAGCCATGGGATTAGTCCTAATTCAACAGCCCTCCCAAATGCTTTTGCTTGAGTTCTTGTATCAACTACTGCCCCCTTCGAATTTTTATCTTCAAAGGCAACTAAAATAAAGTCAGTTTTCCCTCCTTGTTTTGGAATACAGAAACATTTCTTGCCCTTAATCATGAACTCCTCTAAGCGTCCAGTGTTTGTTATAAGAGCTTTTTTGACTTCACCATTTATTCTGACCAATCCGACAAATCTGTTTATCCTCTCAATAAACTCTCCTTTAACGATAGGAAGCTTTAGGAGTATCATGGAGGATATCTAAACTCTTTCATTGATAAAGTTTTATGACCAAAAATCTTAAAGATACACGATGTGTAATAATTTCTAGAGATGATAAGGATGGAAGACATTGGTGTTCTAATGGAAAAGTGGAGAGAAGTTTATAAGGCAGAAGTTAACAGTAAAAAAGGCATAAAGAAGAAGTTAGGCTAACCCCTGAGAATTACTTCAATGTTATCCGTCCGTTTTTCATGAAGATTTCTCCTGAGGATAGAGAATACGTGAGGACATTTAGAATGGTGTCGTATGGTATGCTTGAATACAGTCCCTCTTTAAGAACTTTAATTCTCAGAGGTGCTGGATATAATTTGGCTAGGAGACTTATTGAAACCGGTGAAATCAAAGATATTGATGATCTACCGAAGGTGTTCCTAAATCAGAAAATTGGACTGTTGGATATAATCGATGAGTCCTTTAACAGAATGAAGGTTAACATTTATGAGTGTATGAGCTGCTACAAAGCTCCACTAATTGGGAGAACTTTATGTGACTTTGAAGCAGGTTTGATTCAAGGTGTTATGGAAAAACTTATTGGAAAGAACATAACACGAGAGCTATATTGCTGGGGACTTGGCAATTCCTTCTGTGGATTTGAAGTGATATTTGAGTGATGAATATGAGCATTTTAGCAGTTCAACCTTCAAGCAAATGCGATAGTAGTTGTCTGATATGCCCTTGGAAAGAGAAATTTGGCTGTGCAGGAGTTATGTTGCCTCTTGAAGCCCTAGAAAAGCTGAGATTCTATCTTGATGACTTCAAATTCAATGAGGGACTATTACTCTGTCCAAATCCTCTTCTTCATTCCAAAATCAATATTATTATTCATGAAATTAGGGAGCTATGTAGAAAAATCACCCTTTTCTTGCCAGTTTCGGTATCTAAAAATCTCCTTCACAGAACATCGCTGGAAAATGTTGATTTCATATCATTGGTTATTCCATCATATAGAGAGTTAAAGACTAATATCCAGACTGTAAAGATGCTCCTGTCTCAAGGAATAGACAACCTTGAGGCATATGTACTTCTTGATTCAAATTACGATTTTGTTAATGTTTTGTCAATTATTGATCTATGCAAAAGTTACGGGTTAAAAATAACAATAGGTCCCAAGTTCTATAATTCTCCCAATACAGATAAATTCATCGAAAAGGTGGCAAAGAAAGAAAACGTCGAAATTGGGCTCCATTATGGTAAGAAGTACTTTTACAATGCCATAAAAGTCTTCATAGAGAATTATCCAATCACAGTTTTGACATCTACGAGTGGAGAAAAGTGCAGAACTTTGTATCTCAGCCCTTATGGGAATTTTTCTAAATGTCCTCATTCAAGATTTGAAATAAATTATAGGAGAATAACACGAGAAGAACTTAGAAAGATGCTCTTTTCTCCTTGTGTTATAAGCCACAATACCATAGGATTATCTCCTCGTATTAATGTCTATTTTGTAGCAAAGGATGGTATTGAGATTCTAGGTGATATTTTGGAACTTTTGGAGCTTATATCTCAAGTTAACTCATTTAGGGCTGCATGTAAAGCTCTGGGAGTTTCTCCATCAACTTACTGGGAAAGAATCAAGAATTTAGAAGAAAAACTAGGAGTAGCACTGTTGATTTCTGTAAGAGGGGGAAGAAAAAAGGGCATAACAATCTTGACTGACTTTGCTAAGGAACTCTTGAGAGAATATAAGCATATTCGGGAAAAAGTTCTTGTTTCTCTATACGAATATAAATGATATCTTTTGTTCTATCAGCCGAACACGGCCTATTTATTAATCTTGTTTGTTTACTTTAATCTGGGTGGATAACAATGTCACTTCTTTCCATGAATACAGATTTAGAGAAACCAACGATTTACATCAACCCAGAAAAATGCACAGGTTGTCGTTCATGTGAAATAGCATGTGCTGTGGAACATTCAATGAGTAAAGACCTCTTTGGAGCAATCTTCGAAAAACCGACACCAAAGCCTAGAATAAAGGTTGTTGTTGCAGATTTCTTCAACGTTCCAATGAGATGCCAGCACTGTGAAGACGCACCATGTGAAAGAGTCTGTCCAACTGGTGCAATTAAAAAGAGCGAAGAGGGATTTGTTGTCTTGAATTCGAATAAGTGCATTGGTTGTCTAATGTGTGTCATGGCGTGTCCATTTGGACATCCCAAGTATGAACCAGAATACAAGGTTGTTCTTAAGTGTGACTTTTGTATTGATAGAGTAAGAGCAGGAAAGGAACCAGCGTGTGTCGAGGCATGTCCAACCAAGGCTTTGAAGTTTGGCACTTTGGAAGAACTTCTGGACGAAATCAGAAAAGATAGAGCAGAGCAGCTCATTTCTGGTTTAAAGATTCCGGGATTGATATACATGAAACCAGTTAGCGAAGAAAAGAAGGAAGAAGAGAAAGCTAGGTTAATGGATGTGTATATGGCTTATTCAGAAGTTAGATGGTATTAGGAGGTGCTTTTGATGGTTGAATATATCAAATATAAGGTTCCCTCAAAGCAAGTTTCCATAACCCCCGGTGTTGGGAAACTTGTTGAAAAAGCCGAAGAAGACGGAGTTAAAACTGCCTGGCATAGATTTTTAGAGCAGCAACCGCAGTGTGGATTTGGCCTCTTGGGTGTTTGTTGTAGGAACTGTACTATGGGACCATGTAGGATAGATCCATTCGGTGCTGGGCCTACTAAAGGTGTTTGTGGTGCAGATGCAGACACAATAGTGGCAAGGAACATTGTAAGAATGATAGCCGCTGGTGCTGCTGGTCACAGTGATCATTCAAGAGATGTGGTTCATGTGTTCAAGGGTGTTGCCGAGGGGAAGTTCAAAGATTACAAGCTAACTGATGTTGAAAAACTCAAGGAATTGGCAAAGATTCTAGGCGTAAAAACAGAGGGCAAGAGTGAAAATGAAATTGCACTAGAAGTTGCTCACATTCTTGAGATGGAGTTTGGAAAGCAGGATGAGGAACCTGTGCGATTGCTTATGGGAACAGCACCAAGCAAAAGAATTAAGGTCTGGAAGAAACTTGGAGTCTTACCAAGAGCAATCGATAGGGAAATCTGTTTGAGCATGCACAGAACCCACATCGGATGTGATGCAGACCCGGTTAGCCTTCTACTGCATGGTGTAAGGACTGCCCTGGCAGATGGCTGGTGTGGCTCAATGATGGCTACCTATCTGAGCGACATTCTCTTCGGAACACCAAAGCCAATAAAGTCACTGGCAAACTTGGGAGTCTTGAAGGAGGATATGGTTAACATAATTGTCCATGGTCATAATCCAATTCTCTCTATGAAAATAGCCGAAATTGCTCAGAGTGAAGAGATGCAGAAGCTGGCACAGCAGTACGGGGCAAAGGGAATCAACGTTGCTGGAATGTGCTGTACTGGAAATGAAGTTCTCTCGAGAATGGGAGTTCAGGTTGCTGGAAACTTCTTGATGCAAGAATTGGCGATTATAACAGGTGCAGTTGAGGCAGTGATAGTTGACTATCAGTGTTTAATGCCATCATTAGTCGACGTCGCATCATGTTACCACACTAAAATAATAACAACTGAACCAAAAGCTCGTATTCCAGGGGCAATACATATTGAATTCAAGCCAGAGAGAGCAGACGAGATAGCTAAGGAGATTATCAAGATTGCAATTGAAAACTACAAGAACAGAGTTCCAGCAAAGGTTTACATTCCAGAGCACAAAATGGAGTTGGTCGCCGGATTTAG
Source organism: Thermococcus paralvinellae (assembly GCF_000517445.1). NCBI lineage: Archaea > Methanobacteriati > Methanobacteriota > Thermococci > Thermococcales > Thermococcaceae > Thermococcus > Thermococcus paralvinellae. The sequence goes on along the minus strand of NZ_CP006965.1, from coordinate 1,153,619 downwards.
CGTTGAGGCAATACTTGAAGCCCTTGGTGGAACATTAGAGCCTCTAATAAATGCTCTCAAGGATGGGACAATAAAGGGAATTGTTGGAATAGTTGGATGTAACAATCCTAGGGTCAAACAGAACTACGGTCACGTCACCTTGGCCAAGGAACTTATCAAGAGGGATATTCTGGTCGTGGGAACTGGCTGTTGGGGAATTGCTGCAGCAATGCATGGATTACTAACTCCTGAAGCAGCTGAAATGGCTGGTCCAGGATTAAAAGCGATATGTGAAGCACTTGGAATTCCACCATGTCTCCACATGGGAAGCTGTGTTGACTGTTCAAGAATCCTCTTGGTCCTGAGTGCTCTCGCCAATGCACTTGATGTTGACATTTCAGACTTACCGGTGGCGGGCTCTGCTCCAGAATGGATGAGCGAAAAGGCAGTAGCAATAGGAACTTACTTCGTTGCAAGCGGTGTCTTCACGCACTTGGGCGTTGTCCCACCAGTCCTTGGAAGCCAGAAAGTCACCAAACTACTCACGGATGACATAGAGGATCTCCTAGGAGGAAAGTTCTACGTTGAGCCAGATCCAGTGAAAGCAGCAGAGACAATATACAATGTAATAATTGAGAAGAGGAAGAAGCTTAAGTGGCCTGTTTGATTTTTCCCTTTTTAGTTTTTAGTTTTGAAAAAGCAATTATAGGAGAAGCGTGATTTAATCACTGGAGGTATTAAAATGAAGATACTTGTTGCTGGAAAGGGAGGGGTCGGAAAAACCACGATTTCAGCTTTATTGGCCCATATCTTAGCCGATAAGGGGTATAACATACTGGCTTTGGACACAGATTCGGTTCCAAATCTTGCTCAAAGTTTAGGAATTCCATTCGAAGAAGCTTTAGAAGTTGTCCCCCTTTCACGGAATGAAAAGCTTGCAGAGGAAAGAACTGGAGCAAAACCAGGAGAAGGATGGGGAGTTTTGTTCTCACTGACTCCAAAAGTCGATGATTTGGCTGAACAATATGGTATAAAAATAAAGCCAAACTTGAAGCTTGTAGTAGTTGGAAGCATAGAGCAGAGTAAAGAAGGTTGTCTATGTCCAGCGTTAGCTCTCGCAAGAGCATTTTTGCTGCATGTTTTGCTATCTGAAAAGGATATTGTTATTGTAGATAGCGAAGCTGGAGCGGAGGTTTTCGGAAGAGGATTGGCAGAAAAATTTGATGCTATGATCTGTGTGGCAGAACCAACGCTGAAATCTTTATTGATAGCGAGGAAGCTCATAGAAATGGGGAAGCAGCTCAACATACCACACATAATCCTTGTAATAAATAAAGTTCGCAATTCCATAAAGGCATCCCAGCTTTATGCAAAAGTCTTCTCAGATTCAACACCTTATCATCTCGTAAGCTTCGATGAGAGCGTAATCTATACGGATAATGAAGGAAAAGGTGTTGATGCAATTCCAAAGGATTCTGCGGTGTATAAAGACGTAGAAGCTCTTGCAAAAAGGATATTGAGTATAAAAAAGCGTTCAAAGGTGTTGTAAAATGTGTCAGTCAAAAGTCATAGTCCTTGAAGATGGAAAAGCAGAGGTCGTTATGACAGATGTGACCCTACTTGAGGTTAAAGATGGAAAAATCATTGTAAAGAATCTACTCGGTAAAGAGTTAGTTCTTGAGGGATATGAGATTGACTATATTGATTTCATCTCCCACAAGGTTTATTTGAGACTTTCTGTTTGATACTCATTTTTGTTCCATAATGTACGTTTTAACCAAAGGTTTAAAATGAATACATTAGGCAAAATATATAAACATAACTCCACAGAAAATTTCACAGATGTATGAGTTTCGTTTCATGAATAAAAATTTCACCCAATGTATTTCGGGCAATGTAGTGTGTAAATAGACACTTTGCTAAAATCAAGTCAAATTAAGAAAAATTTGGGTGAACAGCAATGGAAAGCCAGATGTTGTTAATACCTATTGGTATATTAATTATAGCGACACTGGTAGGGTTGTCAAAAGCAAAAATAGTTCTCAAGATAGTAAGTACACTATCAGCAATAGCATCAGTAGTGATGATATACATTGGAGTCTTAGGGTTTAGAACGACCCTTGAGCTTAAATACAGCTTGTTCAATTCATCCTCGCTTTTTGCGTCTCTCAACTGGTTAGTCTTTAGAGTTGATTCACTTTCGGCATTTTTCTTGCTGATACTGGGAATTTTAAGCCTCTGTGCGTCAGTTTATGGCATCAAATACATGGAGAAGTATTTTGACAAAGAGGACATGCGTGTTTACACTTTCAACTATCCAATTTTCCTGTTGACAATGTATCTTGTACTGATATGCTGGGATTTGATATGGTTTATAATCTTCTGGGAGCTTATGAGTCTATTTTCACAGTTCTTAGTTGCATTTGAACAGAGTGAAGAGAAAGCAGTAAAGGCAGCATTCAAGTACTTCTGCATGACAAAAGCTGGAGCTGAGTTTCTTGTATTGGCTGTTGTGTTAATAATTCTTAAAGTCACAAGCTTCAACGCTAACTATTCTGAGGTTGCCAAGATTTTACCAGCTTATCTCTCAGCTCATCCTGGAATGCTTTATGTCTTGACATTCGCATTGCTCATAGGATTTGGAGTTAAAGCAGCTATGGTACCATTCCACTCATGGCTTCCTGATGCTCACCCAGAGGCCCCGAGCAATGTTTCAGCCTTGCTGAGTGGTATTATGATTAAACTGCCGATATACATGTTGCTCAGGTTCTTCATTAGCTTCTTCCCATTAAAGCCAGAGATTGGGATTGTAATAGCCGTATTTGGAGTTCTGACACTATTTTTCAGCATAATGTATGCCCTGCTCCAGGAAGACTCAAAGCGTTTATTGGCTTTTTCAAGTATAGACAACATTGGATATATCCTTTTACCCATGGGAGCCGGAATTTACTTCCTTGCGAACGGAGATCAGCTCTTCGGAAGTATAGCTCTAGCTGCTGCACTCTTCCACACAATAAATCATGCCCTCTTCAAAGGACTTCTATTCCTTACGGCTGGTTCAGTGATGTATGAAACGGGGACAAGAGATTTGAATTATTTAGGAAGTTTAGCAAAGAAGATGCCCCTAACAGCTTTCGCTGCTTTAATAGGTTCACTTGCAATAGCTGGTATGCCACCTCTCAACGGATTTGTGGGCAAATGGATGATTTACATCTCGACACTTTCATCTCCGGCAACTTCGCTCTTTGGAATAATTGCGATTTTCATAAGTGCTGTGACCCTTGGAGCTTTCGTAAAATATTTCACGGCAATCTTTACAAAACCCGCAGTTAAGGACATTGATGCAAAGGAAGTTCCTGTCTTAATGTCTGCTCCTCAGCTTCTCTTAGCTTTGCTTTGTATAATATTTGGAATTTATCCCTTTATTCCGTTGAAAATGATATCACAAGCCTTAGACTCAATAGGTGTTCAAATTTCCTTGAGTTCTTTTGTAATTTATCCTTCCCTTGTTGTGCCAAAAACAGCCAGCTATTCGCCAATAATAATCTTTTCATTCTTGATGGTTTCAACATTAATAGCTCTGCTACTTATTCCATCGAGAGGCAGTGTAATACCAACTTGGAAGACCGGGAGAAGTGAAGACCTCAACATGAGCATGCCTGCTGACGCTTATTACAAAGACTTTACAGAGGCTTTCGGTGAGGTCTATACGTTAGGAAATGCTAGTAAACGATTTGTGCAGAAAGTTGTCAAGATTGGAAAGAAGTTTGGAATCCAGCTTGAGGTCTTATCTTATGATTTAGACTCAATGCTTTCCCTTGCAATGATTCTGATAGTGATTTTGGTGGCAATTCTGGGAGGTGTGAGCCTATGAACGTCATTTTCATAGCGATCAATTTAGCATTTGCCCTGCTTATCGCCCCAGTGATAGATGGTTTTGAGAGGAAAATCAGAGCACGTTTGCAGAACAGACAAGGACCATCAATACTCCAGACATGGTGGGATTTGATAAAGCTCTTCAAGAGACCCACAGTTGAACCCCAAGATTCCGTTGTATCTCTCTACAAGCTAGCTCCTTATGTAACTTTTACAGCTGTTTTGACGACTTATTTGATTATTCCTACACTCTTGCCCAGCTCAATAAATTTCGTTGGAGACTTTATAGTTGTGGTGTATCTCCTTGGCTTGGCAACTTTGAGCTTTGTCATCGGAGCGTTCTCCTCAGGGAATGCTTACGCCCAGATAGGTTCAAACAGAGAGGTTTCCCTCTTTATGAGTGAAGAACTGCTCTTAGCTTTCATTATAGGTACGATAGCAGTAATAGGTAAAAGTTTAAGCTTTGAACAGCTGTTCCCGTTGCCTTTGAGGATTTCATCAGCTCTTACATTAATTTTGCTTTTCATTGTGATATACGTTGCAAGTGCCAGATTACCCTTCGATATTGCCGAAGCTGAACCTGAGATTATTGAGGGACCTCTAATTGAATACAGTGGAAAGCATCTTGGTTTACTTGAGTATTCCATATTCCTAAAACGTCTCCTCCTTTACAGCTTGCTTTTGAACTTTATCCTTCCAGTTCAGACGACAGTAAGACTTGTTTACTACCTCATTGGTATAGTAATCCTTTCAGTTATTTATTCGACATTCGAGGCATACTATGGAAGATTTAGAATTGACCAAGCTGTCAAGCTGATGAAGAAGCTTTCTGCTGTGGCTTTAATTGTGTGGATTATAGCCTTGGTGGGGTGGTGATTATGCTACTTGAAATTTTGAAAAGAAATAATGCTAAAATCCTCAGGCATGACGAGAAAGTAATCTTAACCTTGGTTCCAAATGATAAGCTTAGACCCACTGCAGAGCTACTTTTCAAGGCGGGCTGTTATTATGCAACGGGGGTTGGCGTTGACGAGCGCTTATTGGGAGTAGGCTTTTCAATGTATCACATCTTTAACTGTGAGGCTGAAAAGAGGTACGTAATTCTCAAGGCAGTTGCAAGCAACTTAAGGATTCCTTCAATTACACCAGTTATAAGCGGTGCAAACTGGGCGGAAAGAGAAGCAATGGACATGGTTGGGATTTTCTTTGATGAGCATCCAGAACCACTGAGGCTTATTCTACCTGACGACTGGCCTGAAGGAATTCATCCATTGAGGAAGGAGTTCCACTACAATGAGAGGCCTCCAAAAGTTGAGTTCAAACCTCCAAAGAGGGAGAAAAAGCCTGGAGTTATGGAGGTTCCAGTGGGGCCCTATCATCCAACGCTTCACGAACCAGAAGTGTTTGAGCTTCATGTTAAGGGTGAAGAGATAGTCGGAGCAGTTTACAGGGGATTCCATACTCACAGAGGAATGGAAAAGCTGGCAGAGGAAAGGATGACTATAAACCAAATTCCATTCTTAGCTGAGAGAATTTGTGGAATTTGCGGCTACACACACAACTGTGCCTATGCTCAAGCCGTTGAAGATGCTGCTAAAATTGAAGTTCCAGAGAGAGCGCTCTACATAAGAACTATACTCCTTGAGCTTGAAAGACTGCACTCACATCTGCTCTGGTTTGGAGTTGCATTTCATCTGCTTGGTTTTGACTCTGGATTCATGCACACATGGCGTATAAGAGAGGCATTTATGGACTTGGCAGAACTCTTGACTGGAAACAGAAAAACCTATGGAATGAACCTCATCGGTGGAGTTAGGAGAGACATTGATGAAGAAAAGAAGAAAAAAGTGCTTGAGATTCTTGAAAAAACAAAGAAAGAAACAAAAGAAGTTCTTGATAATGCTTCTGGAATGAAGGAGCTTATAAGCAGGATGGAAGGAATAGGAGTTCTGCCAAAGAAGGAGGGAAGAGAAATAGGTGTAGTTGGACCAGTTGCAAGAGCTTCTGGTATTGATACCGATGTAAGGAGAGACCATCCATATGCTGCTTATGGAGACTTGGACTTTAAAGTGCCTGTCTATAAAGATGGAGATGTTCTCGCAAGATTTTTGGTTAGATATGAGGAGACATTTGAAAGCTTCTGGCTAATTGAGCAGGCTTTAGATCAACTACCACCGGGAGACATTCTAAACGAAGATTATGAACTCCCAGAATATGCCATCGGTATTGGGGTGACAGAAGCTCCGAGAGGGGAAGATGTACACTTTGTAATTACTGAAGGAGGCAACAAAGTTTACAGATGGCGTCCAAGAGCACCAACATACAACAACCTGCCTGCAGTTCCTATAATGCTCATGGGAGAAAAATTGGCAGATGCACCAATAATCATAGCCTCAATAGACCCGTGCTTCTCGTGTACAGATCACATGGTTATTGTTGATGGAGAGAAAGTTTGTAGATGCTCTTTGGATGATTATCTCGGGAGGCTGTGAGCGATGGGGAGGTTTAAGCTTATCGCCAAGTCTATAAGTATTGGGAGAGTAACGGAGAAGTATCCTTTTGTCCCACTTGAAGTTCCAGAGGGCTTTAGAGGAAAACCTGTAATCGATCCAGAGAAATGCATTGGATGTACATCATGCTCAAATGCTTGTCCTCCTCAAGCACTGCAAGTTTATGATGACTTAGAAAAGGGAGTCAGGGTAGTTCATCTTTTCATAGGGAGATGTATCTTCTGTGCCCGCTGTCAAGATGTGTGTCCCACCGGAGCAATAAAGCTCACAAAGGAATTTGAGCTGGCAACTCTTTCTGAAGAGGATTTGCATCAGTTTGTTGAACTTCAAATGGTTCGCTGTGAAGAATGCGGCAGGCCATTTGACACCTTTAGGCATTTGCTTTACTCAGCAAAGGAACTTCAACCTTGGGAAAGGGAGATGATGTTCTTGTGCCCAGAATGCAGGGCTAGGAGAATTTCTGAGCAGTTGATTTTTGCAAAAGGTGGTGGGGGATATGTTTGAGAAGAGTTTATGGGTTTTTCATTTAAACAGTGGGAGCTGTAATGGGTGTGATATTGAAATACTCAATATATTTGCTCCCAAGCAAGACGTTGAAAGATTTGGAATTAAGCTCGTTGGTTCACCAAGACATGCTGATGCAATAGCTTTTACAGGTCCAGTCACAAGGGAGTGCTTGCCAAAGGTCATTGAGGCATTGAAGGCAGTTCCAGAGCCGAAGATAGTCTTAGCTATCGGCTCATGTGCCTGTGGTGGCGGGATATGGTATGATACCTATGCAGTGATTGGCGGCGTGAAAGAGCTCTACAAAATCCTCAAGGAGGAATACGGTATTGAACCGCCGACTACAATTTACATTCCAGGCTGTCCTCCTAAGCCCGAAGCTATTATTTACGCTGTAGCGATGGCAAGAGGCTTAGTAAAGCAGAAGCAGAAAAGAGAAATTTACATCGAAGAACTCGACGAGAAGACAGAGAGGGATATAGTTGAAATTCTTTTTGGAGAAGCAAAGGAGACAAGACACTTTGTTCCCAACATCATAGTTAAGACAGATGGAGGGGAAATCAATGAGCCTTGAAAGTCAGTTTTTTCTTTTAATGAAATTTGTTATTCCGCTTTACCTTTTAGCATTCATCATTTATGCAATCAGGGCATTTAAGGGTCCAGCGATAGTGGATATAATCCTAGCAGTTGACTGTATGTCTTTTGATATTGCAGCATTCATGGCAATTCTTGCAGTTTACTTCAAGTCAGCATTCCTAATTAGTGCAGCAATAACTCTGGCATTGTGGGCTTACTTGTTGGACATTTACATTGCTAAACATTTGGTCAGCAAGGAGGTGGGCGCATGAACGAAATCCTCTTTTACATTGGAGCAATCATGATAGTCATTGGTGGGATTTGCGACTTGTTTGGGGCGTTAGGGTTGCTTAAATTCCCGAACTTTTACATTCGCTTACACGCTGCTACGGTAGGAACTATTGGAGGAGCAGTAGTGCCGTTATTCGGCGTTGGCTTTCTTGCGTTAGGCTCTGATTTTCTGCCAAACAAGTATGCCATTGCTGGTGCAAGCTTTGTTACTGGAGTTATAGTTCTTCTAGCGGCTCCAGCAGGAGCACATGCCTTAGCATACGCTGCCCACAAGGCTAAGCTTGTCACGTGGGAGCCTAAGGTGGATCACTTGGCAGAGGTGAGGGAGAATGATTGAAATCCACTTGCTAATGCTCCTCATCACAGTAATCATTGGACTAATATTTTCTTATCTCGCAATCATTGAAAAAGACTTGCTCAAGGCCATCGGTTTTTCAGCAGTCCAAGCAATAGCTTATTCAATAGCCTTCTACATCCTAATGGCTCCTGATATAGTCCTAGCATACGTTGCCATTGCTGTTGGAATTTATACAGCATTGCTTGTGTTTGTAGTAAGTAAAACAACCCGCTACGAGGTGGTTTAAATGAGGAAACTCATCCCGCTTGCAATCATCTTAATCACGATCTTCGCGTTAGCCTACTACATTACCCCAAAAATCACACCACAAACCCAAGTCAGACCTCTTGGCGAATTCTACTTGGAGAACAGTTATTTTGGTGATTATTCGGCAAAGAGTCCTGAGGTTGTGACTTCAATTCTATGGGATTATCGTGGTGTTGATACTCTCTTTGAGACTTCAGTGTTCTTCCTTGCAATCATTGGTAGTTTAACACTCTTCAGATTAAACAAGAAGCAAGAAAAAGAGGCTAAACAGAAGACGGAGGAATTCAGTGGTGGGTTAACTCTCGTCATAAAGTCGGTGACGAAAATCATTGTTGCAATGATTCTTGCTGTTTCAGCTTCAATAGCATTACACGGTCACCTCACACCTGGTGGTGGTTTCCAGGGCGGTTCAGCACTGGCAGTAGCACCTCTCCTCATAATTGCGGCTTACTCAAAGTATGCCTTGGAGGAAAGTGGTTTAGACAAAACAAGAGCATTAATCCTGCGTTCCATTGGTCTCTTAGGAATTGCTCTCGTAGCGTTAGTCCCCTTGCTTAATGACGGCTTCATTATGCAGAATCAACCAGTCTTCCCAGCAGAACTTGGAGGACAATTAGTGGGTGGTTCACTAATTTACTATAACTTCTTCGAGTTCCTCGCAGTTGGTGCTGGATTCACGGCAGTGTTTTTACTGCTAGCAATTCCCGAAAGTGTGTTCAAGAAATTCTTGAGGAGGGTTGAGAATGAATGAAGTGATAACATTCATCTGGGCAGTCATTATACTATCTCTACTCACAACAATAGTGATAAGCCTCTATGGAATTGCAAGAAGACCTAACTTGGTGAAAAAACTCATTGCACTAACAATCTTCGGCGATACAGCAAATCTGATTGTAGTTTTGCTGGGTTACAGATTGATTTACCCAGTCGCTCCACCCATTTTGCCATCACTTTCAAAGGACGCTTTGAAGCCGTTCCTTTCAATGGCAGTCGATCCTCTGCCGCAAGCTTTGGTAATTACGGCAGTCGTCATTGGAATGGCCGTTAACGTTCTCATAGCCTTCTCAATAGTCCAAATTTATCGCTTGTACGGGACCGTTGACACCAGAGAATTAGGTGAAAAGATTCCAGCAATTTTAAGGGGTGAGAGTCAATGAGAGGTGTAATTCCAACTGCATTGCTAGCATTTATAACCTACATTCTCTTCACGGGTTCAACTAAGCCATTTGATTTAGTTACTGGATTAATTGTAGCAATCGGTGTTGGCTTGTTAGTTGGCAAGTATTTAGTTAAGGAGGATGCTAAGGCGTTAAATCCAGTCAGGTGGCTTTGGGCTGTAATTTACTTCATCTGGTACATGATTGTCGCAGAAACAAAAGCACATCTGGATGTGATGATTAGAACAATCACGGGCAAGTATGAGCCTGGGATTGTTAAAGTGCCAATTGATGTGAAGACAGATTATGCGAAAACCCTCGTGGCAAACTCAATCACTAACACTCCAGGAACAGTTGTTGTAGACTTGGATGATGAGTATATGTATGTGAATTGGATTAATGTCACAACAGAAGAACCAGAGAAGGCAAAGAAGGAAATTTGCGAAGATTTTGAGAAGTATGCTAAGAAAATCTTTGAATGAGGTGGTGAAAAATGAACGTTGTTGGCTTGACCCCAATCATTCCAATCCTCTTCGCATTTGCACTACCATTATTCTCAATCATAATCAAAGGAAACAGAAAAATCGTCCAAACTTATGCTCTAATTGGAACAGGTTTGACTTTAATCAGCTCTATCAAACTCTTTCAGGTAACTTATGCTTCAGACAAGCCTCTAATTTACACTTTTGGCAAGTGGGTTGCTCCAATTGGAATTGTGTATGAGGTTGACAAATTAGGGGCTTTAATAGCCTTAGTTACTGCCGCACTAATGTTCCTCATTACGATTTACTCTTATAGATATTTAGAGCACGAGGAAGGTTTAGAGTGGTACTATACACTTTACTTGGGCTTAGAAGCAGGTTTGCTTGGTGTATTGCTTACAGGTGATGCCTTTAATCTTTTTGTTATGATTGAAGTTACGAGCATTGCAGCTTATGCTTTAGTAATGTTCTATCGCGACAGGGGTGATTCAGTGACTGCAGGATTAAAATACGCTCTCATTGGTGCCATTGGTACTACAATGTACTTCTTAGCGTTGGGAGTGTTTTACGGAGCTTTTGGTACTGTGAATTTTGCTGATTTGTCAGCAAAGGTTCACGGTATTCAATTCCCGGTCACTGGCAGTCCAGTTGGGAATATTGTCATTGCCTCTGGTGTTGCTTTGGCTTTGGCTACGTGGGCTTTCCTTATTAAAGCGGCAATTGTGCCGAATCACTTCTGGCTTCCTGAAGCTCACCCAGCAGCTCCAAGCCCAATTTCAGCAGTGCTCTCTGGTTTGGTCGTAAACGTTGGTGTTTATGCCTTGATTAGGTTCCTATACACGGTTTACGGTGGTCAGTTAACGCCAGAGCTTGCTCATGTAGTCAGTATGTTAAGCACGATTGTAATAGTTTTGGGAGCAATCTCTGCACTCTTTGGTGCTTTGATGATGAATGTTCAAAAAGACGTTAAGAAGCTCATTGCATATTCAACAATTATGCATATGGGTTATCTGTTCATGGCTGTTGGGCTTGGCACTCAGCTTGGACTTCAGGCGGCATTATTCCACATTATCAATCACTCGATTGCTAAGGCATTACTCTTCCTTGCGGCTGGAGTCTTCATTCATGCTGTTGGTTCTAGAAACGTGGAGGATTTAGCTGGACTTGGAAGAAGAATGCCAATTGCAACATTCAGCCTTGCAATTGCAACATTAAGCTTGGTTGGAATTCCACCACTCAACGTATTCTTCAGTAAATTGTTGCTCTTTAATGCTTTCCTTGATATGAGTTTAGTTTTAGCGTTAGTTCTCGTCATCAGCTCAGCAACTGCCTTAATTGCTTACATGCGCGTATTCTACGTCATCTGGCTAGGAAAACCAAAAGAAAACTTGGAAATCAAAGAGCCAATGAGCATGAGCTTAGTTTGTCTGCTGCTGGCATTAATCTGCCTTGCAACTGGACTAATGGCACCAGTCGTCATAGATAAGCTCATAACTCCTGCAGCGACACAGACAATAGACTACAATAGCTATGTAAATGCAATTTTGAACCTTGCTTCAAAAGTTCTTCACTGATTTTATCCTCTTTCTTCAAATTTTGTTGCATAGAACATCCAGCTTCCAAGGAATATTATCAAGTAGAGCCCACAAAACAGTAAACCTTCAAAGAAAGCTCCAAGAGTGTCATTGAGATCGTGTTTTACAAGATCTTTGTCAAGTATCGTGTTTCTTGCTGTATATCCTGCAAATATCAAAGATGATAACGCTATAGTCTTGAAATATGTAGAATAACGAAGCTTAAGGGATTTCAACACAAATAACCCAGCAAGAAATGTCAACACAACAATCCAGAAGATTGAAAAGCTTATAAATATAATGGAACTCTTTATCTTCTCACTACAAAACAGTAAAAGCTTAGCATTCATAGGAACCCAGATAATTAATAAAAACGCACCAAACAGTTCTCTCTTGTCCATATTTTAACCTTTGAGCTTAAATTATAAAGCTTTATTGACTCTGGTGACCTAAAACCTTAAATATCTCTGCTGAGACCATTAAGATGGACATCTAAACGGAGGCGATAGAAATGGTTGACTATGAACTTTTGAAGAAAATAGTTGAAGCTCCAGGTGTTTCTGGATATGAATTTCTTGGTGTTAGAGACGTCGTTATCGAGGCCTTTAAACCATACGTTGATGAAATAAAGGTTGATAAACTTGGCAACGTTATAGCCCATAAAAAAGGCGATGGCCCAAAGGTCATGCTTGCAGCACATATGGATCAAATTGGTTTGATGGTAACCCATATTGAAAAGAATGGATTTCTGAGGGTTGCACCTATAGGTGGCATAGATCCAAGAACTTTAATTGCCCAGCGCTTCAAGGTCTGGGTTGACAAGGATAAGTTCATCTACGGTGTTGGCGGTTCAGTTCCTCCGCACATCCAGAAGCCAGAGGACAGGAAGAAAGCTCCAGATTGGGATCAGGTTTTCATTGACATCGGTGCTGAGAGCAAGGAAGAGGCAGAAGAAATGGGCGTTAGAATAGGCACAATCATTACATGGGACGGCCGCTTGGAGAGATTAGGAAAGCACAGACTTGTGAGCATTGCATTTGACGACAGAATTGCCGTCTATACTTTAGTTGAAACTGCAAGAAAGCTCAGCGAGACCAATGCAGATATTTACTTTGTTGCCACAGTCCAAGAAGAGGTGGGTTTGAGAGGTGCAAGGATAAGTGCTTTTGGCATTGACCCAGATTACGGCTTTGCAATTGATGTTACCATTGCAGCTGACGTTCCAGGAACTCCAGAGCACAAGCAGGTTACACAGCTCGGAAAAGGAACAGCAATCAAGATAATGGACCGTTCAGTTATCTGCCACCCAACAATTGTCAGATGGATGGAGGAGCTTGCTAAGAAGTATGAAATCCCATATCAGTGGGACATTCTCCTCGGTGGAGGAACAGATGCAGGGGCAATTCACCTCAATAAAGCTGGTGTTCCAACAGGTGCAATAAGCGTTCCTTCAAGATACATTCACTCAAATGCAGAAGTTGTTGATGAGAGGGACGTTGATGCAAGCGTTGAGCTGATGGTTAAAGTTCTTGAGCATATTCACGAGCTCAAGATTTGATTTCTTTCTCTTTTTCTTCTTCTGGAACTTCCTGTGGAGCGGAAGTTTCTTTTGGAACTTCTTTTAGGGTTTCCTTCTCTATCTTCTCCCATCTGTAAAGGAAGTACGCTAAACCTGCAAGAATCCCTGCAACCATGAATGGGAGCTTTGGAGGTAAGGACAATCCGCGGTGCCACTTATAGAGGAGGAAGTTCTGGTAAAAGAACAGATACGCCAGCCATCCAAGAATTAACGCTTCAATGCCACTCTCAATGAGTTTTTTATCTTTTTCTTCCATTTTAGCCCCCTCTTTTAATCTCTGTGAGAAAAGTTAAAAAGAAGCATTAATAACTTTTTTGATGAGTCAAGATGAGCGATTACTTCCCCTATAAATCACTGCGTCCAAATCAAGAGGAGTTCATTAGGTTAGTTGATGAGGCAGTTAGAAAAGGAGAGAATTTAGTAATTGAAGCTCCAACTGGTTTTGGAAAAACAATAAGCGTTCTTGCTGGAGTGTTACCTTATGCCTTGAGCATGGGTTTTAAGGTTGTTTATCTAGCCAGAACTCATAAACAGATGGATAGGGTTATAGAGGAACTCAAGGAGATAAATAAGATAAACCCCGTTAGCGGTGTAGAGTTTAGAAGCAGAAAAGAGCTCTGCCTCCACTCTTACATTCAAAACTTTGCTCCTGATGCTTACAATGCCATGATTGTGTGTAAAAACCTCAAAAAGCTCCACAAGTGTGACTACTTTGAGAACGTTAAGAAAAAGAAAGATGAATTTAACGAGATTGTTGAATACTTCAGAAATTCCCCTTCCCAGCCAATTGAGATTCTCCAGTACTCCCAGCTCTTAGAGCTTTGTCCTTATGAAGTTACAAGGAAAGTAGGAGAAAAGGCGAATGTGATTGTTGCGAGCTACCTCTACATGCTCAATCCAATTATTAGAGAGGCCTTCATTGAGAGTTTAGGAGTTGATTATGAGGATTTGATAGTAATTTTTGATGAAGCTCACAACTTACCAAATCAAGCTATTGACGTTTTAAGCGATAAGATAACCCTTAACAGCATAACCAGGGCGATAAAAGAGGCTGAAGAGTATAACGAGCATGAGATTGCAAACTTTTTGGGCATCTTCTTAAAAGGGCTGGAGAATCTCTACAATGAGCGTTTAAAGGATAGGGAAGTTGAGGAAGCTCCCGTTCTTCCAGAAAGCATATTTGCTCATGTTTTTAATATTCTTAATATCAGTGAGAGACTTTTAGTCAGGATTTTGAGAGAGATGGTTGAGGTAGGAGATGCAATTAGAGAAGATAAAATTGAGAAGAACAAGCCTCCACGTTCTTATGTTGGAAGAGTCGGGGAATTTCTGTTGAACTGGCTTTCTGTAATTGGTAGGGAGGATTATCTCTTTATAATGAGCAAGGATAAGGGTTTTTCCCTTGAATTGGTCGCTTTAGACCCTTCTAGGGCTTTGGATTTCATAAACGATGTGCAATCGGCTATTTTCATGTCCGGAACGCTGACACCTCTTGAGGCTTTTAAAGACATTATGGGAATTGAGAATGCAAAGCTTAAAAAGTTCCCGAGGATGGTTAAGAAAGAGAATGCTCTTGTCTTAGTCGCTAAGGACGTCTCGACGAGAGGAGAGGGAAGGAATTTAGAGTTATACAGAAAAATGGCTGAATACATTGTTGAAGCGGCAAAGCTCATTCCCAAGAATGTTGGTGTTTTTACGGCTTCATATGAAGTCCTTCAAGGTCTCTTATCCGCCAACGTTCATTTGAGAATTGAGGAAGAGGTTGGCAAAAAGGTTTTCATTGAGAAGAAGAATGCAAGCTCTAAGGGGAATGACATTTTGGTTAGAGCATTTAAAGAGGAGGCAAAAAGAGAGGGTGGAGTTTTGTTAGGGGTTATGGGTGGTAGGAACAGTGAAGGACAGGATTATTCGGGAGATGAAATGAACGGTGTTGTTCTGGTCGGAATCCCATATGCAAGGCCTACTCCGAGAGTTCAAGCTCAAATAAGGTATTTTGAAAAGAAGTTCCCAAGAAAGGGAAGATACTACGGTTATTATCTGCCGGCTCACAGAAAGCTTGTTCAAGCGGCTGGAAGAGTTCATAGAAGTGCCGAAGAGAAAGGAGCAATAATTATTCTGGACTACCGCGTTCTTTGGAGCTCGATACGAAAAGATTTACCCGATTGGATGAACGAAACTATAAAACCCGTTAATCTGCCGAGAATGAAGCTCTATTTAAGAAGGTTTTACAGAAATTTGGAAGAAGAGAAAAACTGAGTATGATGGACGTTTAGTCTGAAAATCTAACTTCAAACCAGTCTTCAGCTTTCAGTATTTTCTCCCTCCAGTAGGGAAGCGTTATCTTTGAATATTCTAGGTTTGGATTGTATGTAATCACAACTTTATACTTACCTTTCCATGGGAAGTACCAATCTTTCACTCCACCTCGTCCAGGTTTTGCATCCCATGAAAATTCGTAAATATTAGCAATCTCCTCCCCAGGTTGAAGAATCTTGAGGTTTTCATTTGTTAAGGGCAGGAAGGAAGGTCTTGGACCAGCGTATTTAATTCGAGTTCCATTCTCAAAGTAAACTGCAATATGTAAGCTTGCCATCCACACAGGGCTTACTACTCTAACAGAGGTATTACCAATATTCCTCAGCCTAACAGCTATATTAAAGCTTTCATTTGGTGTCAAAACTTTTGGAGAAACCCTAACGGAAAGAGACAAATTCCCTTTAGAGAGGGGGTCAATATGCAACGTTGTTTTGTTGTAATCTCCTTGTTTTTCTTTTAGCTCTGCAGTGTTATTAAAAAAACAGAGTGAGGAATGCAAGAAATAAAATGGAGACAAGGAAAAAAGAGACTATTATTTGCTTTTTCATAACTTAGCCCCCTATCTATATTGGGAAATTATTGGAGCAGTTTCACTGTTCTTCTAATGTTATCATGAGTTGCATCTCCATGATAGTATCTGTTTGAGAACTCAAAAACTTTCTCAGAGTCTGCTCAGCAGCCTCTTTGTTTCCTCGAACTTCTTAAGGGGAACTCTATCATAGCCTTCAAGCGACGGCATCAGGGCAAGGGTTTTCACCAGAGCATCGTGGAGGCTTTCAAAGCTCCCATCTTTGATGGCTTGATAAAGGTGCGCCTCAACCGTAAGGAACCGCGATGCCACAGCATGAGCGTAATCGAAGAGAAAGCTCTCAGCGTCCCCCGTAAGCTTTAAGGAATTTCTTAGCCCTGAACGGAAGCATCAAGCCATCGAGCAGTGCCTCTATCTCATCCTCCGAGAGATAGGCTTTCAGGTATCCTTTAAGTTCTTCAGCCTTTCTCTCCGCTTCTTCCTCGCTCAGGTTGCCCTCCATGAGCAGAGTCGCAAAGTCCTCAACCTTTCTTCTTGGAGACTCCCTCCTGAAGAGACCTACCTTTTTACTTTCTGGAATCTTCTCAACCATCGGTTGGAGTTCAGCTTCAAGCACCCCTATATATTCAGGGTCTTTCATAAGGGCTAAGAGCCTGGCGAGCTGTTTAACTTCTTTTTGTAGCTGCTCTGGAATTTCTTTGACCCACGGCGCAAGCAGCGGAATGCGCTCAAGTATCTCAGATAGCAGAGTTTCAATTTCCCTACCGCTCTCTGGGAGCCCCCTGATTGCAATGGATTCGAAAGCGCTGAAAGCCAATCTTCCCGCAGTGGCAAAGCTGAGAGCCTTTTCAAAGCCTTTCACCGCTGCAGCTCCGTCCTTTATCTTCTGGGGGAGGTTTGCCCAGTACTTCGGCACGGGCGGTGCTGTTATCCCCTTCTTTTTCATTTCTTCCATTGCCTTAAGGGTTGCCTTCGCCAGTTCTGGATAGCGTTCGAACATCTGTACAAGGCTTATCGTGCCGAACTTCTCGCTCCACTTCCTCGACAGCTCCTCCGGCGTGTAAATGCCTTGGAGCATGTAGTATATTTCCCTGATGGTGTGCTTGCTCTTCATGGCCTTTTCCAACGCCTTTGCCAGTGCGGGGTCTTTCTTCTTGCTTATCTGCCTGAACTCTTCCAGAGCGGCGAGCACCTTTGCCACGGGCTCCACGTGCTCTAATGTGGTCCCCTCTTCCTCCGCCGCCCATTTTATCATCGCCGCCACTGCTTTCGAATTCTTTGTTCCCAATATCTTCCTGAGCTTATCAGATGCCTTCACTACTGGCTTCCCGTTCTCCTCACCAACTTCAATGAGCTCATTCTTCACCAGCCACGAGAATATTTTCGACTTCCTCTCCTCCACGTCTCCCGTTTCCAGTTTTATGTCCACTCCCAGGTTCTTGAGGGTTTTCAGCGCCACTTCCTGGAGCGGAGGAGTGGTTTCTTTGATGATCTTCGTTCCTGCTGGCGGAGTGGGGAGCTGTGCCGTCCCCCTCTTCATAATTTCGGTGATTTTTTGCTGTGTTTCTTCAGGACGTCCCTTAGTACTACCTCATACCAGTAGTCTCCTAAGCCCTTATCTTTGACGCCCCAGCTCCTATCTTCTCGAGTTTGTTTTAATATTCTTTCACGATGTTTGAGTATAGATTCTTTATCTGGAAATATCTCGTATACGATCTCTGATAGCTCCTTTGCCAGATCAACGACGTCTCTTTTCGAGAATTCTGGAATTAAGCCTTCTTTAACGAGTTCCTCAACCTTCTTTTCTATTTCGTCTATTTCGTCGGGTCTTGAAACCCTGTGGCTCAACCTCTTTGGAAGTTCGACTGATAATGCACGGTATGCGTCTTCTATGTCTAGATGATGCTTCATCGCTGTTAGTGCGGTCAGCAGACGGTAGAACAGGGAGAGTTTTGGATACTCCCATGCTGGCACCTGCTCAGCATGCTTCCCATATCCTTCTATCCAGATCCCGAACCCCTTGCTGCGGTCTCCGCTTGACTCTATTTGAACGGCGTATTTCTGGATTTCAGTTTCCTCAGCTTCTGGATACAACGTCTTGACGATTTTTCGAAACAATTCGTAGTCATCGTGGAAATGGTGTAGATGCTCTCCTAGTGTATCGTGGTATTTTTTCCTCTTTCGTCTTTCTGCGAATGTGTCCGCTTTCAATTCCGCCAATTTCCCGATCGTATGGCCCATACATTGTGTTTCACCTTTGAGGATGTGTTGTTGACGACTTATCAGTACTCACTTCTCACTTATTTTGGTGTTTCTCCTAAAATACGTTTTCCCGGCGAAAACCTTAACGGTTTGTCAAGGCTGACAAAGGAGAATGAGGAGAGCCAAAGTCCTCCAAGTCCCAGACATGAAAGCCATCTTCCCTTAGTTTTTCTTTCCTCTCAACGTTTTTAGCAATCAGTCCGTAATGGTGCTTCCACCCCTCCAGCCCTACAAGTTCAGTCTTCTTTTCAAGGTCTTTCAAAATCCCTTTTGCTTCTCTCTCGCTCAAATCCTTCCACTTGACTTCCACAAACAGCGCCTTCCTCTCCCGCTCGTTGAGAGCAACGATATCAATCTCCTCACTCTTATGCCACCACCTTCCAATCTTAGTGAACTTGAACGGTAACTTTCCAGCCTTGTTCAATTCGACCAGAAACTGCTTTGCTACTCTCTCAAAAACCGAGCCAAGGTAGTGGTTGTATTCCCCTAAAAAGTCCTCCCAGAAGTCAAGGCTTTCGAGCTCAATTTCGTTCCGGTATTTTTCAATGAACCTAAAGTAGAAGGTCATGTAGCTGTCGGCTATCCTGTATCTGGTGTGCTTTGTTTTTGGAGGTGCCGTCACAGGAATCTCTCTCCTGAGGAAGCCAAGCCTTTCAAGAACCTCAACGTACTTGAAGAGGTTCGAGCGGGGGATGCCCGTGTAGGTGCTTATCTCGTTGAAGCGCGTCTTTCCTTCAGCTATTGCTTTCAGGATAAGCTTGTAAACCCTTGGCTCTCTCAGCTCACTCGAAAGCAGAAAATCCGCTTCAGCATAAAGAAAGCCTCTTTTGCTGAAAGCCACGCTTTTAACATCTTCAAAGCGTCTGAACAGAAGGAGATATGCTGGAATCCCGCCGGTTATTCCGTAAATCTTCAGGGCCTCTTCAACGTCAGTCCCTAAGAGCTTCCAGGAATTGAAAAAGTCTAATGGGTCGAGCTTTATTTGGCCATCCCTCCGTCCGTAAAGGGGGCTTTTTTGGCTCAGGACGTGCTCTTCCATCATTCCTACACTTGAGCCTACCAAGATTAAATGAAGCCGTGAATTTCTAACGACTTCATCAACAATATACTGAAACTCACTGAGAACTTTTTTATCTGAGTGAATGAGATAGGGAAACTCGTCTATAACGACTATAAGCTTCCCCTTCTCAGCAAGGTATCTGAAAACGTCCGAAAAGCTTGAGAATGATGAGGGGTTCAGAAAAGGCGAGGGGAACTTTTCAAGAACTACGCTGGCAAACTCCCTGAGATTGTCCATGTAGGTGCTGTTTCGAGCGAGGTAGTAAAGAGAAGGCTTGTCCTTTATAAACTCCTTAATTAGGCGGGTTTTTCCAACTCTTCGCCTTCCGTACACCGGCAGGAATGCATTCTCCCTCTTCCAAAGCTCCTCCATAAATGATAGTTCTGACTCCCGGTTAACAAAAGTTATTGTCATAGTATAATACTCAAGCTATAACTATTTAAGATTTTCGAACATGCTTGTTGGAACTAAAAAATAAAATAACACGAGCTGGAAGATCACTATACCTTCGCTCAATAATCTCCACAACTCACAGCCATCTCGGCTTAAGCCCTATCCATTGGCGCATCTTTTCATAAGCGATAATCCTTGGAATGTTGCCCTTCTCTGCTGGTCCTGGATTTTTCATGTAGAAAGCATTGACTTCATAAACCGTTCCCCACTCCTTCTTCTCAACAGCAATTTTTCCTAGTCTGACTAGGTCAACTAATAGTCCAGCCAAAGCTGGGCTGTCGTTGATTCTTCCAGTTATGACAAGCTCATCAAGGGCTCCGTTGAAGCTGACATACTCAATGTGCATTGCGATGAACTTCTTATCTCCAAGGGGTTCAAGGAATCCAGTTGGCTTGATGTAGTGCGGTGCATCGTAGCCTAAAATATCCTTCACCACGCTTGACTTTGTGTATTCTTTGCTCTTGTTTCTCTCTTTGTCTGTCAAAGCTAAGAAGTCTGTGTTTCCACCGATGTTAAACTGGGCAATGTCCTTAACATATCTATTTCTCTGAGCTAAATGAGCCAAGATGTCAGCTGTCAATGGTGTTGCACCAGTTGCACCGTCGTCTCCAAAGATGACTAAGTTGCTCTCCTTTGCAAGTTCAAGGAATGCATTGTCGTTTGCTATCAATGTTGGAATTGCATTTACGAAAGCCGCTCCACCTACTTCTTTTGCATACAGCGAAGCAGCATAAGCGTAAACTTGTGTCGCTGTTAGTCTTTCTCTGTTGTCATTTTCTATGGCTTTGATTAGCTCTTCTTTGCTGTTGAACGGCTTAAATGCCTCAGTTGTACAAACGTTGACAATGACATCTGGCTTGAGTTCCTTCCACTCCTCAACAATCTTTTCTACAGCTTCTTTGAGAGTCATCTTGTCTTCCAAGCCTTCAGCTTCAATTGGCAGGTTGCGGAGGCTTCCCAAATGAATGCCCTTCCTCACTACAACGTTCTTGAGGCTCTCCGGGATTTCGTCTTCCCAGTATCTCTTGACAACTTCGTAGAGGGGTCTTCCAATCTTGCTCTTATCAACATCATAAGAACCTACAATCTCAATGTCCTCTACTTTTATTGGTAACTCATTTGCCAGTGGAATTCCGTAGTAGCCAAGGTCTCCTCTTTTGATTCTTTCAACTCCTATTGCAAATATGCTCCCAACATATCCCTGCCCAAGTATAACAACCCTCACCATTTCTACCACCTCCTTTTCTTGCTGTTAATTATTTTATAACTATTAAATAGTTTTTGGTTGTGAAATCTTTAATAATAATATAATATCAAGAGTCCTCGTCTAGCAAATTTGAAAGCTCCAGAGACTTGTTAAAACTCGAATATACGGGGAGATATGTTGTAATATAACAAGGAAAAGCTTCCAAATATTTATTAATATTGGTGGATTTTTAAGGATTTCGCACATTTTATGCTGAATACTACTCATAGGAGTGGAGTAAATCCTTTCTAAATCTTCCAAAGTCCATAAATTTTATAAATAACAAAAGCTAACTAAAATATGGCCCTAATTTACCTTCTTAAATAACCCTTTTGGAGCCTTTTCGGCTCTAGCTTTTGAAAACTGCTAGTGGGTGATGACAATGAAAGCAAGAGCTGTATGGTTAATTGCAATATTGCTTCTTGGAGTGATTGCCAGCGGTTGTATCGGCGGCGAGAAAGAAACAGCAACTCAGACACAAGCTCCTTCTGCAGAAGTTCAACTTACTGGAGACTTTACAAAGGATGTAATTGCAATAGGAAAGGTTCTTGAGCAAAATGGAATTAATGAGGTCAAGTTCTCTGCATGGGGTTCAGGTGACCCCAACAGTGTCATGAGAGTCTATGGTATTGTCGAAGCTGCAAGAAGGATAAACAAGGTTTGGGAAGAGAATGGAATTAAAGTGAAAATTGTGATTACAGACACACACTACGTTGCCTCCTTCCAAGATGCCTACAAGGAGTACCTCAGCAAGCAACCACTGGGACAGGCTGGAGACTTCTTTGTGAACTCCTATGCGTTCCTTCCAACACTGGCAGATGAAGGCTACATTCTCGACATAACGGACTATGCAAACGCCTACAAGAGTGTCATTGATGACTTCTATCCATCACTCATAGAGGCTTCAAAGTTCAATGGAAGGCTTTATGGCCTGCCACAGGACACTGAGGCAAGGCCACTCTACGTTAGAAAAGACGTTGCTGCAAAGATTGGACTTGATGTGAACACCCTTCCCGAAAAGGTGAAGAATGGAGAGTTCACATGGAGCGACGTCTATTACTGGGCTAAGAAGGCTAAAGAGAGCGGTGCTGCTGAGTGGGGATTGATTCACAGAAAGGGTTCAGCCCACCCAGACCTAATACAGTTCATCTTCGCCTTTGGTGGAAAGCTCTATGACGAGAAGACTGGAAAGCTCGTCGTTGATGTTCCAGCTGTGTATAAGTGGCTCTATGTTGAGTGGAAGTTTGCTCAAGATGGCTTGCTTCCAAAGGACATAATGAGCTGGGACTGGGCTAAGCAGATTCACCCAACAATTGTTGAGGGTAGAACTTTATTCGACATTGGTGGAACATGGTACTGGACAGAGTGGCAGACCAAGCAGTACTATGCTAAAGGCGGTGGGGAGCCAAGAGGACTCAAACCCGAAGAAGTGAAAGAGTGGTTCGCTTATACTTTATTCCCAGCTGGTGAGAAGGGAGACAAGCCAGTAACACTCAGCCAACCCTTCGTCTGGATGATCAACTCAAAAGCTGGTGCACAGAATCCAAAGTATGACGAGCTTAAAGATGTTTACCACAAACTTGCATTCCTCATGCTCATAAAGGCAAGCGACCCAGACATCAACGCAATCCACAGTGTTATCTCAGCACACCTCCCAGTTAGAAAAGAGGCAGCAAAGCTTATCAAAGACGAGAAGTGGCTCAATGACTTAAAGAACCTCAACCTCGATTTGGATCAGACAGTTAAAGACAACATAAAAGACATTGTCCAAGCAACAGTCAACCCAATCAACGCTCAATTCCTCGCAGATGTCAGCTACATGCTTGAATACACACACTTAGCTCCAGCTCATCCAAAGTACCCAGCACTGGCAGACATCTTCAAGGAAGCAGTTGACAAGGTTCTCAGAGGAGAAATGACACCAGAAGATGGAGTTAACTACATCATCCAGAAAGTTAAGGCAGACCCAGAGCTTGCTCAAAATGTCGAAATCGTCGGAGAGATTCCAAAGGACTGGAAGTTCCCACAGTGAAGAGGTGAGAACATGAATAAAATCAATAGGGAGAAGTTTACAGCCCTTTCCTTTTTTCTTTCTCCAATGATTTTGATGGTTGTGCTGTTTTACTTAGTGCCTTTAGTTATGACCGTTTATATAAGCTTCACTCGAATGAGAAACTGGAACGTTGAGAAATATCTCACTGAATTTGTCGGATTCTACAACTATCAAAGACTGCTTTACATGTTCCAGCACGACCCAACTTTTAAGGCTGTGATTTTAACAACTGTGGTTTTCGTTGGGATTACGCTCATCATTAACGTTTTTGGAGGTTTAGCGTTAGCTTTAGCTACTTTCTTCATAAGTGAAAAGCCAGCTTCAAGTTTTAGGCTCCTCTGGCTTCTGCCAAGAATGTCTCCAATTGCCGTTTACAGTCTTGTCTGGTATTATTTCTTCCATGGAAGTGAAATTGGAACATTAAATTCAATTTTAATGAAGCTTGGTATAATTTCTCAGCCAATTCCCTGGGGTCAAACTGTACCTTGGGGAGCTTGGAGCATAATCATTTTTGTGAATGGTCTTGTTGGTGTGAGCTTTGGTATGATAGTCTTCACATCAGCCTTAAATCAGATTCCAAAGGAGCTTATCATTGCTGCGAGAGTTGATGGTGCATCAGCTTGGGAAATCTCAAGAAAAATCCTAATCCCCCTCACAAAGTGGCACTTCCTTTATGTTTTAACGTGGCAGTTCTTAAGTTTGCTCACAACGTATCCGCACATCTTCCTCCTAGTCCAGTGGGACTTGGTAAACAGAGACTATGGAACTACCCTAGCATTATACGTATTCAACACAGCATTTGGGAGAGGAGAGCAAGACCAAGGATTAGCAGCAGCGGCAGCAGTGATTTTGTCGATTATTGGTGTAATAGGGGGATTCGTGACTTTAAAAGTTTTGCAATTTGAGAAAATGATGAAAAGGCCAAGAGGTGACTTCTGATGAAGGACGTAGAAACAAGGCCAAGCAAGTATGAGTGGGTAATCATCCTTGCAATCCTCTTCGCAAGCTTGCCTTTGATCCTTGGCTTTTCTCTATTAGTGCTTTCAAGCTTCAGCAAGGAGATGGTCACTAACTTAGATTTGAGCTCATTCCGCTTTACTTTGGAAAACTGGATTAATGTGTTCCAAGGGAAACTAGCTACAACGGGTGGAATAAGGACTAACATATTGAAAGTTACATTCAACACGCTTGTAGTTGCCTTAGGAGTGGCTGGAGTTGTAACTTTCATCAGCGCTTTGTCAGGCTACTCACTCTCAAGAATTGATTTTAGAGGAAGAAAGCATATGATGGTTCTGCTCTTAATCTTGCACGCTTTCCCAGGTGTGGCTTTAATTGTTGGCGTCTATTTGCTCTACCGCTTAACCTTCCCACAGAGTCCGGATATAATAAGGCTTTATTCCTTCTTTTACGTAATCTTAGCGAGGGCAGCTCTCGAAATTCCAATGTCTGTCTGGCTAATGAAGGGCTTCTTTGACACAATACCATGGGAATTTGAGTGGTCGGGCATAATTGACGGAGCCTCAAGGATAAAAGTCTGGTGGAAGATTATGCTGCCTTTAATCAAGCCTGGCATATTGGCAGTCGCTTTGTTTGCATTCTTGGCTGGCTGGCAGGATATAATCTACGTGAGAACTTTCCTCATTGACCAGACTTTAGCAACATTCATTGAAGCAAACATTGAGGCTGAGTATTCCCACATGCCCCTAATAGCTGCTGCCGGAACTCTCTATCTGCTCCCAACGATAATATTCTTCCTTACGGCACAGCAAATATTACTGCAAGGTTATTCGGGTGGAATCAAAGGTTGAGGTGGTTGAGATGGTTAAGATTATCCTCAAGGAGATAACCAAAAAATTCGGAGACTTCACTGCTCTGGATAATATTAATCTGAAAATTGATGATAGAGAATTCATGGCTTTATTGGGACCTTCAGGAAGTGGAAAATCTACCCTGCTCTACACAATAGCCGGAATTTACAAGCCGACGAGCGGGAGAATTTACTTTGACGATCGAGATGTTACAGAGATTCCACCAAAAGACAGAAACGTTGGCTTAGTCTTCCAGAACTGGGCGCTATATCCACATATGAAAGTTTTTGACAACATAGCATTTCCCCTTGAGCTGAGAAAAGTCCCAAAGCAGGAAATTGAAAAGAAAGTGAGAGAAGTCGCAAAGATGCTTCACATCGAGAACTTGCTTGATAGATATCCCTGGCAGCTCAGCGGTGGTCAGCAGCAGAGAGTTGCAATAGCAAGAGCTTTAGTTAAAGAGCCGGATGTCCTGCTCTTGGATGAGCCTCTGAGCAACTTAGATGCTCTGCTTAGAATTGAAGTTAGAGCTGAGCTGAAGAGACTGCAGAAGGAGTTAGGCATTACGGCAGTTTACGTTACTCACGACCAAGCTGAGGCATTGGCAATGGCCGACAGAATAGCTGTGATTAGGGAAGGGAAGATACTCCAAGTAGGGACTCCAGATGACGTCTACTACAAGCCAAAATACAAGTTCGTTGGAGGATTCCTTGGAAATCCGCCCATGAACTTTGTTGAAGCGGAGGTTGAAAATGGCTACTTAAGGGTTTACGAAAGCAGGATACCTGTTCCTGCTCAGTATAAGGAGCTGATTGAAAAGCTCGACATAAAGGAAGTGCTCCTTGGATTTAGACCGCATGATGCAGAGGTTGTAAAGGGCATCAGTGAAGGATTAGTTGGGGAAGTTTACTCTTTCGAACCTCTTGGGAGGGAGCAGATAGTTACTGTTTCAGTAAACAGTGGAGCATTTGTTAAAGTGTTTGCACCAGAGGGAGAGCACTTCACATTTGGAGAAAAGGTAACAGTGAAGATTAGGGAAGATAGAATCGTCCTGTTCGATAAAAAGACAGAGAAAGCGTTGGAGTTTTTGGAGGAGTAACGGGGGAATCAGGATTCTTCATGTTCCCATTTACTTTTAATTTTCTCTTAGCCGGATATATTTAAATCAGTGAAACTTTTAAATGAAAAAAGCAACTCTTGTGTTTAGTAAATAATGCATTTGCTACAAACCCATATCCAAAATTTTCCTTACTATGAACATGGGAACTTAATTGATAGTTCATAGTTAGCACAACCGAGGTGACAGTCCTTAAGATTAGATTATGCTTGGTATAATACACACTTCATGACAATAATCAAAAGAGAAAAAGTAAAACATTAACTCCATCTGCTTGTCTTTGCTTCTATGTAGACCCCAACTGGAACTTTCATGTTGCATGTTCCTGAATGATATGTATACCTACTAATCCTAGTGTTGAGATAAACTGTTTTGTTATGTCCCCAAGGGTTTGCACCTCTATTTTTTATTCCACCATAAACCTCAAGTGAATCTGATGTTTCATAGTGGAATGATACTGAAAGCCCAGAAGCCCATAGAGGAACTGGTCCAAAAGCAGCGGCTAAAGCACCAACTGGTATCCCAAAACCAAAGCTAAAAGTGCATGATCCTTCATTGTTAAAGAGTTCTCCAAGATATATCTTTTCGTTGATATTAAGCCTACCCACGTAATCAAGTGTTGTTCCATAGTAGATTTTGCTCATGACACTATAGGGTGGAAGAGAATTCTCTCGAGCTCCTCCAATTATTCTGCTTCCTGAAGTTTTGACTTCCCTTATTCCCTCTTGGATTCTTTCATAGCCAGTGGGAGTACATCTATTTAAACTCCCAACACATCTGTACTCTTTTTCATGAAGATGGAAGGGTTTTGCCTTGATATAGATATAACCTGATTTGCCTGGTTGGATTAGCATGTCATCTCCAAATCTCAGTCTCTTCCTTATGGTGTAGTATTGTCCGCTGTAGATATCCAGAGATGGAGTATCTTTTTGGGAAATTTTATATCCATATCCAAAAGTGTAGTCAAACCTGCTGTATCTGTTTCTCACAATATCTACCCACGCACTTAGTGTAGGTCCATTAGAATTCTTGTTTTTGACTATCAAGATTGGAACCTCTATGTAGCTTGTAGGTCTCCAGGATAAGCTCCAGTCTGTTCTCCATATGTAGAAATGTCTGTTTGAACCAAGTGGAGTGACATCTTTGGGCAATGACTCAGATGCTAGCTCGTGAACATTAATTTTTACAGTTTTTCTCAATCCCATTGTCTTAACTTTTTTGTGTTGTAGTTCACTACAGTAAAGCCTCTGTAAAGCTGGTTATGTTCATAATCGAGAATCCAGACTGAAATTACCAAAGCTGTGTCAATCCCCTCTGGATGTACTTTGTTCCATTCTCGAAGTACTGTGCTAAAATCTTTACTTTCAGCTGACAACTTGATAGTGTTTCCCTTTTTCAAGAAGCCAAAGAAGCGTGGCTTCTTAAGGCTACCGTAAAATATGGTTTTGTAAACTTCCTCTCCTTCGGGCAATAGAGCATCTATTTGCACCTGAACCTCAACGTTCTTTGAGAGTTCTGTAAGCGGCTTTCCTTCTTCATCTACAAAGACTAAACTTATGGAATTTCCAAGAAACGGCAACGCCTCGGCTGCTGTTGTTGCTATCACTAATACTGTCAATACCAAACCCAGTATCTTCCAACTCTTTCTCTTCATGATGTTACCACCACTAGTATAATACAATTTGAAGTTTTTAAATTTTTCTATTAGATATCGTGATAGTTACACTTATGTGCATTGTTCTTTAACTTCCAAACCAGCCAAACTGTCGCCGCTATTCTAAGATTTGCTAAGATCGCTAATAGAGCAAAGAGAGCTTTTATTTGCCCAGCTAAGCAGAATAACATTGTTAGGAATATCCTCTCGTCCCTCTTTCCGATAAGGTATCGCATTGTGGGGATGTCGCTGTAAATGTCGCTTCCATATGCTGCCTTATAGCGCTCCGTTGAATAGCTCACCATTGCAGAGCCAAAGATTGCTGTCACAGCTATTGCCCACCAGAGCGGTTCTTTAATTGTAACATAAGCCAATGTGAGCAGAAATGCAAAGTCTACGTATCTGTCAAGAATTGAGTCCACATAACCACCAAATCTGCTCGTCTTCATGCTTGCACGTGCAATCTCCCCATCAACACCGTCAAGAATAGAGCTTATTTGGTACGTAATCCCAGCCAAAGGGACGCTGATAAAATTCACTAGGGCTGATAAAATGCCAAGCAAGAAAGTTACAACGGTCATCTGGTTTGGAGTAACATAATCAACGAGGAGAGTGCTTATTCTCGTGGAAATCTTTCTGTTCAAATGCCTCGATATGAAGCCATCTCCACTCCCTTTTACAGAGGTCTGAACTATCAGCTTCCTGGCTTTTTTAATATCCTGTGGAGTGTCAATGTCCATCCAGAAAAATCCACTCACAAAAGTTACTTTGAGCTTTGCTTTTTTTACAATCTCACTCAGCTCGGCTTTTCCTTTTTCTGACAGAATTTCATCAGCAACCTCAAATATCTCGGGAGTTAAGACAAAGAATCCAGTATCAATAGCATCAAACTCCTTGAGGTGCTTTCCAATGTCTTCCACACGGTTATCTTTGATTTTAACCTTTGTTGCCTCATCAATGCTAATATATCTTGGCGCTTCATCAACTATTGGCCCCTCTCCTTCTGCTGCTTTCACAAGAAATGCCCTCTCATAAATATGATCACTCATCACAAGGATGAACCTTCCATCAACCCAATCTTTGGCTAGATAAAGGGAATATCCATTGCCTTTCTCCGGATGTTCGTTTATTATTATTCGAGCATTAAAGCCGTTCTTCTCAGCAAATTTCCTAAATTTAGTCTCATATTTTGGATTTGTGATGATTATGAACTCCCTAACGCCTAGTTCTTGGAGAACTTTCATAGTTCTATAAAGGATTTCTCTCCCAGCAACTTTTAGAAGGCCTTTGGGAGTTTCTTCAGTTAGCTTTCCCAACCTTGTTCCAAGTCCAGCTGCAAGAATTACTGCCTTCTCTGGAACCATTGAATCACCCCCAAGCTTTTTTAAGATGCATTGAGAATCTTATTTTGATACCATCATTAAATTCACCAAAGGTTAATTTAAAACTTTCGGGTGGGAATATGAGGATAGCGGCTTTATTTTCGGGAGGAAAGGACTCAACTTATGCCTTATATTGGGCAATGCAGCAGGGATTTGATGTAAAATATTTGGTTAGCATTCACTCTAAAAGTGAAGAGAGCTATATGTATCATGTCCCGAACATTCATCTAACAGATTTGCAGGCTGAGGCGATAGGAATTCCCCTAATCAAAGGGTACACTACTGGAGAAAAAGAAAAGGAAGTTGAGGACTTAAAGAGGGTTCTTGAAGGCTTGGACATTGATGGAGTTGTTGCTGGAGCTTTGGAGAGCGAATACCAGAGAGTGAGGATTGAGAGGGTTTGTCATGAGCTTGGGTTGAGAAGCTATACTCCCCTGTGGCACAAGAACCCAGAAATGCTTTTGAGGGATATGCTTCATGCCGGCTTTGAGATTGTGATAGTTGGAGTATCTGCTTACGGTCTGGATAAGAAGTGGCTTGGAAGGATTATTGATGAAAAAGCCATTGAGGAGCTTAAAGAGCTGAACAGAAAATATGGCATTCACATTGGAGGGGAGGGCGGGGAATTTGAGACCTTCGTTAAGGATGCGCCGTTCTTCAAAGCGAAGATAGTTTTTGATGATGTTGAGAAAGTTTGGGACGAATACACCTATTCAGGAGTTTTGGTTGTTAAGAGAACTCATTTGGAATGGAAATAGGGGTTTGTCAATAGCTTTATTTTTTGAACTGTCGATTCTAATTTTGGTGAGACCACATGATTTTTGTTGGCACCTGTGGCTTTTGTGAAGCAAGAAAGAAGTACTTTCAAGATTTTAAGACAGTTGAAATTCAGCAGACTTTTTACCGAATTTTGGAAGAAAAGACCCTCAAAAAGTGGAGGAGCGAAGCACCTGAAGGATTTGTGTTTTCAATCAAGGCTTTTCAGGGAATAACACATCCAGCCAATAGTCCAACGTGGAGGAGGAGCAACGTTAAGCCAAGCAAAGATGTTGGACTTTTAAAGCCCACCAATGAGGTCTTCAAGTATTGGGAGATAACACTCAACGAAGCAAGAATTTTGAACGCAAGATTCATTTTAATTCAGCTTCCCAAAAGTTTTAAGGAAACCGAAGAAAGCTTTGCCAATGCAGAAAAGTTCTTCTCAAAGATAAGCAGGGACATTGAGATAGCTGTTGAGCTTAGAGGCTGGAGCGAGAAGGGGATAAAGAAATTCGTGAGAGAATTTGATGTCATTGATGTAACAGACCCTCTCATCAGAAAGCCGCTCCACAGAGGAGACATCAATTACTATCGCCTTCATGGGGCATACGAAAACGGAAGGATAATTTACAAGCACAAATATACTGATGAAGAGCTTGAAAAGATTGCAGAACGAGTGAAAGAGTGGAACAAAAAGGAAAGCTACATTTACTTTAACAACGTCTATATGTGTGATGATGCGAAGAGATTCAGAGATTTAATATAAGAGATATGGTGTAAGGGTGTCAGAACCACGAGGCTTCATCATCACATCAGCCAAGGGTGGGATCATCATCTGAAGCCTCGGACAGTACCTCCATCATCACCCCTCAGGTCGGATCCAGCTCCTCAT
This sequence comes from Thermococcus paralvinellae, assembly GCF_000517445.1. Lineage (NCBI taxonomy): Archaea > Methanobacteriati > Methanobacteriota > Thermococci > Thermococcales > Thermococcaceae > Thermococcus > Thermococcus paralvinellae. The sequence continues at coordinate 1,122,956 of NZ_CP006965.1, read as the reverse complement.
CGGCCGAATCCAGGCTTCCTAACATTCAGCACTTCTCTATTCACAAGTGTCGACGGAACTTCACCTTTAGCGAAGGCTATCAAATTCCTTGCAACAAGCTCTGCCATTGCATATCTTGCTCCATAAGTTGCACTGCCTATGTGGGGAGCGAGAGTTACATTCTTCATCTTGAAAAGCTCCTCATTATAGTAAGGTTCTTCTTCAAAGACATCTAAGCCCGCTCCAGCAATCCAGCCCTCTTCGAGAGCTTTAATCAAGGCTTTTGTATCAACAACCTTTCCTCTTGCAATATTGACAAGTATTGCCGTTGGCTTCATGAGCTTAAGCTTCTCCTCGTTTATCATATGGTAGGTTTCATTTGTTAATGGAACTGCTAAAACCACGAAGTCGCTCTCCCTAAGCAGCTCATCTAACGGTTTAAACTCAGCTCCAAGTTCCCTCTCTTTTTCAGGCTTTCTTGTGCGAGAATAATAAAGGATTCTCATGTTAAAGCCTTTAGCCCTTCTCGCTATCGCCTGCCCTATTCTTCCAAATCCTATTATTCCGATTGTCTTCCCATAAACATCATAGCCGAGATACATGAGCGGATGCCATGCAACTCCCCTTTTCTTCCATTCCACACTCCTCACAAATTTATCTGCATCAACTAAATGCCTTGCTGTTGCTAAAAGCAAAGTCCAAGCGAAATCCGCTGTAGCTTCGGTTAAAACGTCTGGCGTATTGGTGACATAAATTCCTCTTTTTGTAGCCTCTTCAATGTCAATGTTGTCATAGCCGACAGCGTATTGGGCAATGATTTTAAGCCTTGGAGCATTGTCAAAAATTTCTCTGTCAATTTTGTCGCTCAGCAGAGTTACTAAGGCATCAACATTTCTAACTTTCTCAAGCAGGACGTCTCTCGGGGGCTCATTTTCATCTCTCCAGACTTCTACCTCATAATACTGTTTGATCATATTGATTCCAGTCTCTGGAATTTTTCTGGTGATGAACACCTTGGGTTTCTTCATGGTATCACCACTCTTATATTTTCGCTTGTACTTTTGTATGGGCAAAATATTAATATCATGATGATATATATCTTAATGCTAAGATTCTCATTGGAGGGGTTATCATGGACTATAATAAATTTTTGGCTGGAAGGGCCAACTGGATTAAAGGGTCAGCACTGGCAGAAGTTATGAAAAAAGCTGCAGAGCTCCAGAGCAAAGGGAAGAACCTCATCTCTTTAGCTGCTGGAGATCCGGATCCTAATTTAATTCCAAGAGAAGTTTTGGGAGAGCTTGCAAAGGAAGTTTTGACTAATATTCCCAGCTCTGTCATGTACACCCCAGCAAATGGAATTCCTGAACTCAGAGAAGAGGTTGCTAAATTCCTCAGAAAGTATGAGCATATAGAGGTTTCTCCAGGAGAGATAATAATAACTGTAGGAGGCACTGGAGCTCTTGATTTGCTTGGAAGAGTTCTTATCGATCCTGGAGATGTTGTAATCACTGAGAATCCGAGCTACATCAATACAATACTGGCGTTTGAGCAGCTTGGGGCGAAGGTTGAAGGGGTTCCTGTTGACACTGAGGGCATGAAAATAGACATTCTTGAAGAAAAGATTAGAGCACTCAGATCTAAAGGACAAAAGCTGAAGTTCATCTACACAATTCCAACAGGCCAGAACCCTATGGGAGTAACAATGAGTGAAGAGAGAAGAAAAGCCCTCCTTGAAATCGCGAGTGAGTATGACCTTTTAATAGTTGAGGATACAGCATATAATTTCATGAAATACGAAGACAGGGAAATAAGACCATTGAAGGCGCTTGATAAAGAGGGAAGAGTCATTGTGGCTGGAACACTGAGTAAGGTTCTTGGAACAGGTTTTAGGATTGGGTGGGTAATAGCGAAAGGAGAGATCAGGGATAAAGTTCTGATGGAGAAGTCTCCAATAGACTTCTGTGCTCCAACAATTTCTCAATACATTGCCCTGGAATATTTGAAGAGAGGATATTTTGAGGAATACCATCTAAAAAGAGCACTCCAAGGTTATAAAGAGAAACGAGATGTCATGATAAACGCTCTCCAGGAACATCTGCCTAATGCAGAATTCACGAAGCCAATAGCTGGGATGTTTGTTATGCTGTTTCTTCCAGAAAATGCCGACGGAATGGCCTTTGCAAGTGAGCTGATGGAGAAGAAAGGAGTTGTTGTGGTTCCAGGAAAGCCATTTTACACAGATGAAAGTGGAAGGAATACAATAAGGCTTAACTTCTCAAGACCAAGCAAAGAGGACATTGATGAGGGTATAAAGAGGCTTGCAGAACTCTATAATGAGGAATTCTAAGGTTTCGATATTCTTTTAAGCTTTCCTTTCAACTTTTTCCCCATGAAAGCTCAAGGCTACATTGAAGAGATGAGCGATGAAGGTTTAGGTGTTTTAAAGGCTGAAAAACCAATTTATGTCCCTTATACTGTTGTTGGAGACTTTGTGAAAGTTTACAAAACAAGAAGGAGATTTGGGAGGATTATAGCTGAGAGGTTTGAAGTTACTGAGTTTTCTCAACTCAGACAGACTCCAAGATGCATGCATTTTGGAAAGTGTGGAGGCTGCTTGTGGCAGCACATCAAATATAAGGAACAGCTAAAACTCAAGCAGGAAACCTTTAGGAGAATTACTGGCATAGAAGCTGAAGTCAAAGGCTCACCAAGACTCTTTGGATTCAGGAATTCAAGTAACTTCATTGTAACGACTCATGGAATTGGATTTAAGGAGTATGCCAAACCCTTAAGCATCGTTGATGTCAAAGAGTGCCCTGTCTTCTCAAACAAAACTTGGGATTATCTGAGGACTTTAAAGGAGTTTATGAAGGAAGAGAATCTTAAAGCCTGGGATTTAAAAGGGAAAAGTGGAGATGTTCACTACTTGAGCGTTAGAGAGGGCAAATCTACAGACGAGGTCATGATAAACCTTATAGCCCACATTAAGCCGAATGAAAAGCTTGCGGAAGCTTTTAGGGACTACTTCTCCTTTGCAGATTCCCTCTACTGGAGCTTTAAAGCCGATGAAAGAGATGACCCAAGAGGAGAGTCACACCTTATAGCTGGGGAACCTTACATCCGCGAAAGGATTGAGGATGTGGTTTATCTAATTCACCCGAACAGTTTTTTCCAGGCAAATTCTTATGCCCTGCCTTTGTTGTTGAAAGCTGTTGAGGGCTTCACAGAAGGTGAGAAAGTTCTAGACTTATATTCGGGAGTTGGAACCTTTGGAATCTGGCTTGCTAAGAGGGGCTTTAAGGTTGAGGGAGTTGAAGTTAATTCCTTTGCAGTTGAGATGGCGAACAAAAACGCTGAACTCAACGGTGTTGATGCGGTTTTTAGAATTGGGAAGGCGGAAGAAACGCCAATCGGAGATTACGATACTGTTGTAGTTGATCCTCCAAGGAGAGGGCTTAAGGAAGTTGCGGAGCTCTTGGTAAAGAGCAACATTGAGAACATTATTTATGTTTCCTGTAATCCAAAGGCTTTCAAGCTTGACTATGAGAAACACTTAGAGAAGGCTTACCAGATTGAAGATGCTGTTTTAATCGATATGTTTCCGCATACGCCGCACGTTGAGGCTGTTGTTAAGCTGGTGAGAAAAGTTTAAATAGTTCAGGCTTGATTATCATAATCATGTATGAACAATTTGTGAACCGTGAAAATGAGCTTGAGGCATTGAGAAAAGCATACATCAGCAGAAGAAAGGAGCTTATAATTGTTTACGGACGCAGAAGAGTGGGAAAAACCGCTCTCGTTCAAAAATCCGTGAAGAGTCTTAACCATATTTATTTTTTCGCCGAAGAAACACTTGAAGAAGAAAATCTTCTGATGTTCAGGAAATTAACTGCTGAAGTTCTTGGAAATCCCATCATAGCAAAGGCAGAACTCTCGTGGGAGGAGCTTTTCGAGCTTCTTGATGGTTCAAATGTCATTGTGATAATAGATGAGTTTCCGAACCTTATTAAGTCCAACAGGGCAATAATCTCAAAGTTTCAAAAGATTTGGGACAGTTCAAAAAACCTTAAGCTCGTCCTCACAGGTTCTTCAATAAGCATCATGGAAAGCCAAGTTCTCGGATACAAAAGTCCGCTCTATGGAAGGAGAACTCTCTCAATAAAGCTTGAACCCTTAAAATTCTTCCATCTGCGCGAGTTTTTCCCTGAAAAAAGCTGGGAAGAACTCGTTAGAATTTACGGCATAACAGATGGCATCCCGGCTTATATAAAGGAGGTTCAGTTCAGGCTGAGCGCTGGAGAGAAGCTTGAAGGGGTATTCCAGCCAAATAAACCCCTCTTTGATGAGGCGGAATTTTTGCTTAGAACAGAACTGAGAGAGCCGGCGCGCTACTTCGCAATACTCAAGGCAATAGCCTTTGGCAAGACAAAGTTCGGCGATATAGTGAGCTTTACGGGTTTGCCAAGTTCGACGGTCTCCCAATATCTCAGCAACCTCCAGACCCTTCACATAGTCGAGGAGAGGCATCCTGTTGGGGAACCCGAACGGAGGAGGAACGCACGCTACTACCTCAGCGACCTCTACTTTAACTTCTGGTTCCGCTTTGTCTACCCCAACCGCTCTCAGCTTCTTGAGTTCGGATATATTGAGAACTTTGAGGAGGAGTATAACCAGTATTTGGGCTTCGTTTTCGAAAAGGTTGCCGAGCAGTTCCTCAGGGAGCTGAACAGGAGGGGAAAGCTCCCATTTAAGTTCACGAAGATCGGGAAGTGGTGGCGTAAGAATGAGGAGATTGACCTTGTTGCGTTGAATGAGCGAGAAAAGAGGGCGTTATTTGTAGAGGTGAAGTGGAAGGAGCTGAGCGAGAGGGAAGCGAGGGGGATCTTGAAGGACTTGGAGCGAAAAAGTGGGCTAGTTGGGCTGGACGATTGGGAGAAAAGCTATGGATTGGTTGCTAAAAGGATTGAGAGGAAGGAAAGGTTAAGGGAGGAGGGCTGGCTGGTCTGGGACTTGGAGGATTTCGAAAGGCTTATTGGAAAGAAGGACGAAAAATGAAGACATGGAATGTGTATATGCCAGATGAAAAAGCTGAAGATCTTTTGAAGATGTTGGAATAGGCACAGGAATTAGATACATAAAATCTCTGTCAGAAAAAGACTATAGGGGATGTTAGGGCGGAGATTTATAACCTATGAGAAAATAAAAAATCAAAGCGCCGCCCAGAACGGGTCTTCTCTTGCCTTAACCTTTGCAATCATTTTTAAAGCTTTTATATCGGTCTCGTCAAGCATGTCTCTAAGCTCCTTTACGAGCCTTATCGCGTCGTCTCTGCTTAGATCAACATAGAGAATCTCTCCGGGATGGATATGCCTGCCCACTATTGCTCCATCTATGGCTATTGCAACAGCTTCTCCCTTCTTTGCCTCTTGGAGGAAGTCATTCTTGGATTTAATAGATTTTATTGTTCCGACCTTCTGTCCGTTTTGCTTTATCAATGTATAGCCGGGCTTAATTCTCCCCTCAAGAACCTCAACACCAACTATTGCCGGATGACTTCTCCTGAAGACGTAACGCTCATCTGGGAACAGTCTTATAACACCTGGAAATATTGTCTTAGCTAGCAGTTCTTTTTTCCTCTTCTCTTCTTCCGCTTTTACCCATGCTTCGTAGTCCTCAATTATCTTATAGATAATGTTTCCAACGAAGATGGGAACACCCTTGGCTTTCGCAATTTCCTCTGCATCTTCGTTAACTTTGACGTTGAATCCGAGGACAACGCCGTAGAGAGGCTTCTCCTCTTTTACACTTAAAGCCTCCATGACGTCGGTTTTGCTTATATTTCCGACATCAGCTTTTCTAATTGGGATATTTTTCTCTTGGAGCTCTTTGCTTAACGCTTCAAGGCTTCCAAGGGTATCAGCCTTAACTATTACACCAACCTTATCAGTACTTATGACAACGCTCTTAATCTGGTTAAGAATCTCCTGCTTCGCTTTCTCGATTTCCTCTTCGCTCCTGCATGCTATCACTGGTGAACCTGCTAAGGCTTCTTCAAGGTTTGGAGCTGCTATCTTAACACCCGCTGCTGCAACAACTTCATCAACTTGATCAAAGCGGAATCTTGGATCTCTAATCTCATCCAAGGGTTTTGGCTTAAGCAATGCCCTGATTTTTGTTACAATTGCCTTATCTTTTCCACCGACCACTATGGTATCGTCTTTATGAAGGGTTCCATCATAGATTATGACGTCAATAGTTGTTCCTAATCCCGGCTCCTCCCTAACCTCAAGGATCGTTCCTCTCGCTGGACCCTCGACCTCAATCTTGAGCTTCTGTTCTAGGTATTTCTGAGATAAACCAGCTATGAGGACTAAAAGCTCTGGAACGCCTATTCCATACTTGGCTGAAATTGGAACGATAGCCAACTCACGTGTAAAGTCCTGAACCCTATCAAACCTGTTCGCCTGGAAGCCAATCTCATAAAACTTTCCAATAAGCTCCCAGAGCTTTGTTTCAAGCTCCTGTACAGCTCTCTGATCTTGCTTTTTGATGTTTACTAAGAATGGTTCCCATTCTTGAATTTTCCAGCCCTTGATTCTGTCAATCTTGTTAGCAGCGACTATGAAAGGCGTTTTATATCTTCTCAGGATTTCAATGCTCTCAATGGTCTGGGGTTGAAAACCCTCATTTATGTCTACAATGAGAATGGCTAAATCAGCTAAGCTACCACCTCTCGCTCTCAAACTTGTGAATGCCTCGTGACCGGGAGTGTCAATGAACAGCAAGCCAGGAAGCTTTATCTCGCCCTTCCAGAGCTTTAAGAGAGGTCCAGCAATTTGCTTAACAACATCAATAGGAACTTCAGTTGCACCTATGTGTTGGGTTATTCCTCCCGCTTCCTTACCAGCAACATTTGTTTTACGGATTTTGTCAAGCAGAGTCGTCTTACCGTGATCAACATGACCAAGAACAGCTATAATTGGTTGCCTAATTCTTTTCATTTTCCCCACCTTCTTGTCGTTTTGTCAAATTATTAAATGAGCGTCAACTTAGTGTAGGCTCCAAGCTAATTTAAAAAAATGGCTTTTAAAAGTTTGGTAGAAAAGAAAATTTACTCAATCCACTCCCCTTTCTCTTTATCCCAGTGCGTCTTGTAGAACCAGTCGGCAGCTTTTGAATATTCAAAAATTTCTTCAGGCTTGAAGTAGAGGCTTATTTCTCTCTCTGCGCTCTCTGGGCTGTCACTTGCATGGACAACATTGTAAATTGCATCTCCAACATCCAAGCCCAAATCACCTCTAATTGTTCCGGGCTCTGCGTCTTTTGGATCAGTTGCACCAGCCATCTTTCTCACAACGCTGATAGCGTAACGGCCTTCAACGACCATAACAATACTGGGAGCCTTTGTTATGTAGTCAATGAGAGCATTGAAGAATGGCTTCCCTTTGTGTTCCTCATAGTGCTTCTCTGCCAGCTCTCTATCAATGTGAATCATCTTCATCCCAACAATTTTAAGACCTTTCCTTTCAAATCTCGAGATGATTTCTCCAATTAATCCTCTAACAACGGCATCTGGCTTTATTATTACTAATGTGCGCTCAACCTTATTGTCAGCCATTGGCAACACCAGAAGAGCTTAGCATGAAGTGTTAAAATGCTTTTTGGTCTAAAATAATAAAAAGCTTAAGAAAAACTTATTAATTTGCAGGGTTAATTTTGATAATTGCTTTTACAACACCTGGAACGGTAGAATCATGGGATATCAGTTCAATTTTTTGTGGGGTACCATCCCCTTTAACAATGATTTTCCATTCCATGTTCCCCTCTGAAGGCAACTTGTACATGTAGACTGTTTCTTTTAATCCTAATGTCATTAATAGCTTGTCTTTAAGAGATGGTTCTACTGGTATTAATATGTTGTGCTTAAGCTTAGAGTTAAGTGCAGCTAGTGGGTGGTTGTGCATAAACATTTCGACAGCTTTTTCTGGTGTAATACCATAGTTTTCCTCAAGTACTTGAGTTAAAGATAACTTTTTGCCATCTTCTAGCTCGACATATCCGCTTAATTTGCCGTTTTCTACTTTTGCATATGTTCTCATAACAAGTGTGCCATTTATGTAGTACTCTTCAAATACTTCAGCTGACATTGTTTTTAGATCTATCCATCCCCATCTCTTTCCACTACTTTTATATGCAAACTTCATGATCGCTTCCTTCGAGCCATTTACTTCTTTAATTTTGCCGAAATACTGATTGCTTTGAATAATTTCTGTGAATGAATATTTCTCTATTGTATTGATTCGTTCAGCTATTTTTTCGGAAGCGGGCATAGGATTGTACGCTAATGTAATTGCCACAGTTCCCGAGATTGCTAAAATAGTAATCAACAATATAAGGATGCTTTTTCTCATTGTCATCACCTCCTCAGATTTTCACCCATAGTAATAGTGTTTGTAGTGCCATCCTACTGTTAGTGTAGAGCTTGGACCATCTCTGGGATAGGGATAGTAGAAACTTTTTACAAAGGATACTTTGCTGAAATACGAGACATCACGAAATCCAGCGCTGTTCTCTACAGTCCCTATCGCTTGGCTGAAAATAAAGTATCCCAAAAATGGTATGAACAATTCGGTGCATCCTTCTCCCTGATACCAAGACGTTGAGTATGTTACAAGCTCTCCTTTAATTACAAATGTACATTTTGCGGCCAAGAGCCAACTGTCCTTGTGTCATAGAATGATGGCCCATCGTCCCATAGAACAACATCGTATGTAGAAGAGTATGCTGCTACACTTTCAAAAATACTTAGTATCCACAGTTCAATTACAAACAAAATTACCCATCTTTGCATTCGCCCCCCCCAAGGAGGATTTCAATTTGATATAAACTTACTGGAGATATTTAAGATTTTCGGATGAGCGATACTTAACAAAGTTGTGTTATTCCTATAGAATTTTATAACTACTTAGGAACGTAATACTGTTAGTGGATTAAAAAATAAAGAACAAAAAGCTCACCTTCTTCTGCTTCTTGCTCTCTGGAGCTTTGCCTCTTGGAATGCCTTTGTCCACTTGAGCTTTCTTGGGTTTCTGCCCATGAGGAAGTACTTTTCACACTTGCTTGAGCAGAAGAAGAAAACCCTGCCATCGTTTCTGATGAACATCTTTCCTGTTCCCGGTTCGAATTCTTTTCCACAGTATGAGCAGACATTCCACCTTGCCATTTACATCACCTTGCCTTAATCTCTCTTGCTTCTCTTTCGGTCTCTCTAAGAATTACAATGTCACCAACTCTCACTGGGCCTTTAATGTTTCTTCTGATAACTCTTCCCTTATCTCTGCCCTCTAAAACTCTAACTTTAACCTGAGTAACGCCACCCGTAACTCCAGTCCTTCCGACGATTTCAATAACCTCAGCAGCGTATCCTTCGTCGCTCATTCCTCACACCTCTATGATAGCTATAAAAAACCTCACCCAATGACCTTTAAATCTTTCGATGAATATGAATGTAAAGGGAAGGAGGAGGGAGCTCACTTCATAAGCTCCCTAACCTTCATAGCGATTTCCTCAACAAGCTCACGAGCCTTACCAGGCTCGATTATAGCAACGCTTGCCGCTGCAACTTCAATACCAGCAGCAGCTCCAAGCTCCTTCTTGCTTGGAACATAAATGTATGGAATTTCCTTCTCCTCACAGAGTGGTGGTAAGTGTGCAACAATCTCCTCTGGGTCAACGTCCTCGGCAATGATAACGAGCTTTGCTTGTCCTCTCTCAACAGCCTTTGTTGTCTCGTTTGTACCTTTCCTTATTCTTCCAGTGTCTCTTGCAATCTCAACAGCCTCAAGGGCTTTCTCAGCCAACTCCTTTGGAACCTCAAACTTTACATAACTTGGCTTTGCCATTTCACATCCCTCCAAACTTCATCGTTCATCGAGCTGTCAAGATAGCAAAGGAGAATTTAGTTTTTAAACCTTTCCCTAACAGACTTTGCTTTCGCAGAATCAAATGCTTACTCGCTAAAGTACGCTGGATTCTCTAAAAACTCAACAGAAAAACAGTTTGAGTGGCCGGCGGCGTCCCCGGTTTCCCGCCCCCTCTCGGAGGGCAGTACACCCGGGATCGCTGGCGGGCTTAACTTCCGGGGTCGAAACGAGACCGGGTGTAACCCCGCCGCTATGACCGCCGTACCGATACATACCTTCAAAGGAGGATTTATAAACATTTCGGTAAATGTTAAGTTTGATGGAGGATTATGCGTTTAAACTTCTAAAGTTTGCTGGGAGGCGGGAAAAGCTTACGCCGGCTAAAAGGGTTAGAGATTTCCAGAGCAAAATCCAGGGTTTAAAGAATGGTGAGCTTGTTGAAGTTCAAGGCTTTTTACTTCTTAGACAGCCACCTTATGCTCCAAAGGATGCTCTCTACTATATCCTCTCGCCTCTTTCCCCAAGCGAACTTAAAAAGGCTGAGTTAAGAACATATCTTGTTCTCAAAATCACCGAAAAAAGTGAAATTAATGCCAAATTTAAGAGCGGAGAATACGTAAAAGTCAGCGGAATTATCGACAGCTATTCATATGGAAACCTGCGTATGGTCCATGTTGAATCTCTTGAGAGTGCAGATTACTCTGATTACTGGCTCGAATATGAGGAAATGGCTCTAAGCAAGAGAGAACTTGAGGACTTGTTCATGAAAACTATATATGCCAACTATGACTTTGAGAAAGCGATAATCTACTCTCTCTTTGCCTCTCCAATAATTGTAGGCGCAAAAAAGAACTGGGGGGAAGGAGTTACTTTTTCAGTATTCAAGGATGAGCAAAAAATTATTCTATCAGTTTGGGAAGCTATGCACTATTTATCATCCCTTTTTCCAAGAGAGTTACAGCTGAGGAAAGATAACAAAGAAACTTTTGTTGAGTCAGAGCTCGATTTAGATTTCATTCTCTTTGATCCTAACAATACAAACCTGAAATACTATGTCCCATACAACAAGAAAATCCTCACAAGACAAATTCCTGCCCCAAACTGGGCTATTGAACATTTTGAAAACAAAAATGCTGTATTTTTGACACCAAAGAAATACAGCCTATTATCACCAGATGATCCATTAGCTTACTCATCTGAAACCCCATTCATCCTCAATGAACCTGTTGGTTATGAGAGAAATAGAGAACTCGAAGATTTGATTCCAAATGTTATTATAACAATCTTCAAAGAAAGGGAGAAAATAGCCTCACTTAGTGCTGGGGATGAAGTTATGAGAAAATTCAGGGACAGATTTGAGCGCTGGATAATGAAGAACCGCCATGAATATGGTGAAAAATTTGATGCCTTGAGGCTCAAGGGCATGATATTTGAAACAAACACACGTTACCTTTTGAGCGCTCATATTTTAGGTTCGATTGGTAGATTTGAAGGGAAAATTGATACAGGCATTATCCATGATGTCTTGCTTATAAATCAAGAGATTCTCGATTTATGGATGAATGAACTGCCAGAAAAAGTCATATTGAGGGCTGTGGGAACTTATGAGAGATACATTAGCGGGGATAAGAGGGCAAATACTGCACTGAGTATCTTCATGGACTTGGAAGCAACGTCTATTGATGGGATTGTCACTAGAGAGGAATTTTATAGAGCGTTGCTTGAATATGGATTTAAAGAGGCCTATGCTAAAGAAATCATAGAACGATTAATTGCAGAAGGCCACCTTTATGAACCCTTCTTTGGAAAGCTTAAAATGGTAAAGCCGGAGTGAAGTGGTTGAAATGTCAAAGAAGTTTTTGAGAAAGAAGGAGCAGAGAGAGAAGAGAAAAATTGCTCTAGAGAGAATTAACATTCTTTTCACATTAGCTGAGAGGGTTTTTCCTTATGATAAGGAATTAGCCAATAGATATGTTGAAATAGCTCTAGCTGTGCAGCAGAAAGCTAAAGTGAGAATGCCAAGAAAGTGGAAGCGGCGATACTGTAAAAGATGCCATTCGTTTTTAGTGCCAGGAGTTAATGCTCAAGTTAGGCTGAGGCAGAAGAGGATGCCGCATGTTGTTATCAAGTGTCTTGAATGCGGACACATTATGAGGCATCCTTATTTGAGAGAGCAGAAGGAGAAACGAAGGAAAAGGCTTGAGGAGAGAGTTAAGAACAAAAGTCAACCTTGACAGCATTTCTCTTTCTTATCTGCTGGTACAATTTCTTTGAATCCTGTGTACTTCCATAGGGCTTTTGGAATCTTAACTGTTCCATCCTCCTCTTGGAAGTTCTCCAAAATGGCAACTATTGTCCTTGAGGTTGCTATTGCTGTTGAATTTAAGGTGTGCACAAACTTCGGCTTCTCATGAGTCTTGTCTCTGAATCTAATGTTTAATCTCCTCGCCTGCCAGTCAGTACAGTTTGAACAGCTGACAACTTCTCTGAATTTTCCTTGACCAGGCATCCATGCTTCAATGTCGTACTTCTTGGCGGCGACGTAGCCCAAATCTCCAGTACAGATGTTGACTACGCGATAAGGAATTCCGAGTTCTTGGAACAGCTCTTCAGCATTCTGGAGGAGCTTTTCATGCCACTCCCAGCTTTCTTCTGGTCTTGAATAGACAAACTGCTCAACCTTGTGGAACTGGTGAACCCTGAAAATTCCCTTTGTGTCCTTTCCTGCAGTTCCTGCCTCTTTACGGAAGCACGGTGAGATTCCAACGTAGAGGAGTGGTAAATCTTTTCCGTCAATTATCTCATTGGCATGCATTCCGGCTAATGGGTGCTCTGCTGTTGGGATTAGATACAAGTCTTCGCCTTCAACCTTGTAGATCACGTTTTCAAAGTCGTCAAAGGTTGTAACACCCTCTTCAACGTATCTCCTGACCATATATGGAGGAATAACCGGTGTGAATCCTTTCTCAATTAGCTTATCAAGAGCAAATCTAATTAAGGCTAAGTCTAAGATTACAATCTCATTGAGGAGGTAGTAGAATCTTGAACCGCTGACCTTTGCAGCTCTTTCAAAATCTGCGCCTCTCAAAATCTCGAGTAAGTCAACGTGAAGCTTTGGCTTCCACTCCAGAACTTCATACTCCATCTTTCCTTGGCTCTGCTCAAGGAAGCTCTCGAGGTGACCTTTCCAGACTCTTGCCTTGCCCCAGAACTTTATCGGAACATTTTCCGTATCGTCCTTTCCTATTGGAACGCTTTCATGAGTTATGTTTGGCAATCTCCAAAGGTAAAAGTCAATTTTCTTCTTTATCTCTTCATTTTCTCTTTCAATATCTTCAATTTGCTTAACTATCTCTTTGCTCTTTGCAAGTAAATCATCTACAGGTTCTCCGGCTTTCTTTCTTTTGCCTATCTCGACAGCTATTCTGTTCCTCTCCCTTCTCAGCTGGTTAATCTTTCTAAGGTTCTCCCTCCACCTTTTGTCAAGCTCAAGAATTTCGTCAATCCATTTAAGCTTTTCAAGTTCACCGCGCTTTATGAGATCTCTCCTAACAATGTCGGGGTTTTCACGAATGAGCTTTATGTCAAGCATAGCATTCACCTAAGAATTTAAAGCGAAGGAGAAGTTTAAAAATCATTTGTTAGTGAGATTGATAAAATGATAAAGCAAAATTCAAACACCAAACAATATCACCTCAACTTCTTCTCCTTCGTCGAGTATCTCAACGTTCTCAGGTACTTCTATAAATCCATCTGCATCAATGAAGCTCGTAACAGCACCGCTTCCCTTTAGTATCGGCACGGCTTTATTATTTTCAATCCTCACTGGCAAGAACTGTCTTCTTCCTTTTACAGAGAAAACTTTGTGAGCAAGTCTTTTCTTGACTTTTCTGTATTCCTGACTCTGACCGAGAAGTTTCTTGATGAGCGGTGCTACAAGCAGAGTGAAGTTTGTCAGACAGCTTGTTGGGTATCCTGGCAGACCAAAAATGGGTTTTCCCTCTATAAGTCCGATTATTGTTGGCTTGCCCGGCTGAATAGCTATTCCGTGAACCTTTATCTCACCGAGTTCTTCAATTATTGATGCTGTTAAATCCCTAATTCCTCCGCTCGCTCCTCCTGAAAGGATTATAATGTCATACTTCAGCCCCTCAAGTATCTTTTCTTTTAAGCTCTCTCTGTCATCTCTTGCTATTCCTAAGAAGTATGCCTCCCCTCCGAGCTCTCTTACAGCGTCACTTACTGCCCTGCCATTTATATCATAAATCTGGCCATATTTCAGCTTTTTACCTGGTAAAATAATTTCATTTCCCGTGCTTATCACAGCAACTTTGGGCTTTGCAAAAACCTTGACTTTTTCAAATCCCACTGCAGAAAGCAGAGCAGTCTCTTTAAAGCCTAGTCTTGTCCCTTTCTTCAATAGAAGCTTTCCTTTTGGTATATCTGCTCCAGCTTTCATGACTCCATAATCGGGATATACTGGCTTGTATATGATTACCCACTCGTTTTCTCTGTCAACTTCCTCGAAGGGAATAACAGCATCTGCCCCCTTTGGCAGAGGAGCACCTGTTGAAATGTAAATGCTTTCTTCATCTTTCAGCTCTATCTCTGGGGTATCCCCAGCGTTTATTTCCCCAACGACTTTTAATTTTACGGGATTTGTTTCGCTTGCTTTCCATGTATCTTTGCTTTTTACAGCATACCCATCAACAGTTGCCCTATCGAATGGAGGAACATCAATTGGACTTTCTATGTCTTCAACCAGCACTCTTCCCAAGGCTTCTTCGAGCTTTATCTCTTCAATTTTGGGCTCTAAGGGAAATGAATTGATAACTTTCAACGCTTCTTCGAGTGGAATAACCTTTAGGAATGCCATACCATCACCATAAAAAGCTCTGTCTTTTAATAAAAAAGCTTTAGGTAAGCACTTTGATTTACCTTGTTCCCTCAACCTTTTTAACACCTAACTGCGTATCTCAAACCATGAGAGTTGCGATTGTAACAAGAAATGCTCGCGTGTACTATATCGCTTCAAAGGTGCTTAAAGAGTATAGAATCCCTTTTTACAGCCTTCGCTTAGATGAGAAAATTCCTTTTGACGTTGAGGTTGTTCTGACAAGTGAAGAGGATTATGATAAAGTCAACTTTCCAGTTAAGATAATCGTTAAGAACGAGAACTTCATAGATGAGCTTTTAGCGAGACTTGAGGGGAGGAAGAAATTCAGAAAGGTTTTTATTGCAATAGATCCTGGAGAGAGGCCTGGAGTTGCAGTTGTTGGTGATAACAGAATAGTTGAGGTTTACCATTTGAAGAGCCCCAAGGATGTGGATGTAATCCTCGAACTTCTCGAGAAGTATCCAAAAGCAAAAATCAAGATTGGGCATGGAGCAAAAAGGCACCGTATATTAATGCTCAAGGCTCTTGCAAGGGTTTTAGGTGATGATTATCCAGTAATTCTCGTGAACGAGAGAGGAACGACACCTAAGGTGGGCGGTGTTGAAGGCTCTCAAGTTCAAGATATAGTTGCATCAATCAACATAGCTTTAAGGGAAGGGAGAGAAGTTAAAATTGGAGAATTGATTTACACAAACGAGCCAACTAAAAAGGAGATTGAGCATATAAAGAGCAGAAGCAGAATTATGAGTGGAGGTAGAATTACAATTTCATCTGAACTTGCACGTGAAGTTGCTAAGGGTAATTTAACGTTGGAGGAAGCCATTGAGATTCACCAAAGGAGGTGTAAAGATGATTTTAGGAAAAAAGGACGAGATTAAAGATGAAATCAAACTTAGGGTTGCTGAAGCTCTGAAAAGAGATGTAGGGCGAGGGATAGTTAGATTTGACAGAAAATATCAGCGTGAACTGGGAGTTGAACCTGGAGACATAGTTGAGCTTGAGGGAGAAAGAACAACTGCTGCAATTGTTGCAAATGCTCATCCAGATGACAGGGGGTTAGACATAATTAGAATGGACGGTTACATCAGGAGAAATGCTGGGGTCAGCATCGGGGATTATGTAACTGTTAGAAGAGCTGAAGTCAAAGAAGCAAAGAAAGTCGTTCTAGCACCAGCTCAAAAGGGAGTTTTTATACAAATTCCTGGAGACATGATTAAGCAGAACCTTCTTGGCAGACCAGTTGTGAAAGGCGACATTATAGTTGCAAGTGGAAGAGAAGAATTTTATACAGGTTCTCCTTTCGATGAGTTCTTTAGGGGGTTCTTTGAAGCACTCCCATTGGCTTTTGGTGAATTAAAGTTTATTGTTGTGAACACAAATCCCAAGGGAATAGTTCAGATAACATACAACACCGAAATTGAAGTTCTTCCCCAAGCAGTCGAAGTTAGGGAAGAGAAGGTTCCAGAGGTTACATATGAAGACATAGGTGGCCTCAAGGATGCGATTCAGAAGATTAGGGAAATGGTTGAGCTACCGTTGAAGCACCCGGAACTGTTTGAACGTCTTGGAATTGAGCCACCTAAGGGAGTCTTGCTCTACGGCCCGCCGGGAACGGGTAAGACTTTACTTGCAAAAGCTGTGGCGAATGAGACAAATGCTCACTTTATAGCCATCAACGGTCCAGAAATCATGAGCAAATTCTACGGTGAGAGTGAAGAGCGCTTAAGAGAGGTCTTTAAAGAAGCTGAAGAAAACGCTCCGAGCATAATCTTCATTGATGAAATTGATGCAATTGCACCAAAGAGAGAAGAGGTTACCGGAGAAGTCGAGAAGAGGGTTGTTAGTCAGCTCTTAACTTTAATGGATGGACTGAAGAAAAGGGGAAAAGTCATCGTTATAGCCGCAACAAACAGACCTGATGCAATTGATCCAGCTCTAAGAAGACCAGGAAGATTCGACAGAGAGATTGAAGTTGGAGTTCCAGACAAGCAGGGTAGAAAAGAAATCCTCCAGATTCACACAAGAGGAATGCCTCTTGAGCCGGACTACGATAAGCCGTCAGTTTTGAAGGTTCTTAAAGACTTCCTCAAAGAAGAGCGCTTCGATAAAAAGAAGCTTGAGGGAATCATCAAGAAAGTTGAGAAAGCCAGAGATGAAGAAGAGATAAAGGAAATTCTCAAGAGTGACGGGGAAATTTACCGTGAAGTTAAGGCCAAGCTGATTGATAAGATGCTTGATGAATTAGCTGAAAAGACGCACGGATTCGTTGGAGCGGACTTGGCAGCTTTAGCTAGAGAAGCTGCAATGGTCGTTCTGAGAAGGCTAATCCAAGAGGGCAAGATTAATCCAGAAGAAGAAAAGATTGCACCGGAAGTTCTTCAGGAACTTAAAGTTACTAAAAAAGACTTCTATGAAGCTTTGAAGATGGTTGAGCCATCTGCTTTAAGGGAAGTAATGCTCGAAGTTCCAAATGTGCATTGGGAGGATATTGGAGGACTAGAAAATGTGAAGCAGGCACTTAGAGAAGCTGTCGAATGGCCGCTCAAGTATCCAAAGGCCTTTCAGCGCTTGGGAATAACTCCACCAAAGGGAATCCTCCTCTATGGCCCACCAGGTACAGGTAAAACTATGCTCGCTAAAGCTGTTGCAACAGAGAGTGAGGCCAATTTCATTGGAATCAGAGGTCCAGAGGTTTTAAGCAAATGGGTAGGAGAAAGCGAAAAAAGAATAAGAGAGATCTTTAGGAAGGCAAGGCAAGCTGCACCAACGGTAGTGTTCATTGATGAGATTGACGCAATTGCTCCAATGAGGGGAAGCGATGTAAACAGGGTAACCGATAGGATAATTAACCAACTGTTGACAGAGATGGACGGGTTAGAAGAGAATAGTGGCGTTGTTGTTATTGCAGCAACCAACAGGCCTGACATTCTAGATCCAGCACTGCTCAGGCCAGGAAGATTTGACCGCTTGATCTTGGTCCCAGCACCAGACGAAAAAGCAAGATATGAGATTCTAAAAGTCCACACGAGGAGAGTGCCCTTAGCGGAAGATGTAAACTTAAAAGAGCTTGCCAAGAAGCTTGAGGGATATACTGGAGCCGATATAGCAGCACTTGTGAGAGAGGCAGCAATGAATGCTTTAAGAAGAGTAGTGGCAAAGACACCAAAAGAGCTCATTGAAGAACAAAGTGAAGAATTCCTTGAAAAGCTCAAGGTCTCGCGGAAGGACTTTGAAGAAGCTATGAAGAAGATAAGGCCGAGTGTTACAAAATACATGATTGAGTATTATAAACAGTTCGAAGAGAGCAGGAAAGCACCTAAAGAGAGAAAGGAGATGGATTACTTCACAGGTTAAGTGGGAATTTGCTTTTTATTTTTCATTTCACTTTTCGGTTTTTGCTCATGCAGAAAAGATTTTTATACAAAAAACCCGACTAATAGTATAGTTTAAAATTCTGAGGTGGCAAAGATGGTAAAGATAAAGGCTTCAAAGCTTAGGGATGTTGAGCTCATTACAGATACAGGGATAAGACTTGGATGGGTTTACGATTTGAGCTTTGATGAAGAAACTGGTGATTTGCTTGTAATTGTAGCTGAACCAGATGAAGATTTAGATACAAGTGAATTTGTCACTGACCACGAGGGGCTGCTTTTAATCCCAATAAGTGCCGTCAAAAGCATTGGAGAAGTGATAATAATTGACTCTTCAAAGTTGGCAGTTAAGTCTAAGCTTAGAAGATTGAGGACTGTAAAAGAAAAGCTCCAGTCTCCTTGATCTCTTTCCTGTTTAATATCCTTCATAAAGTCTGTAAGCCAAAAACCTGGGTAATCCAGCTTCAATTATTTTTCTCACAGCTTTGTCGACGTCATACTCAATCCTCTCAAAAATGACTTCTTGAGTGTCCGTATCAATGAAAGCATATGCTGCTTTCCAATTCCCGTCTCTCGGTTGTCCAACACCCCCTGGATTTATTATTCTCCTTCCTTCAATTTCCCTGAGCATTGGCATATGGGTATGCCCAACGACCAAGTCATCTTGCTTCACATAGCTCAGAACATCTTTGAGCTCGCTGTCTGGGAACCAAGGAAACAAATACTCGTCCAAAGGTGCTCTCGGAGAACCATGAATTATGAGATAGCTCCTTCCAGTATCATCAGTAAAGAGCTGTCTTATCGGCAATCTTCTTAAAAATTTGAGGTTCTCAATGCTCATAACCCGCTGATGCCATCTCACAGCCGCTCTAGCATAGGGATTAAACCCCCAATCTGTCCCAAAAGCAACAGCATTATCATGATTTCCTCTCACACAGAGAATTTCTCTCTTTTTCATCTGCTCCCTGAAGAATTCAACAACTTCATTAGGATTTGCGCCGTAGCCAACTAAATCACCCATGCAGAAGATTACATCTGCTTTCTTTACTTCTCTCCAAACAGCTTGAAGAGCTTCCCAGTTGGAGTGGATGTCTGAGATTAAACCGATTAACATACTTCTCCCTTAGAATAATTTGGCATGGGAAGTTATTAAGTGTTTTCACAAGAAGTAAGAGATTGAGAAAAAAAGAGAAAATCACTCTTTCCTCTTGCTTGCCTTCCACTTGCTCCATCTGTACAGAGCGGCTAATGACTTGATGGCTCTCTCTGGTTCGGGATATGCTGGGATGCCGTTCTCGTTGAGTATATCAATTGCCTCCTTTGCCTCAATTCCACCAACAATTGCGACGACTATTGGCTTCTTCTTTCCACTCTTCTCGTACTCATCAATGACTATTCTTGCTAAATCTCTTGGATCCAAAACAGCGGTCTGACAGTAGAGAACAGCTATTGCATGCATCTCTGGATGGGCTAAAGCATCTCTAACAGCACCTTCATAGGCCTTAGCATCGGCCATACCGGTCAAGTCAACCGGGTTCTTGTAGCTTCCGAAGGGTGGCATATGGTTTGCAAAGACTTTGAGCTCTTCTAAGTTGTCATAGAGCTTTAGTCCTTCCTCTTCAGCTGCATCTGTTGCCATGACTCCAATTCCACCGCCGTTTGTGATGATGACGACGTTCTCTCCCGGTGGTTCTGGTAAGTTGCTGAGTGTTCTCGCCCAGTCAAAGGCTTCGCCAATTGTTAATGCTCTCAGAACACCACTCTGCTTGAATGCTGCGGTGTAAATGCTGTCAGCACCTGCCAAGCTTCCTGTATGTGATGCTGCTGCCTTTGCACCCCTCTCGCTTCTTCCGGCCTTAATGACTATGATTGGCTTTTTCATGCTGACTTCTTTTGCAACCTCCATAAACTTTCTACCATCCTTAACACCCTCCATGTAGACGAGGATCGCCTTTGTGTTTTCGTCGTCTTTGAAGTATTCCAAGAGGTCAGCGTCATCAATGTCACTCTTGTTTCCAATGCTGACAACTGCTGAGAGACCAACTTTCTCAAGAATTGTCCATCCCATAAGAGCTATACCGAGAGCACCGCTCTGGCTGATCAAGGCCAAGTTGCCAGGCATAACATCTGTTGGACCAAAGGTTGCGTTGAGCTTTGCTGGTGTGTAAACAACACCGAAGATGTTTGGACCGAGAATTCTCATACCATATTTGTGAGCTATCTCTACAAGCTGTTCCTCGACTTTCTTGCCTTCTGGTCCAAGCTCACCGAATCCTGAGCTTATAATGGGTAACACCTTAACTCCTTTCTTTCCACATTCCTCGACAACCTGAGGAACAAACTTGGCTGGGACAACAATAACAGCCATATCAACTTCATCAGGAACATCGAGAATACTCTTGTAAACCTTGAATTTTCTCCCACTTATCTCGATTTCTCCACCTTTGACATTGACTGCGTATATTTTCCCTTCATAGCCATACTCAATGAGGTTCTTCATGATGGCATAACCTATTTTCCCTGGCTTTCCAGAAGCTCCAATGACGGCAACGCTCTTTGGCTTGAATAGTGCCTCAATACTCATTTCCTTCACCCCAATAAACTTTACAAAGGTTAATCTGAAAAATCAGTTATAACTTTTCTCTTATCAATTTGCCGATTGTCCTATCGGCACTTGTTAAATAAACCATGGGTTTTGAACAGTAATTGAACAAGAGGGATTGAGAGATTTCCACAGTTATCTCATGGTAATCTCTGAAACAGTAATTTCATTATTCTGACAAAAATAAACGCAATCACTACAATTAGACTTCTAAACATTGTACTATAAAACCTTATATCAAATTCAACGGTCTTTTCAAGCTTTAAATTGTTTACTTTTGCTGTTTCAAGCTCGTATCCTGTATAGATATTTACACGAATCTTATTGAACTTATTAAAGTTTTTAGCTCCCACAATAAGAACGGAAGAACTTCCTTCATGCCCATAAAGAGGACAAACACTTTCACTTTTTTCTGAAGATGGAACAAAGCAGTTATCAATGTATACCTCAATTATTATCTTATCTCCGTGGAATATGCACTCTCTCACATAAGGGTACGAAAGGGGACCCTGATTTGGGTTGATACTACAATATAGTTTCCAATGACAAACGATGTATTAAGATTAGACGTCGGTATGTAACCTAGAGAAAAACCTTTTATTGCTGCGCACTGGTCGCGAATTGTCGCTTGAGGATAATCAATGAAGATATGAGAGATATAAGGATAAAAACGAAAATGAATATTAAAGCTATAATGACAATTTTGTAGTTTCTATTCATGACCATGTCACCTGAAGAGTTATTCTTTCATAACTGTTATGACATTAGGTTATTTAAATTTTGTGTTTTATAATAGTAAAATTTATTTTGAAAAAAGTAAGTATTAAAAAAAGTTTCCAAATTTCAAAATGCATGAAAATCAAGAATTGAAAACTTTGAAGAGTAATCAAAATTTATGTGCATTTGCAGGTCATCAGTAGCTTTCCAAAATCGCTTTGGGCAACATGCTCATACGCTAATTTGGAGAGCAATGTTTTAAAATTAAACTGGGAAAATAAAAGTGATGATGACCCTTCCCCTCATCTGAGGGGTGATGAGCACACCGGTAGGCTGATGAAAATGGCAAAGATGGAAGAAGAGAAAGTCGCCCAATATACGCAGGTTCATAAGGCCTTTAGAAAGACCCTTGAGATATGCTTTGATATGGTGGTTATGGTATTCTTGTTTTTCATACTCTACCTTACAGTGTATTCCATTTATTTGAACTTCAAGCTCACATACAAAGTTGCTGAGCCTAAGCTATTGATTGCAAATGTCCTCGTTACGATAATCCTCATAGAGACTTACAGAATCCTGATAATTTACTTAAGGCAGCACCGTGTTAGCCTAACCCACATATTGGAGGTTGGAATAGTTGCCCTTATTCAAAAGCTTGTCGTTGCTTCTGATTTCAAGGAATTGGATGCCCTAAAGCTTTTTGCAATCGCAGGACTTATATTTGTGTTAGGGTATCTATACATTAGGATAGGTGAGGAGTGATGGGAGTTCAGATAGGCGAGCTCATTCCAAGGAAGGAAATTGAGATTGAAAACCTAAACGGAAGGAAAATAGCCATCGATGCCCTGAATGCAATTTATCAGTTCCTCTCTATCATCAGACAAAGAGATGGGACACCTCTCATGGACTCTAAAGGAAGAATAACTTCACACCTCTCTGGGCTGTTCTACAGGACGATAAATCTCATGGAAGTGGGAATAAAACCAGCTTATGTATTTGATGGAAAGCCACCAGAATTCAAGAAGAAGGAGCTTGAAAAGAGAGCCGAAGCGAGGGAAGAAGCTGAGGAAAAGTGGCAGGAGGCGTTAGCAAGAGGAGACTTGGAGGAAGCAAAGAAATACGCCCAGAGAGCTTCACGGGTGAATGAGCAGCTGATAGAGGATGCTAAAAAGTTGTTAGACCTTATGGGCATTCCATGGGTGCAAGCTCCAAGTGAAGGTGAGGCTCAAGCGGCCTACATGGCATCAAAAGGTAAAGTCTGGGCTTCAGCTTCTCAGGATTATGACTCACTTTTGTTTGGAGCACCAAGGCTTGTTAGGAATTTGACAATAACAGGCAGAAGAAAGCTTCCTGGAAAAGATGTTTATGTTGAAGTGAAGCCAGAGCTAATTGTTTTGGAGGAAGTTTTAAAAGAACTGAAGATTGACAGGGAGAAGCTCATAGAACTCGCTATTCTGGTTGGAACTGATTATAATCCAGGAGGAATCAAGGGGGTTGGTCCAAAGAAAGCTCTGGAAATAGTCAAGTATTCAAAAGATCCCCTAAAGAAGTATCAAAAGATGAGCGACGTTGATTTATATGCAATTAAGGAGTTCTTCCTAAATCCACCTGTCACGGATGATTACAAGCTTGTCTGGAAGATGCCAGATGAGGAGGGCATTTTAAAGTTCCTCTGTGATGAGCATGACTTCAGTGAGGAAAGGGTAAAGAATGGCCTAGAAAGGCTGAAGAAAGCAATGAAGGCTGGAAAGCAGTCAACTTTGGAGAGCTGGTTTATAAAAAGGTGATTTTTTTATTTCTATAATTTTTTATAATTTTTTATAGTTACTTAGTACTGTTATCAGCATTAGTAGTGAGCATCCAATCTGGTGGGTAGATAAAAGAAAGTTTAGATTGTTATTTTGAGCCCAAGCTTCTCTACCAATTCTTTGTACCTGTTTCTGACGGTTACTTCAGTAACCCTTGCAACCTCTGCAACTTCTCTCTGAGTTCTCTTCTCCCCTTCAAGCAGTGAAGCAATATACAATGCAGCTGCAACAAGCCCCGCTGGGCTCTTACCACTCGTCAGACCCCTGTTATAAGCCTCCTCCAAGAGTTCTATGGCTCTCCTTCTGACTTTTTCGCTCAAGCCGAGTTCATCAGCAAACTTATTCACGTAATCTGTCGGCTTGACAAAGAGCTTCTTTGGAGTCAGGTTGAGGTTTCTGGCAATGAATCTGAAGCTTCTTCCAATTTCCTTTTTATCAACCCTCGCAATATCAGCAATCTCATCTAAAGTCCTTGGAACTTTCAACAATCTGCATGCAGCATAAACGCAGGCAGCAATAACGCTCTCGATTGATCTTCCTCTAATAAGTCCTCTTCGCACTGCTTCTCTATACAATCTTGCGGCTTCTTCCTCAACGTGTTTTGGAAGCTTGAGTTGTGAAGCAATCCTATCAAGCTCGCTTAAAGCAAAGGCTAAATTACGCTCGGCTGCGTCACTAACCCTCAACCTGCTCTGCCACTTCCTCAGACGGTACATTTTCTCTCTCATTAATCCGGTGATATTTCTATCACTTCCAATATCAGTTGAAAGACCCTTATCATGAAGAAGGATGCTCTCAGGTGCACCAGTTCTAGAACGCTTCTCCCTCTGTGAAGCGTCAAACGCTCTCCATTCTGGTCCCATATCCACTATATTTTCTTCTATGACGAATCCACACTTTGCACAGACGATTTCTCCATGCTCAGGATCATAAATAAATTCAGTTGAACCACAAACTGGGCATATCCTACGCTTTTCCACTTTGACACCCCCATCTGCGGGTTACGGTTAATAAACTCATACTATATAAAATTAACCAAACTTTGAGACAAATTTCATTATCCAGAGTAAGTCCTCTTTTTTGAATGTCATCTTTTCCAAAATTCTAACATCAATTTCTTCATCTTCGACCACGTTAACATAAACCCAGAGGAACACAGGATCCCTTTCGTTTCCCAGCAACAAATTACGATACAGGATGTCAATTGTCCCATCACTATTTCTCTTGGCAGAGATAGGCTTCCAGGTCTCTAAGCTGATTTCGCCTTTTAAGTCAAGCTCTTTTATGATTCTTTTGATTTCCATAATCCTTTCACTCGCCTTATCTATTTACACACAAAAGGTATATAAATTTTAAGGATGCCAGAGTTGACTAATGTAACTCTCGTTACCATTTAATTCTGAATTCCCTCCTTGTTCTCGCATCAATCTGAGCTAAAATCTTCTTAAGCTTCATATCATCAATTTTTTCCCTAATTTGTCCTGTCTGATAAAGCTGAACTAATATAAGCTCAACTTGTTGAGCAAGTTCTGGTCTGACAAGCTTAACCCGAGCAAGCCTTTCTCTGGCCTCTGGAGTTAATATTCTTCTGAGAATTGCTTGTATTTGTGCTTCAAGTTCTGCCTGTTGTCTTGCAGCTTCTTCTTCGGCTTTTTGCTGCTCAGCAAGCCTTCTCTGTAATTCCATGAGCTTTCTCTTTCTAATCTCTTCAATATCCTCGGCCATTTACATCACCTCGCCAAGAGGATTTATGGCGAGATAGTTAAAAAGTTATTGCAACTAGAAAATTCAAACATTGTATTAAAGTTAGGAATGAGAAGTAAAAATAGAAGTTTAGTACTTCTTGAGCTCTGGAATAACTTCCTCAAGCTCCTTCTTGAGCTCTGTTGCTGCTTTGTCAAGGAAGCTTCTTCCCTTAGGCGTGACGATTCTTCCCTTACCTGGAACCTTTTCAATGAATCCAGCTGCTTCTAACTGCTGAAGAGCCTTTCTAATTATGCTTCCGCTTCCTTTGTAAAACTTCTCTGGAGCATGACCCCTGTTCTTTCTTCCTCCATACCAAGTCCTAAGTCTTTCAATACCAACAGGGCCATCAATGTATATCTTTCTGAAGACTGAAGCAACCCTATAATACCACCAGTCTTCTTGTTCTGGAAGCCTTTCCTTGTGTCTTCCTGTTTTGACAAATGGAGCCCACTCTGGTGGCTTGATCTCAGGTATCTCCTTCAACTTTTGAGCAACCCTCTCAACGAGCAAATCACCGGGAACATCATAAACTGTCGCCATCTTTAACCCCTCCCTTTCTTGAACTTCTTCCTAAATTGAGCAATATCGAGCTTGACCTTTTTAACGGGTTTCTCTTCCCGCTTCTCCTTTGAGAGTTCCTTAAGCTTAAGCTTCCTTAAATACTTTTCCCATCCCTCTCTCGGACGGAATAATATAAATCTTTTGCCTCTCACTTCAATCAGCTCGCTGTCAGTCAGCTCAGCAACCTTCTCAGCTATCTGCTTTCTGTCCATTCCCGTTGCAATAAGTGCTCCTTTTCTTATTTCCACTTTGAGAATACCATCTTTCTTAAGCTGAGTGTTGATTTCGTTAATCACACTTTCCTCTAACCCTTTCTTTCCAATCCAAGCTTTAGGCTGAATATCATAATATTTAGCTCTTATAGCTCTTCTCACCTTTCCAGGTAGACGTTTCTCCATCTCTCTCACCCCAAATTCCAACCTCTCGCAAAGAGGCAAAAGAGTTTATAAGGGTTTAGCTTTTAAAGGTTGCCGTGAGGAAGATGAAAGTCTATCACCTCTACAGCGGGGGTAAAGATTCCTCATTGGCTGCCTGGATTCTGCAAAAATTAGGTTATGAGGTAAGATTAATCACGATAAGCTTTGGTCTTCTTGACAATTGGAAATATGCAAAG
This sequence comes from Thermococcus paralvinellae, assembly GCF_000517445.1. NCBI lineage: Archaea > Methanobacteriati > Methanobacteriota > Thermococci > Thermococcales > Thermococcaceae > Thermococcus > Thermococcus paralvinellae. The sequence continues at coordinate 1,096,736 of NZ_CP006965.1, read as the reverse complement.
GAAACTGCCGATAGGTTAGGCTTTAACCATGAGGTTGTGTTTTTGGATAGGAAAATTTTAGAAAAAGCTGCCGAGATGTGCATTAGGGATGGACATCCAAGCAACGCAATTCAGTTTATCCATGAAACAGCTCTCGAAGAGATCGCAAGCCGTGAGGAGGTTGAGAGAATAAGCGACGGCACGAGAAGAGATGATAGGGTTCCTTTTTTAGATTTGAGGAAGACAAGGAGCCTTGAAGATAGGTTTAACGTTCAGTATATAAGACCTCTACTTGGGTTAGGCTACAAAACAATAAGAGAGCTTACAGAAAAACTCTTCATCGTTGAAATTAGAGAGAGTGAAAAGCTGGAAAAGAGCGACTATGAAGTTGAATTGAGACACCTTCTGAGGCTTAAGGGAATAGACCCATTGACAATATTCCCGAAGAGGCACTATCAGTCGAGAGTTCTGGGATGGAAGAAGCAAGATTTATAAAAGGAAACTGAAATGTTAGCTCTGAATTAATGGGAAGATTTAAATAAGCTTAAGCTTCAAGCTTGGTTAGGACTTATTACGATAACTTTGGGAGGGATAGAGATGGCAAGGAACAAGCCTCTTGCAAAGAAGCTTCGCTTGGCGAAGGCTGCTAAGCAGAATAGGAGAGTTCCTGTGTGGGTTATCGTGAAGACAAACAGAAGAGTTATAACTCACCCGAAGAGGAGATACTGGAGAAGAACAAAGCTTAAGGAGTGATGAAAAATGGCGATTAAGGTCGGGGATGAGGTTATTTTCACAGTTCCAATAAAGAAAATCAAGAAGATTGCCCCAAGATGGAAGAGAGCACCAAGGGCAGTCAAGTTCGTTAGGGAGTTTGTTGCAAGACATGCAAAAGCTGAAGAGGTTATCATAGCCCCAGAAGTTAACGAAAAGATTTGGGAAAGAGGAATTGAGAAGCCTCCAAGCAAGCTCAGGGTTAAAGTTAAGGTAGTCGAGGAAGAGGTTGAAGGAAAAGGTAAGGTCAGAGTTGCCTACGTTGAGCTCCCACCAGAGGCAAAGAAAACAGTAAAGGAAGCAGTGAAAGAAGAAAAGAAGACTGAGGAAAAGAAGGAGGAAGAAAAGAAACCAGAAGAACAGGCAACGGAGAGCTGATTTCTTAAATTTTTATTTCTCGTGAGTGGTGGAAAATGCACATAGAAAGACTTGACTTCGAAAATTCCCCCTATCTGGGTGTGTTTGGTGTCGCTACGGATAAAGTTCTCTTGGTTAGAGAGGGCCTTCAAGAAAAGAAGCTCAATGTTTTGAGGGAAGTTTTAAAAGTCCCAATTATTGAAACAAGCATTATGAAATCAAGAATCATTGGAATTTTTGCTGCTGGAAACTCAAACGCCATTGTTGTCCCCTATTACATTTGGGATACTGAACTTGAGAGAATTAATGCAGCTCTAAAGGAACATGACCTTGATATTAGAGTTGAGCCCTTTTTGAGCAAGCTAACTGCTTTAGGCAACTTGATTCTAGCTAATGACAAAGCAGCTCTCGTGAGTGCAAAGTTCACAAGAGAAGAAGCGAAGCAGCTTGAGGATATCTTAGGAGTGGAAGTAGAGCGCGGTGTTATAGCTGAGTTCCACGCCGTTGGAAGTGTTGGTGTCGTTACAAACAAAGGTGGCTTAGTTCACCCTGAGACGACTGAAGAGGAACTCGAATGGCTGAGAGATTTATTCAAAGTTGACATTTATCTTGGCACTGCAAATCAAGGTGTTCCATTTGTCGGCTCATGTATGTTAGCTAATTCCTTTGGAGTTGTTGTCGGACATCTCACAACTGGTCCTGAAATAGTTAAGATTGAGGAAGCACTGGGCTTTTTGGGGTGAGGCAGGATGGAGGTTAAAGTTTATCGCGTTAAGGGAATTTTCGAAAGAGAAGGGAAAAAGCAAAAATTCACAAAGGAATACAGAGCTGTAAAGCCAGAGGACGTTGTTGAGCTCATCTATTCCGAAATTGGAAGCAAGCACAGGGTAAAGAGGACAAAGATATTGATTGAGAGCATTGAGGAAATTAACCCCGAGGAAGCTGAAGATCCCGTAGTTAGGAGACTTAGCCTAGAGCTTGCTTAACTTCTGTTCCTCTTTTTTGTATAGCTTTATCATGCAAACCCTTAAAAGGCAACTCTTCAATTTTTCTTTGGTGGTGAAAATGGCGCAGAATCAGGAGCAGCTTGAAAGGTTGGCTTATGAGTATCAGCTCTTACAGGCTCAAGCTCAGCTTTTGGCTCAGAATTTAGAGCTCTTAACTCTTGGAATGAATGAGTTTAGAGCAGTAAAGGAAACCCTTGAAGAGCTTAAAAAGGTTGAAGACGAAAAGCCTGAGATATTGGTTCCAGTTGGAGCAGGCTCATTTCTAAAGGGCATGATAGTTGACAAAAAGCACGCAATTGTCAGCATTGGAGCTGGGTACGCAATTGAGAAAAGCTTAGAAGATGCAATTGCTTACTTAGATGCGAGAATCAAGGAATACGAAGATGCAATAAAGAAGACTCAAGATGCATTACAGCAGATTGAGCAAAAACTCCAAGATTTGGCACAGAAAGCTCAAAAGATACAGCAAGAACAAGCAATGGGATTCAAGGTTCCTAAAAAGTAACCGCCAGCTTTATGCTTTCTCTTACCTCTTTCTTTAGAGGCAGCACCATTTCTCCTACAATCCCAAATTCTCCGTGTCCGCTAATTATTGAGACTTTTCCAAGACTTCTGGCAAATTCTTTTGGTGTTATGAGCTTCTCATGTGAGATAATTACCAGCGGTTCATCTATAAAGTTATAGGTGAATGAACCGCTTTCATTATCCCAGAACAGAAATTCCTCGGCTTTGTTTCCCTTGAGAAGAACTCTAACTTCTTTCGCCTTATTCAGACTCAGAGAAACTTCCCCTCTAAATCCATATTCTAGCGGAGAAAATGTTATCTGGGCATAATCTTCTTGAGTTGCCAGTGTTAGATTCTCTTGTGAGAATTCAAAAATGTATTTGGGTAGTATGTAGAGGATTAAAATGCCGTTTTCCAATCTGAAGCCAGGCAATTTTAAGGTTCCAGCTCCGTTTACGTCAACCTCCACCCTGTATTCTTTTGGTTCAAGGAGCAGTTCCTTTGCCGTAATCTCTGCTTCTCTTTCAAATCTCCGTGATGTGGAGAATATGAGTCCTTCATAGTACGTTCTCCCTATATGCTTCCCCGCTATTATGCTGCTTGAGCATAGGAATGTTCCAAATTCGGCTTTTTCTTTCTTTGGCAGAATAATTAAATTTTCTTCAGCCTCAATTTTGTTTGAGAACTCTTCAACGGCTTTAACAAGCTTTCTCCTCAGAAAGGACGACAGTTTGGAGCTTAGGGTTATGCTCAAGACTTTCATGCTTTTTGCCTCCTGTACCACTCAATCGTTCTCAAAAGTCCTTCCTCAAGAGAGTACTCTGGTTTAAATCCAAGCTTCTTGATTTTACTTATATCAGCTTGGCTGTGTTTTATATCGCCGGGTCTTGGTTTATCAAAGATTATTGAGCTTAAGGAATTTGTTGCATCAATGATCTTCATAGCCAGCTCAAGGATTGTCGTTCTCTCACCACGAGCAACATTGAACACTTCTCCGTTTGCTCTCTCCTTCTCCGCAACTAAGATGTTTGCTTTAACAACATCTTTAACATAAATGAAGTCTCTCGTCTGTTTCCCATCTCCAAAAATTATCAGCGGCTCATTTTTCAAAGCACGGTTGATAAAGATGCTTATAACTCCAGCATACTGGTTGTATCCTTGTCTTTCACCAAAGACGTTGAAATACCTCAAAGCTACTGTTGGGACTCCATAAAGTTCGTAAAAAACTCTGCAGTAGTATTCTCCAGAGACTTTTGTAACCCCATAGGGCGACAGAGGTCTGGGCTTATCATCCTCTTTCAGAGGCAGATTTTGATTGTCACCGTATACAGCGGCAGATGAGGCAAAGATAAGCTTACCATGCCCTTCGCTTAAAGCTTTCAGGATATTTAGCGTTCCCAAAACATTAATTTCTTCGGTTAAAATTGGCCTTTCTATGCTTTCGACAACACTCACAAGTGCTGCCTCATGAAAGACATAATCAGCTTGACTCATAATCTCAGCTATGCTCTCATAGTCCCTGATATCGGCTTGGATGAATTTTACGTTTTCTGGCACATTCTCAACTTTTCCCGAATAAAGGTTGTCAATAACAATAACATCATTATCTTTGCTGAGCTCTTCGGCAATGTGTGAGCCTATGAAGCCGGCTCCACCAGTTACCACAATGAGCTTGTTTTTTATCATTTTAAACACCTAAGAGCATTCGTATTTTCGAGTTTTATTCTTTACCCTTTGCAATAAAACTTTTATTTTTAACTTTCTAAACTTGATACGGTGGTAAGTGTGAAGAAAGCTTCATTAATTTTGTGCTTTCTCTTGCTTGTCTCTCAAACACCCCTCATCAAAGCTGAAGAGCAACCTCAAGTTGTGGTAGAAATCAACCCCAACCTTGAATTGTTTGCTGTGGTTTATATTTTAGCTTTTAATGGAAGTGATGATTTCATTATTGCGCCAAAAAATTACATCAAGGATGTGCTTACTTATTTTGCTCCCTATAAAGAGCATCCAGCGGTCTATCTCATGAGGGAAACTTTTCCTAGGGACTTACCTTGGCATCTTCGTGATACAAGCATACGGCGGTGGTCTGATCAGCTTTTTAGAATGAGATATCTGGGAAATGAAAGCGATGAGTTATTGAGCGGACTTTTGAAGGAACTTGTTCACTTTGCAAAGGAATCAGATTTCATACACTTTTATAAGCTCCATGAAGGAGATTATGAACAAGCGATAAATCAAAGCAAAAAAGCATTAAAGCCAGAATACATCCTTAAGCTTGATTCCCTCTTTAACAAAAGCTACCAAGAGTATAAAGTTGAACTCTCATATAGTTTGGCTATTCGTGAACATGCGGCAATCCTAGACAATACAGCCTATTATATCGGACATGCAGTTCATATCAGCTCAACACCCCAAGCTAACTTTTACTATGCCTGGATTGGTATCCATGAATTCACCCACACTTTTGTCGATCCCATCATATACAAGCACGCTCAAGAGCTTCTGAGTGTTGACTACTACCTCAAAGCAGCCAAAAATGAATGGGCATACGCGACCTATGATGGACACTTCTACACTAACTATGGCTACATAGAGGAGAACTTAGTTGAGGCTGTGGCTAATTATATTATCCTTTCGGATTATCCAGCATTTTCAAAATGGCGTATCTTACAAGATGCCGCAGTTGGATACCCTCTTGTTGGGGATTTCCTTGTTGATATTGAAAAGATGAATAAAACTTTGGATATTTATATTTCTCAGTTGCCAGAGCGCATGAGGAAGTTGGCAACTCCAAATAATGTTACAAAATACTTCTGGGAGAGAACTCCAATAACTGGTTTTTTAGCTCTTGACAGGAGCTACAAAATGGGTGAGATAATAATTGTCTATGGAACTCAGAATCCAGATAGGATTGGGGTTGAATATGACAAACAAACTGCATTTCAGCTTAAGAAGATGCTGGAGAATTCAGTAGCTTGGGGGAAGTACTCTATCAAACCAATTATTACTGTTAAATCTGACAAAGAGCTAACGAAAGATGACTTGAAGCAAAATCTAATCCTAATTGGTGGGCCTGTTGCTAATGAGATAGCCAAGAGGATCTCTCCCGCGCTACCACTAAATTTTGCATTTAATGAAAAAAGATGGGAAATAAAGAAAAATCTAAGCAATATCCAAGAATTTTATGCATTCCAATTCTTCAATGGTTCCATTGCTCAAATTTCGGCGAATTCAATTGTTCCCTACGCCTATCCACTTCAAATTTTTGAAGTTATAAGGAATCCATGGAATCGAAACAATTTCATAATGGTTCTCGCTGGTATTGATAGATATTGCACGAGAAGGATTGCAAGGGAGATGCTTGTTGAGAAACCGATAAGCTATCTCATTGAGAGCGGAGATTATGTGGAAAGCGGTTTTTACATTCAATTTTATCTGGAGGGGTAGGCATGCACAAGACAGTATTGATTCTTGTTGGTCTTATCCTGCTATCACAGTTGACATATGGCATGCAGGAAAAGCCAGAAGTGATTGTCGAGATAAATCCTAATCTTGAACTGTTCGCTGTGGTGTATATCTTGGCATTTAATGGAAGTGATTACTTTATAATCGCACCCCAAAGCTATGTTAAGGACGTACTAACATATTTCGCACCTTACAGAGAGCATGAGGCGGTTTATTTAATAAGGGAAGCATTTCCTAGAGATTTATCTTTGTATGTGAGAGATGACTCTATAATGAGCTGGAGCAACCAGCTAAGTTCGCTTCCGTATCTAGGAAATGAAAGTGAAGACGATCCATTGTTAAGTGATATGCTCAGAGCCTTGGTAAGCTTTGCTAAAGAGAGTAACTTTATGAAATTCTATAATGCCCACAGAGAAGAGTATGAAAAAGCTGTAAGTCCCTTAAGAGAGCTGTTTGGTAATGAATTCCCCGAAAAATTCAGAGAGTTCTTTGGTTATATATATGAAAACTACAGAATTGAGTTTTCTTACTCTCTGAAGATCCATCCTCATAGCTGGCGCAGATACGACACACTATACTATATTGGAACTGCTCTACAGAATTTAAACAATTTTTCAATCCAGTTTCAAGCTATTACGGCATTTCATGAGTTCTCTCATCAATTCATAAATCCAGTCATGCAGAGAAACCTGAAACTTTTTGAAAATGTGAGCTACTATCTATCGGAGGCTAAAAACGAGTTTCCAATTTTGACTACTTATGACATGTATCATTTCAGCTCAGAGTATGCCTATTTCGCTGAAACATTAACCGAGGCATTTGCTGTCTACTTGGCAATGAACTCAAACATAAGTCCAGCAGTTGTGAAATATAGAGTGCTGTGGTATTCGTCATGGAATTTTCCCCTCTTAGAAGATTTTGTTAAAGAATATGAAAACTTTGAGAAAATCAAGAAGCCAAATGAAACTTTTGAAGATTATTTGCCAACTCTGGCTGAACATATGCATAAGTGGGCAACTCCAGGGAATATAACTGATTATTTCAAGCAGAAAGTTCCAGTTACAAGCAAATGGGCTGTGGATAGAGCTTACTACATGGGGAAGATTATTATTGTCTACGGAACGCAGAATCCTCTTAGAGAAGGAAATGAATACGATAAAGAAACGGCATTTGAACTTAAAGACACGTTAGAAAAGCGGTTTAAGGGTTTTTACCCTCAAAAACCGACAATCCTCATTAAAGCGGACACCAATTTGACAGATGAAGATTTAAAGCAGAATCTACTCCTAATTGGAGGGCCTGCAGCAAATAAAATTACTGAGAAACTTGCCAGTAAATTGCCAATATCCTTCATTTTCAATGAAACGTGGAGGCTGAGGAGAGCACCAGTTGTCGTCAATAAGTTTGAAGCCTTTTTTGTGAGAGACTCAATAAAAGAGCTTTCGTTAAATGAAGAGATCCCGGAGGAGTATCCGTTGGGAGTCATTGAAGTAATAAGAAACCCTTGGAACGGTGAGAACTTCATAATATTGATTGCTGGAATTGACAGATACAGCACAAGAAAAATGGCCCGGAAGTTCTATAATGTCCCATCAAGCTATGTTATCATCGGAAAAACACACCATGAGATTGGATTCTACATGCAGCGGTGATTGGCAATGCCTCTAATAAGAATTAAGATTTAACATTTTCTTGTTAATTTTTCATTTTTCCGAAACTGTTTTAAGTGTGTTATTGACTTATTTATGGGTAAGAGCTATGCCGAGTGTTATTGTTGTTGGCGGACAATGGGGAGATGAGGGGAAAGGTTCTGTAATTGCCTATCTTGCTCTGCATGATAAACCAGAAGTCATTGCACGCGGAGGAGTAGGAACAAACGCAGGACACAGCGTTTTTATACACGGGAAAAAATACGCAGTTAGACAGCTGCCCACGGGTTTTATGAACAGGGAAGCAAGGCTTTTGGTTGGAGCTGGAGTTTTGGTTGACCCAGAGGTTTTCTTCCATGAGCTTGAGCAGCTCAAGGAGTTCGATGTTGTCAAGAGGGTTGGCATAGATTATAGGTGTGCAATAATTGAGCCACATCACAAGGAGCTTGATAGAACCAACGGGTATCTGCATGGAAAGATAGGTACGACCGGAAGTGGTTGTGGTCCAGCAAATGCTGACCGCGTAATGAGGAAGGCAAGACAAGCTAAAGACGTTAAGGAGCTTGAGCCCTATTTGACAGACGTTGCTCAGGAAGTAAATGACGCTTTAGATGAAGGAAAGCTCGTTCTAGTTGAGGGAACACAGGGCTTTGGACTGAGCTTGTATTTTGGCACATATCCCTATGTAACTTCAAAAGACATTTCAGCTTCAGCAATAGCAAGCGACGTTGGAATTGGGCCGACAAGGGTTGATGATGTTGTAGTTGTCTTCAAGAGCTTTCCAACGAGAGTAGGAGCTGGGCCATTCCCAACAGAAATGCCAATGGAAGAGGCAGAGAGAAGGGGGTTAGTTGAATACGGAACAGTTACGGGAAGAAGGAGGAGAGTTGGTTGGTTTGACTTTGAATTTGCAAGATATTCTGCAAAGATTAACGGAGCTACAATGCTTGCGATCACGATGCTTGACAAATACGATAAAGAAGCCTTTGGCATAACAGATTACGACAAACTGTCGAAGAAGGCAAAGGAGTTCATAGAGGAGATTGAAGATAAAGTCGGCGTTCCTGTGGCATTGATAAAGACCGGTCCAGAGCTTGAGCATATAATTGATTTGAGAGAAAACATTTAGTCCCTCAGGAACTTTAAGATTTCCTCCTTAATTTTCTCTTTTTCTAGCTTAGCGATCTCTTCTAAGGAAAACTTTTCTTCAAGCTTTAGGATAAACTTATAACCAAGATAGTAACCTAAGAACTGTTTTCCAAAAAGCTGATACCATGAGCCGAAAAATGGATTCAAAGCTTCTCCCTTTCTAACCCTCCTCAAGAACTCTTCTTTAAGGAGCTTCTCATGTTCTTCGCACCACTTGAACCATCCTTCTTCTTCAAAGTGCCAAGGTCTGCTGGTAATTAAATCTTCAATGCGCTGAGCGAATCCTTCCGTGTAGAGCCATATTATCTGCTCATCTTCGAGCTTTTCTATGTCTTCTCCTCGTAAAAGCCAGTGAACTAAGTGTCCAAACTCATGAGCAATCAGTCCTTCAAGCTTGTCATACCATTTAAGCTCTGCAATAGCTTCAAGGCCGAAAAGAATTGAGGGCTTTCCCATGAATTCGGTTACCCATCCGGCTCCGTTCTCAAGACCAACATAGACTACAATGTTGTAGTCTTTGACGTCAAAGAGTATCTTAATTTTCCTCTTCACCTCTGGGAGAACTTTCAGCAGACTCTCATACGCAAGCTTAAGCTCGTCGGTATTTCTCTTGGTGAGGAGCTTTAGATATTCCCTCCAGTCCATTTTGTATCGCTCATAGTCCGACTTAATTTTCTCAAAGAGCTCTGGATACTCTTGAATATACCGCAACCAGCTTTTTATAGTGCCATCCCAATGCTTAAGGAAAGTTGGAAATGTGTCAATGAGCATTAAAATCCCTGCATAATCTCTATGCACGCTCTTTTAGCCACTCGATTATAATTTTGTGGAACTCATCTCCCCACTCTGGATCCTCAAAAATCTCATGATACGCCCCTTCGAACTCTTTGAATGTTTTATCTTCAACTGTCAACTTTTCAAACAACCTTTTTGCTCCTTCCGGAGGCGTTATGATGTCTTCAGTGCCTACTAAAATTAATATTGGAACTTTGATTTTCTCAGCCTCTTTGTGTGCTTTTTCCATATTTTCAAACAGACTCTTCCCCAAAGCTGCTGAAATTTTGTCATGCACGAGTTCATCTTCAATATATTTTCTAATAGCCTCTTTGTTTCGTGACAATAGATTTGGATCAATTCCATTGCTTAAAGTCAAGCTTTGTGCAATGATTCCTAAAATTTTTGCTAAAGCCACCATAAAGATAGGTGTTTTTGGACTCCTTGCTAAAGCTGGCGAAGAAGCTATAACTCCTCTAATCCTATCTGGTCGTGTTTGTGCATATCTTATGACTGTTAATCCACCCAAGCTGTGTCCAAAGAGAAATGGCTTCTCTCCAATTTTCTCAATAATCTCGTCAATTATTTCCATAGTCTGTTTAATTGTTGCATGTCCTCTTTTCCCTCCACTCCTTCCGTGCCCAGGCCAGTCAAAGGTATAGACAGCAAATCCCTCGCTCACAAGCATGTTTATTAGCTTCTCATATCTACCGCTGTGCTCTCCAAGACCATGAACCAGAATAATCCACCCTCTTTTAGGAGTCCCAAATTTGGCTTTGTATATCATCAAGAACACCAAATAAAAAGTTAAGAAAAGAGGGATAAAAATATTGCTCAAGGTAGCAGATCATTCGTGAATAAATCCGCTATAACTGGTGTCTGCTGCTCACAGTTTGCGTAGGCATAGTCAAATGCTTCTTCAACTGTGACATCTGAAGTTGTTGGGTCTCCGTCATGGTCATAAACGTCTGCATAGCCAAGGTTAATGCCTTCAAGGAAGAAGTAGTAGGTGAACTGTCCGTGGCCCCACTCAGCGCTTTCGAGTGAGAACTCTCTTTCTCCAGATGCCATGGCTACTATTCTGCCGTCTGCTGCTAGGTCAGTCATTCCACCTGAGTAACAGCTGTCAAAGATGAAAATCACTCTGCTTGTTGGGAAGTCTTCAAACCATGCCTTGAGCTGTCCATCCCAGATGAGCAATATCTGCCCATCAGGATTTCCATCGTGAACCACAATTGCTTCGTCAATTACTTCGCTGTCCCCATCGGCTGCTCTGCCAGTTGAACCGTGACCGCTGAAATAGAAGACAACTTCATCATCTGGGGTTACTTTTGATTTAAGCGTCATAATAGCATTATAGATGTTATCAAAGCTGGCACTCATGTTTATCAAGAGGATTATGTTCTCTGGCTTGAATCCATAGACGTTGACAAGAGTGTCATAGACTAATAGCGCATCATCATCTGTGTATTGCAGGTCGTTTGAAGTACCTGGATAATCTGCAATTCCAATCACGATTGCGTATTTTTCTCCGGCAACAGGTTCACCTAAAATGCCGGTGGCTGCTGAGGTTGTAGTTGAGCTTGGGGGCCCACCTCGTCCTCTAGTTCCAGCTCTGGGGATGTAATCGACGGTTATCTTCTTGCCAATATGTACGTCTTCTGCATAAAGTGGCTTTGAAAAGTCTATCTTGTGTCTTGGTTGGGAAAATGCCAATGGCATGCTGAACAACACTATGGCTATTAACAAAATTGCTGAAAATCTCTTCATGGATATCACCGCCACGAGGTATACATTGGTGTATATAAAATTTTTTACAATGTTCACAAATGCTCCTACAAAGTTGAAGCACCCCAAATTCAAAAGTTAAGAAATTAAAGAAGACTCGTCGAGAGAATTAAAGTCAGCTGACTTATACTTCAGTTTTTGTTCTCAGTTGCCAGCCATTAATGTTGAAGCCACCCATTTTGTCAAAGATGTGCTCTATGAGTAATTCGAGGTTTTTTAGTTCCTTACTTTTCATAGCACTCAGGAATAGCTTAACAAATTCTTTGTTTGGAAATTCTTCAAACATGTAGGCTTTTCTAAATTTCTCATCGGTAAAGAGGCGATAAACTTTGCTTGTTGGTGGAATTTCAACACATAAAAACTTCGAATAAATCTCAAGGGCTTTGTTAAGCGTTAGGTGATAAAGGTAGCTAAAGCTTGGGTCGTTTCTTTCTTCTGCATCCTTTAGGCTGTCAAGCATGTCCCAGAGGAAGTATTTAGCAGTCTCTACCCAGACTTCATCAGGCTTCTCAAAGGGCTTTTTCATGTATTCCAACGCTTCTCTTTTGAGCTCCTTAGTTATACCAGTTTTATCGAAGAGAACTTTGCCAATTGTGATGATTCTTGCAGTGCTTCTTATATTCTGCTTGAATTCTTTTTCCAAGTAATGTCTAATTTGTTTTACTGGGTTTGCAAAGTATTCAATCAAAACGCCATCTATAACGAGGTTCCCTCTCTCACGCCAGTCAACTTTATCAGAAAGCACGATGTAAACATCTACATCAGAGTACTTGGTTTGTAGTCCAACAGCATAACTCCCAGTGAGCAAAGCGGCTTCGACAAAGTCTTTGTCTTTCCAATCCTTGAGGAATTTGTTCAGGGCAGAATACCAGTTAGGTTTGATGCTCATGTTTGAAAATTAATACATTAAGCGTTTTAATATTTTCTCAGCGGAAAGTGTCTGCATTTATTTTGATATCATTACTTTCCATAGTTATTTTTGGTTTAATATTTGTCTCTTTCTGAATTTTGTAAAGTTTTAAACTTTTGGTTCACGAAATTTTTATATTTTTTAGTTGCAAATGTTATATGATAACCCGTTGGGGGGGGCGAATGAGGAAGAGGACATTGTTGGTCATTTTTGTAGTATTATTGGTGGTTGGAGCGTATGCAGCGTATGCTTTGAACAATCCAAAGCTTCCAGAAGTTAAGGGCTGTGTGAATCCTTTTAGGGAAGTTAAGCCTTTAGAAAGAAAGGCCGAGAATTGGTCAAGGATTCATGTGTTCTTTAAGGCTGTATTAAGCAAGGATATTAGAGGGTTGGCAAAACCCTAGGAGATTGAATACAAGAACGTTAAAATAGTGAAGCACACCTTAGATTATAATGGGGAGAAGATAACAATGCTTGCCATGGGGATCCCCTTAAAAGATGGCAAGCACGTAATAGCTTACTACGAATTCTCAAAACCCGTACAAGGAGTCAAAACAAGGGCATATCTGTTCAGTTTAGAGGAAAACAAAGTAACGACTCAGACACTAAGCACAAATGGGTACATTACTCCATTGAGTTCTTGTGCTCATGAATGTTCCACAAATTCCGATTGTAGTGGAGTAAATGAATATTGTGAGAGATATTGCTGTGTCCATAATTGGAATGAAGCTATTAGGTGTTGTATGCAAGCAGGAAACTGTGGAGCAATTTGTGCTACCTGCATAATACATAAGATAGGTTGCTTTGTATGTCTAGCATGTGTAGTTGTTAATTGTGCATGGTGTGTTGATAGCAATTGTTTAGAGTGGGGCACAGCTTGTGTTTATCACGGCTCATGAGGTGAACAATATGAGAAAGGTAGACGTGAGAAAGCTTTTTGTATTTTCCTTCTTCCTCATGCTGACAATAGGGTATAGTGATATTATTGTTCATAAACCATCCACATTTTTGGAATTATCGTTCGAATTAATTCGAGGAATTTTACTTGCCTCAGCATTCTTTTTAGCACCTTTGGCAATTCTCTATTATGCTCAAAAAAAGAAGCTCAAAGTTACTATTGCTGTATTATTTGCGGTATCTATTGAGTTTATTTGGAGCATACTTACAAAGATTCTTGGATATGGCCAATACAGCAGAGACTTTCTGATAGCCGGAATAATTGGAATCCTTGTTATCCCCTTTGTTTATATGGAAGAAAAAAGAGGCAGCATTAAAAATAATACAACTCTGTTTTAGACTAACCCTGAAGATAAAGGACCCCATAATTGAGGGAGGTGTTCAAGGTTGGAATATTTAAAGCGTATGGGAAGGTATTTCCTTGTAGCAGGGATTCTCACACTGCTATTCAGAAATATCCTATCTTTAAGTTTGCCCTATTTATTTTTATGGTGGTTCTTTGTGTTCTTGCTATTTGATCTGTCCATTTCCGGATTTCAAAGACTCTTTGAACTAAAATACCCCAAGCTCAGAACTGTTGGGATAGCAGTTGGTATGGTTTTTAGTGCAGTTGTCATTTGGATTATTGGAAACATTTTAGGTCTTTAGACTATAAAAGAACAAGAACAAAACTTAACTATGTCCCGTGCTCCCAGCTTTCCAAGTATTTCTTTTGTTCTTCTGTCAGCTGGTCAATCTCGATTCCCATAGCTTTGAGCTTAATCCTCGCTACCATCTCATCAATTTCTCTCGGCAGAACGTAGACCTTATTTTCAAGCTTCTCGTGGTTATCCCTGATGTATTTAGCCGCCATAGCTTGCAGAGCAAAGCTCATGTCCATAATCTCAGCTGGATGTCCATCTGCTGCCGCTAAGTTTACCAAACGCCCTTCTGCAAGCAAGTATAATCTTCTCCCATCTTTGAGCTTGTATTCGGTTATGTTAGGCCTTGGATTGCTGATCTCAATAGCTAAAGACTCCAGGTCAGGTTTTGAAATCTCAACATCAAAATGCCCAGCATTAGCTAAAATCACTCCATCTTTCATAACTTCAAAATGCTCTTTGCGGATGCAGTTTATATCACCGGTTGCCGTTATGAATATATCTCCAATCTTAGCTGCTTCCTTCATCGGCATGACCAAAAAGCCATCCATCCTTGCTTCCAATGCTCTAATTGGATCAACTTCAACCACTATGACTGTCGCTCCAAACCCTCTTGCCCTCATTGCTATTCCTCTTCCACACCAGCCGTAGCCAACAACAACGACGTTTTTGCCCGCTACAAGAAGGTTGGTAGTTCTTATTATCCCATCCCACGTTGACTGACCAGTTCCATAGCGATTGTCGAATAAGTACTTTGTATAGGAATCATTGACAGCTATGATTGGGAATCTAAGCACTCCATCTTTTTCCATCGCCCTTAAGCGGATAACTCCAGTTGTCGTTTCCTCGCTTGCCCCCCAAATATTGTCAATGAGTTCTTGTCTCTCTCTGTGGACAACACTTATCATGTCTGCTCCATCATCTATGAGGATATTTGGCTTTATGTCAAGGGCTTTGTGCATGAATTCATAATATTGCTCTCTATCTTCCCCTCTTATTGCATAAACTTTAACACCAGCCTTAGCTAAAGCCGCGACAACATCATCTTGAGTACTTAGAGGATTGCTTGCAGTTGCTGAAACCTCCGCTCCACCTGCTTTCAGCGTGAGAAGGAGAAAAGCAGTCTTCATTTCCAAGTGCAAGCAAGCAGTAATCTTAACACCTTTAAACGGCTTTTCTTTCTCGAAATCCTTTCTTATACTCTGGAGGACGGGCATAAAGCGAGAAACCCAGTCAATTTTCTTCTCTCCTTCTGGAGCCAAGTTAATATCTTTGACGCAGTAATCTTTTGTGCAGTCCATAACATCACCCGCTCACTTTTAAGGCTTAGAAGTTAAAAATTGATTGGTGGAGGATATGATAGTAGATTTAACAAAAACCTTGAGCGAAGAGCTTGAAGTCTATCCAGGTGATCCAGAAATTAAAATTAAAGAATGGACAAGCCTTGAAAAAGACGGATATTACATGAATTTCCTTTGTTTTGGAGAACACAGCGGAACTCATGTTGACGCTCCAGCACACTTCATAAAAGGAGGAAAAACAATAGATGATTTGCCTCTTGAAAAGTTCTTTGGAAAAGCTATTGTTATTGACGCTTCTGATGGTCAAGGTGAGATAACTATTGAAGAAGTCCCTAAAACAGATTTAGAAGGCAAGATTGTACTATTTTATTCTAGAGGCAGAGAGCTAAGTGTAGAGCTTGCTGAGTTTTTAGTCAATGCTAAGATTAAAGCTGTTGGGACAGATGGAATGAGCATTGGTAACGAAGAAGTCCATAGAACTCTTCTCTCTGCTGAGATTCCAATTTTTGAAAACTTGACAAACCTTGAAAAGCTGAGTGGGAAAAACTTTACTTTCATTGCATTTCCGCTTAAAATTAAAAACGGCTCCGGAAGTCCTGTTAGGGCTATTGCACTGCTTTAAATTCCCCCACTCTCCCTGACTTTCCTCCTAATGTTTGGGTCTCTATCAGCTATCATTTTTAAAGCTTCTTCAAAACTCATCCAGTCTGGGACTTCTTCATTGAGGTAAATTCCTGTCCTCCCAATTGCATCTCTCCTAGTTAGGATGTGCACCCTCTCCTTAACAAGCTCCACACTAACTCCTAAAATCTTTGCAACCTCGCTTTCCCTTCCAACAACTTCCCTCTCAATATGTCCCTTTTCTGTTGGAATTATCAAAATCAGCTTTTTATTAACTCCTGGGACCCTCTGCTTGGTTTTTACCCCCCAGATATCAACCATTCCACCCCATTTGTAAAATTCCAGCTCTTTATCTGTTGGATTTGTTAGGAAGAATGTCACAGTTGTTTCCTCATCAATTTCAATATGCCCCTTTATAAGATGCCAAGGGGTTGCCATAACAATTCTTCTCGCTTGAATTGGTATCCCTTCAAGAGCAAGCTCAATTAGATAGCTTGGCACTTTGTAGGGAATAACAATATCAATGTCACTATCTTTTCTAACATCTCCCCTTGCAACACTCCCGTAAACGTGAGGGTCAAACTGAGCTAAGCGTTCCATAATCTGTAGCGCTTTCTCTCGCTTTTCCCATAAATAACGCCATCTTTTCGGAGGATACACTATTTCACGCTCATCCCAGACACGAACAACTTTCTCTCTTGGCATAATCCAGACTACTCATGTGAGCTTTTAACTTTTAGCTAAGAGAACCAATAAGGTTTTATAAGCATCAGTTGAAGTTGAAGTGGTGAAAAAGATGCCAGTGTTGGGAATAAACATTACAAAAATAGAGATTGAAAAGAAAGGTGGAGCAATTGGTAGAGTTGAGGTTAATCTCTCTCCACAAATTGAAGATGTTAGGCTTGGAGAATTAAGAATGCCTACTGGAAAGATAAATGGGATTGAAGTGCTCTTTGAGTATAGAATAAACTATCGCCCCGAGATTGCGAGTGCAGTAGTTAAGGGGATGGTGTTCTACTTGCCTCCTCAAAAAGAGCAGATTGATGAAATTCTTGATCTTTGGGAGAAGGAAAAGAAAGTTAAGCCGGAGATATTTGCCGAGATTGTTAATTTCATAACAAATGAAATTGCCCCACTTTTGATGGTTGCCGCCAAGGACATGAAGATACCTTACCATATCCCACTTCCAAGAGTTGCACTTAAGCCGAGAGAATGACTTACTTTGCCTTAATCGGAAACTTTATAACCTCTCTTTTTTAATTTTCAGTGGTGGTGGAGATGAGGGGGGATGTAGTTTGCTTTACCTACCTCAGCTATACGAGTTTTTGAAAGCTTAGGTGAGAGACCACTCTCTTCTAAGGAAATTGCCCGTCTGACGTCTCTTTCGGAAAGAACTGTTCGCTATGCATTGAGAATTCTGAAGCAGAAAGGACTTGTTGAAGAGGTTTTCTTTTTGGGAGACACAAGAAGGAGGGGATACAGAAGAACAAGAGTAAATCAATAAAATTCTTCACTCTTGTATACTTAGGAATTTGCTTTCTTTCTCCTACTATCCTAAACTTTAGCGAGTTTCTCAAGATTATGCCTTAATAATCCTATATCCAGCAGCTTTTCTAAGACGATTCATAACTGCCAATCCGAGGCCTTTCTCTTCTATTCCTTCCGCAAGAATTACATCAACCCCAGACTTGTCAAGGTCTCTCAAGGCTCTAAAGAGATTTTTCGCTATTTCTTCTTCACTGTTTCCCAAATTTATATATGCATCAGCTTCATAAAAATCTCCTGTGGCCATAACACCAACTTTTACTCCTCCTCTTTTGTATTCGTTTAAAAGCTCCTTAATTTTCTCTTTGACTCTTTCTCGGCTTCCTTCAATTACAATTACTTGAGCATTTGGAGCATAATGTTTGTATTTCATTCCGGGAGCTTTTGCAACATCTACAGCCTTGCCTTTTACTACAGGATGAATCTTTACCTTCCCAATAACTTTCTCAATCTCTTCTAAGGGTAAACCACCGGGCCTCAAAAGAGTTGGTGGTTTTGTCGTTAAATCTAAAACTGTGGACTCAACGCCAATTTTCACTTCTCCTCCGTCAATTATGCACTCTATTCTTCCATAAAAATCATCCACTACATGTTCTGCCAAAGTAGGACTAGGCTTGCCACTTATATTCGCTGAAGGGGCTGCTATTGGTCTCCTACTTGTTCTAATTAGACCAAGGGCAATTTCATGAGCAGGCATTCTTATTGCCACAGTGTCGAGTCCGCCTGTTGTAACTTTAGGAACATTGCTCTTTTTTGGCAATACTATAGTTAAAGGTCCGGGCCAGAAATACTCCGCTAAAATTTTAGCTTCTCTAGGAATATCTCTAGCTAGCTCATATAACTGATCAAAATCTGCTATATGTACAATTAAAGGATTATCAGCTGGCCTGCCCTTTGCCTCAAAAATTCTCCTAACAGCTTCCTCATTTAATGCATCGGCTCCTAGTCCATACACTGTTTCGGTAGGAAAGGCAACAAGTTTACCCTCTCTAATGAACTTTGCAGCGATTTTGATTTTTCTCTTATCAAATCCATCTCTCATGTTTATTACAACTGTCATGTTCTCACTCCCAAATGTTTATTTAATCAAAAAGTTAAATACTCTTGGTGTTTCTCATGGTGAACAGGTTTGATTATGCATTTAAGTATTCAATGAGAGAGCTAAAAAGATTGTTCCCTATTAAGTTCTGTTAGGAGAAGGCCATTATCTTTAATATGTCTCAAGGAGAGCATAGTGTATTTTCATAAATTTCTTCGATTTTTCTTGCTATGTTTTTCCAAGTATATTTTTTAGAAATATTCTTTCCAAACCTTCCAATTTTACGTTGTTTTTTCAGAGCTAGCAGTTCTTGAAACCTCTCAGTCAAGTCCTCGAATTCCTCAAATGTAACCCCATTTTTACCTTCTCTAATTAGTTCTGGAATTCCTCCAACCTTCCTACCAATTACCGGGACTCCCAGGGCATTAGCTTCAATTATAACAAGCCCGAATCCTTCTCTTTTCGAAGGCAAGATTAAGATTTTAGTTTTTGAAAGAATATTCTCTATATCACTTCGATAGCCTAAAAATTGGACATTGGGAGGAGCTTTTTCTTCTAAAATATTTCTAAGTGGGCCATCCCCAACAATCAGAAACTTTTCATCTGGAAAAACCTCAGCTAGTTTAAGAACTGTTTCTGGGCTTTTATAGTGTCTCAGCGCTCCAATAAAGGTTACATATCTTCGCTTATCTTTTTTATGCTTGAACTCTTTTACACCATTTGGAACAACATACACATTCTTTGCACCAAGAGAAAGAGCTTTTTTAGCCAAATAATGGCTAACTGCTATAACTACATCTGCGTCGCTCAGGCTTTTTTTCACGTAATATGTGCCCAATGGAAGCTTGGACATGAAATCAAGGTCACTGCCATGTGCTGTAACAATAACTGGAACTCTGACTTTCTCCTTGGCTAATATTCCAGCATAACTAGTTGTACCAATGAAATGAGCATGAATTAAGTCAAATCCATGTTCCCTATGTAGTTTCTCAATTTTCTTAGATGCCAATAGGGTAAAACTTATCCCCCTAATTCCAAAAAAGTTTGGGGGTTTAACTTGGTGGACAAACTCTTTTTCGAACTCTCTAGGGACTACTGGTCCATAAGTGAGGATATGGACTTCATGTCTTTTCCTAAGTTCTCTAACTAAATTGTCGAGATGATTAGCAATACCACCTGTATGTGGGGGATAATGGCCAACCATTAGAATTCTCATATTTCAATCCTCAGCAAAAATAGGAGAGTGAGGGATAAAAAGTTATCCTTATGGTCTTGACTTTCTTGGATGTTTGTCTTTTTCATCCCTCTCCTGTACGTATTCAACTGGCGTATGCCTTATATTTCTTTTCTCTTCAATGAACACCTCTCTAAGCTCTTCCTTGGCTTCTTCTATTTTTTCAAGAAGATTCTTGTAGTCTTCAGGGGAGAGAACGGACTTATTTAAGATAGCTTTGATTTCACTAATCGTGTCTTCAATGTCTGAGACATCTATGCCCAATTCTCTTAGCACCTTCACTTTGGTCTCAAGTCTTAGCAATTCTTTTTTCAATCGTATTTCAGGCCTTCCTTGTATTATTTTGTTCCACTCTTTAGCTGAAATGCTTATTACAAAGTCTGCATTTCTATTTGCAGCAACAGCAAGAAGGTAAGCTTCCTGATAATTACCTAAGCTGTAGAGCTTCCAAGCTTTTGCGATCTGTTCTTTAGCCATATCTAGTCTTCTCTTTGCTTCTGGTCTGTCAAGACCGTCAAGGAACTTTTCTGCTGTTTGTGTTTTGTTATCGGCTAATTTCAACGTTTCGAGGACGAAATCCTTCCCAGGAATAGCATATTTGACAGTAAAATCAACTTCCTGTGTATAGTTTCCAACGCTTACCTCATATCCTCTTTCTCGCAGAAAACTAGTTATAGCGTCTGTATTAACATCAAATAGAGGTTTCGGAATTTCTTTATGAGCCAACTGAACAAATCTTGAGGTTACTATTATCTCCACCCATGGACGTCTGTGTGATGCTTTAAGTATCTCATCAAGAACCTGAAGGCTCAAATTCTCATACCCATCTCCTGTAAAGACCCAAATTGATTTATATTTGGCTGTATTGGGCAATTTATCAGCCCATTTCTGCATAAGCATGCTGAGGACATCTCTGCCATGTACAATGTAAACTGCTTCTATTTGAGAGAACTCCTCTGGAAATTCCTCTTCAAGCTTCTGGACAACAGCTAAGTTGGTCTCGTATCTGTTCTTTCCATACCATCTTTCATATGGGATTCCTATCTCTTCGAAATCTTTTTCGTAGTCAATAGAGACTGCTGTGGGTCCTCCGATAATTATAACCTTATCAGGAGCGTACTTCAATACTTCAGCAGAATACTCGGGATTATAGACGCCCCATGGAACTTTGATAACAGCATCAGCCTCGATTATATTCGCGACACTTTCAGCTAAGGTAGAGTCTGCTTCATTGTCACTCACGAAAATTACAATCCTCATTTCTGCAGCCTGTGATTTTGGAAGTAGAGAGAGGATGAGCATGAATATGAAAGGCAATATTAAAACTTTTTTATACATCATTGTCTCTCACCCTCTCTGATTCTTGCGAAAGCCTTATATTTAAGCTTTTTTCATGAAATCATCGCTTTAACTCTGAAATTGTTTATTAGAGCAAATGCTTAGTGCTTTCTGCATCTACTAGAGTTAGAGAGAGTTTAAGAACGTTTATTAGCGTTTAAATACCTCTCTGAACACTTTCTCTGCAAATTCTCTAGTTTTCATCCCATTTCTTTTTGCAATTTTTTGTAGTAGTTTTTGTGAGTTTGTTCCGTATTGGCAGGCTTTCTTTTCTCTATATGCCACCTCTTTGGGCAAGCCCAACTCAAGAGCTACTTCTCTTAAAATTGCTTTTCTAATTCCATTTCTTATTTTGAACTCAATGGGTGTTCTTAGTGCAGTTCTAACAACGTTCAGGTCTAGAAATGGAAATCTACCTTCAACGCCATTAATCATTGCAATCTTGTCATCTCTTGCCAAATTTTTTTCTCCAAGTTCAATTAGGTCCTTTTCCATAAGATTTGGGTTTTCAAGATATTTGAAGTAGCCTCCAAAAAGCTCATCAGCCCCTTGTCCGCTAAGCAAGAGTTTGCAGTTATCCTCTTTTGCGAGTTTTGTTGCAAAGTAGAGAGGAATTCCAATTGCTAAGTTCATTGGATTTGGCTCTTCAATAGCAAAGACTACTTTTGGAATAACTTCTTCAACATCATTAATGTCAAAAATATATTCTTTCAGCTTTAATCCCAGAGTCTCACTCACTTTGCGTGCCCACTCTAAGTCCTGACTTCCTTCTGCTCCGGCGGTATATAATGTCACGTCAGCATATTTTGATGAGAGTAAAGCCAAAAGTGAACTGTCCAATCCTCCAGAAAACAGCACCCCAACTTTTTCTCCTGCCCTTATTTTTACGGAATATTCCAAGCTTTTAATTAGTGATTGCTTTGCTCTCTCGTAGGGAAAGAAACTATCTCTCAGCTCAAGGACATCAAAGACCTTAAACCTCTCAACTTTTCCCTTTGAAAGCCTAATAACCTCACCTGGATTTACTGGAATAGCGTCTTCACCAATGCTCCATAAGACCTTCTTCTCAGAGGCAAAGAAGCCGTTTGGTGAATAATATAAGGGTCTAATTCCAATAGGGTCTCTGAAAAGGTAAATTTCTTTCCCATCAGAAAAAGCAACTGCGTAATCGCCGTTCAGTATTTTCATACTTTTCTGTATTGCCTCAATGTAAGGCATCTTTTTTTCATGAATTAAAAACTCCAAAAGTCTCAGAATACTTTCACTGTCAACGTTACTTTCAAATGAAACTCCCCGTCTCTCTAAATATTCCCTAATTTGGACGTGATTGTAAATCTCCCCATTATGGACAAGAACGAACTCGTTATAAAATGGCTGAGTAAAGTCTTTTGATCCTGTCATAGCCAATCTACACTGAAGAAGTGCTATTTTTCCATTTGGAATTTCATAAATCATAGAAAAGTCATTGCTTTTTAAAACCCCTTCATCTGTCCAAACACCAAAAGAGTCTTCTCCTCTGTGTTTACCTGCTAAAATCATCTTGACAATCCGTTCTTTGAGACTCTTCCCTATCCCTCCTGCTATTAGACACAACACCTTCACCTCCAAGGATGGTAGGATATATAGTTGAAGTAGAAAAGATTTTTTCTTTTCTCTTTGCAAACGTTTTCAATAAACTAAAAAGTTTTTGAAAAAGCAAACGGAGAAATTAAGGATAGCATGAACTAAGTTAAATCTCCACAAGTGCAATAGTGCTCATACGCAACAGTTTCTAAATCTTCAAATCCCTCTCTAGTCTTTGCAGAAAGATACAAGATCCTGATAGGTGGAGAAACTTCTGGTAGAAATGTACATAACTTGTAAGCTAATAACCCATGCGTTGAAGGATCAAGTTTTAGTCTAGTTGTTAAATACTCCAAATCCTCAATGTACTTTTTATGCCTCTCTAAGTCATCAATGGTATCAATTTTGTTCATTGCTGGAATTGTTGTTGCTCCGAGCCTTAAATCAATCATTAAGGCAAAAAAACGGACAAAGCAGTAGTCATGTAGCTTCCTTAAAATTTCTGGACTGAATAAATAGACAACAAGTGGTTCTGGCAGATTTTCCATCAGTTTAACTCCAAATTCGTGAAAAAGAAATGTTTCCATTTGCCCTGGCGTATCAATGATAACATAATCTTTTTTCTGCTTGAGTTCTAAAATACCAGCAATGTATTCATCAATATGTGGCATTAATCTATCATAACTCTCCACAATTGCTCCATTAGGACCATAGCCTTCTTTCATTATCTTCTCAACAGTTATAGTTTTTCTCACATCTATATCGGGTTTGTAGAGCAGCTTCTTGACTCCTGTATCCAAGTTCACATAACCAACCTCATATCCCTTCTCAGCCAAATATTTTCCAAACCTAGTGGTTATTGTAGTTTTTCCACTCCCTGCAGTTCCAGTAAAGACTATTATCACTTTTGACTCACCCATTTTCCAATTTCAATTATTTTTTCTGCTAATTGCAGAAATGCCTTTGCTCCTTTAGACTTTGGTTTGTAAGCAACAACAGGGATCCCCTCAAGTGTGGCTTCCCTAACTGCAGGATCTTCTGGGATTACAGCTAAAAGGGGTATTTCCATGACTTCTTCAGCGACATCTGGGGGTATGTCATTTTCACTTCTCCCATAACGATTTAGGATAAATCCCAATATAACTAAGCCTGCTTTTTTTAATACAACACCTACTTTCATTGAATCTGTCATACAAGATATTTCAGGGTTTGTAACTATAATTGCTTCCTCACTACTGAGCATTGCACTCATAGCATCCATTTGGAGACCTGCGGGACAATCAATTAAAACGAAATCAAATCTATTTTTCAGAGGTCCTATAACTTTGGGCAAGTTTCTAGGGTCAGCTTTTATCACATTTTCCCAATCAACTGCTGCAGGAACAACTTCAACATTCTCGTATTTGGTAGGGTATATGGCATCTTCTATCTTTGCCTCTCCTGCAAGAACATCATGAATTGTGACATCAACGTCATCAAGACCCATAACCAAACTTAAGTTTGCCATAGTCAAGTCAGCATCAACAGCACAAACTTTTTGCTCATATTTGCCAAGAGCAATCGCAAGATTAGCTGTGGTGGTTGTTTTTCCGGTTCCTCCTTTACCTGAAACAATTGAAATCAATCTTCCCATTCTCTCACCTTTATTCCCTATGTTCCTAAACCTTTATGAAGTTTTAGCCATAGAGAATGACAAAGGTTATAAGTCAAGATAATTACGGCTTGCGAGGTGAGATCATGAAAGTATTCGTTGCAGATACAAGTGTGATTGTAGACGGGAGGTTGACTCAATATTTAGAGAGTCTAGGTGAGAAAGTTAAAGTAATCATTCCAGAAGCAGTTATAGCTGAGATTGAACATCAAGCTAACGAAGGCAAAGCAATAGGACATGTGGGACTGGAGGAGCTTAAGAAGCTAAGGAAGATGGCAGATGAAAATAAAATTTTGCTTGAATTTTATGGAGAGAGACCAGAACTCTGGCAGATTAGAAGAGCAAAGGCGGGAGAAATAGACCACATGGTCAGAGAAGTCGCGAGAGAGCTTAATGCAGTCCTCATTACCGGAGATCAAGTTCAAAGGGATATTGCCATAGCCAAGGGAATTGAGGTTGTCTATCTAACAGGCAGAAAAGAGGTTAAACATCGCTTGGAAGACTTCTTTGACGAACACACCATGAGTGTTCATCTTAAGGCGGGAATAAGACCATTAGCCAAGAAAGGAAAGCCTGGTGAATGGCGTTTAGTTCCAATTAGAGATGAACCACTAACGGACGAGGAGCTTGAGGAAATAGCAGATGATATAGTTGAAAGGGCAAAGAGAGATCCGGAGTCTTTCATTGAACTTGATGAGCCAGGAGCAACTGTTGTTCAGCTCAGAAACTATCGTATTGTGATAGCAAGGCCACCATTTGCTGACAGAATTGAAATTACAGCGGTTAGACCAATTACAAAGCTCAGCATTGAAGATTACGAGCTCTCAGATAAGCTTTTGGAAAGATTAACAGACAAAGCCCAAGGGATACTTATTGCAGGTGCTCCTGGGGAAGGTAAGACAACCTTTGCCCAAGCTTTGGCTGAATACTATGCCTCAATGGGTAAAATAGTTAAGACAATGGAAAAGCCGAGAGACTTGCAAGTAAGCGAGGAGATAACTCAATATACAGCTCTTGGTGGCAGAATGGAAAAAACAGGAGATGTTTTGCTCCTAGTCAGACCAGATTACACGATATTCGACGAAATGAGAAAAACAAGTGATTTCAAAATTTACGCTGACCTAAGATTAGCTGGCGTTGGCATGGTTGGTGTGGTTCATGCCACTAAGCCTATTGATGCAATTCAACGTTTCATTGGAAGGGTTGAATTGGGTATGATACCGCAGATAGTTGATACAGTGATTTTCATCAAGGCTGGAAAAGTTGACAAGGTTCTGACGCTTGAGTATAAGGTTAAGGTGCCAAGCGGAATGACGGAGGAAGACTTGGCAAGACCAGTAATTGAAGTCAGAGACTTTGAGACCGGAGAGCTTGAATATGAAATCTACACCTACGGTGAAGAGATAAGTGTTGTTCCAGTGAAAAAGAAGGAAAAGCCACCAGCTATGAAATTAGCAGAGAAGAAGCTCAAGCAAGAAATCAAAAAATTCCTGCCAGATGTTTATACTGAAGTCGAGCTTGTAAGCCCGCACAAAGCAGTGATCTATGCAGATGAGTTTGACATTCCGGCAATAATTGGAAAGAAGGGCAAAAGAATCACAGAGATTGAGAAGAGATTGGGCATAAGCATTGACGTGAGGAGCTTTGAAGAGAAGATGAAGGAGATGCCAAAAGAGAAGATACCAGTTGAGGTAGAAGAAAAGAAGAAGCAGATTGTCTTGAGAGTTTCATCAGATTATGCAAAGAAGCCTTTGAAGTTCTTCGGTGGAGAGCAGTATGTGTTCACAGCAACGCCCTCAAAGAAGGGCATAGTTAAGGTGAACAAGAACACACCAATTGGAAGGGAGCTTAAGCGCTTGCTTGAAGCTGGAATTGAAATTTGGGCTTCCCTTTGAATTTTAATATTTTCAAGAGCTCAGTTGCGAGGGTAGTCATCACCTTCAGCTAGCGAAATTGTCATCATCGCCCGAAAGGTTTTTATCCTAAGTTCTTAAGTCCCTTTCGATGTTCATATTAGCATCTCAAAGCCCAAGACGAAGGGAAATTTTGGGGAGATTCTTTGAGAACTTTAAGGTAGTGCCAAGTAACGCTGATGAAAACGTTATTGGGGAAAACCCACGAGAGAAGGCAATTGAAGTCGCAAGGAGAAAGGCGTGGGAAGTGTACAACAGAACGGGAGGCACTGTTGTTGGAGCTGATACAATAGTTGTCCTTGAGAACAAAGTCCTTGGGAAACCCAAAGATAAAGAAGAAGCAAAGAAAATGCTTAAGCTATTAGGCGGAAAGGTTCACGAGGTTATCACAGGCTACTGCATAATCCACAAAGGAAAGGAGATTACCGGCTTTGAAGTCACGAAAGTTAAGTTTAGGGAGCTTAGTGAGGAAGAAATTGAGTGGTATGTAGGCACGGGAGAGCCTTTAGACAAAGCTGGAGCCTATGCAATCCAAGGAAAAGCTGCCATTTTCATAGAGTGGATTCATGGAGACTTTTACAATGTTGTCGGCTTGCCAATTAAAGTTGTGCTCGAGCTTAAAAAGCTGGGATTTCCGTTAAAGCAGTTCTGAAAATAGCAAGTCCTCCCTTGTTCCACCAGCTTTTTTGAAGACCTTTTCGCTCCACCTAATAGCCCCAACATCACTGGGAATATGGGCATCACTTGCAAATGTCAGCTTAATTCCCCTTCTGATGCACAGCTTAATGAAATCCAGCTCTGGAACTCTGTAGCGGGAGCTGATTTCAAAGGCTTTGCCGTACTCTTCGGCGAGCTCAACAATTTCTAAATACTCCTCATAGCTTGGGTATCCGATATAGGGGAAAACGTTTCCAAAATGTCCAATTATGTCTACATTTTCGTCTTGAATTGCTATTTTAATTAAATCAAGATACACGTTAATTCCTTCAGGATCAAGCCATACGTGGGCGGAAGCAATAACATAATCAAGCTTTTTTGCCATTTCGCTGGTTATATCAACGCCTGTTGTGAAGATGTTAGCTTCAATCCCAGCTAGAACAGTAATTTCACTCTCTTTCTTTATCTGTTCAATCTCAGAAATGTATGTATTGAATTTTTTGGGAGTGAAATGGTGAATGTGATCGCTTATACCAACTAGCCTAAGCCCTTTTCTCTCCGCTTCAGCAACATTATCTCTAATCATTCCAATGCCATCAGAATATTGAGTATGGGTGTGCAGGTCTATCATTCTAAAAACCTGCATATTGTAGATGCCGAGTCAATTAAATGCTTTTTGGTTTAAGACTTAAACATGGTGAATATTTGTCGAGATTTGAGGTTAGAAATGCCATCTATTCTTTTTGTCCATTGCCATATTATGAACATGTATGTTCAGATTTTGTAAACTTTGTACTTTCCAAATCCCTGGACAAAATATCCAATGTAAAGTTGAACCTTTAGTTTTGACAACTTTTAAATAGGAACAGAGAGTAGGGAAAACTTGGTGGAGGGAAATGGTCGAGCGTTCAAAAGTTCGAGTTGTAATAGCTAAGCCAGGCCTCGATGGCCATGACAGGGGGGCTAAGGTGGTTGCGAGGGCACTACGTGACGCAGGTTTCGAGGTCATCTACACCGGTATAAGGCAGACTCCCGAGCAGATAGTAGAAACAGTTATCCAAGAAGACGCCGCAGTTCTAGGCATAAGCATCCTATCTGGAGCTCATATGGTTCTTATTCCTAAGATTCTCAAGCTTCTCGAAGAGAGAGGTTTGAAGATTAACGAGGACGTAGTTGTTTTTGCTGGGGGAATAATCCCACCTGATGACGCGGAAGAGCTCAAAAAGATGGGTGTTGCCGAAGTGTTTGGTCCTGGAACTCCATTGAATAAGGTGATAGAGTTCATAGACGAGAGTGTTAAGAACCTAAAGAGATTCAAGGAGGAGACATAATCCTAAACTTTATATTTTTAAGCTGGATAATTAAACCAAGTGATGCAAATGATCGACGACTTAATTGGGAGGATGCTCAAGGGAGATAAGAAGGCAACTGCAAGGTTAATAACTCTCGTTGAGAATGATGAAGAAAAGGCCCGTGAAATAGTGAAAAAAATTTACAAGTACACTGGAAATGCTTATATTGTCGGCATTACTGGCCCTCCTGGTTCTGGGAAGTCAACACTCCTTGACAAACTCATAAAACAAGCTCGTAATGAAGGCTTAATAGTTGGAGTCATTGCCATTGATCCCACCTCCCCGTTCACTGGTGGTGCATTGCTTGGCGATAGGATTAGAATGCAGAGGCACTCAACGGATCCTGGAGTTTTCATCAGAAGCATGGCTACTCGTGGAAGTCTGGGTGGACTGGCAAAAGCAACAAATGATGCAATAAAAGTCCTTGATGCCTATGGATGTGATGTTATTTTTGTTGAAACTGTTGGTGTTGGGCAGATTGAAATTGATATCGTTAAAACAGCTGATACTGTAGTGTTAGTAACCGTTCCCGGCTTAGGAGATGACATTCAGGCAATCAAAGCGGGTTTAATGGAGATTGCAGATATATTCGTCATAAACAAAGCTGATAAAGAGGGAGCAGATGCAACTTTCTTTGAGCTCAATTTGATGCTTGACCTTGAAAAGGAGAAGTGGGAGAAAAGAGGATGGAGGCCGCCGATAGTTGAGACAGTTGCAGTCACTATGAGAGGCATTAAAGACCTCTGGGAAGCAATAAAGGAGCACAAGAAATTCCTTGAAGAGAGTGGGGAAATTGAGAGAAAAAAGAAGTTTAGGGCAGAGGAGGAGATAAAGACAATTGTTTCTGACTCCGTTGCGAGGAAAATTAGTGAAAAGCTCAGAGATAAAGAGCTCTCAAAACTCATTGATAAAATCGTAAAAAGAGAAATTGATCCTTACTCTGCTGCTGAGGTTGTTTTGGAGGAAACTCTGGGGGTGAAGGTATGATAAAGAAAATTGACCATGTTGGTATTGCCGTTAAGAATTTGGATGAGGCAGTAAAGCTTTGGGAAAAGCTTGGGTTGAAAGTTGCTGAGATTGAAGAAGTTCCAGACCAAAAAGTTAGAGTTGCTGTATTTAAGGTTGGTGAAAGCAGAATTGAGCTTTTAGAAGGGACAAGTGAGGATTCTCCAATATCGAAGTTCATTGCTAAGAGAGGGGAAGGCATTCATCACATCGCTCTTGGCGTTGAAAACATTGAAGAACACTTGGAGAAGCTTAAAGAGGAAGGGTTCAGGCTGATTGACGAGAAGCCAAGAATTGGCGCAGGCGGTGCAAAGATAGCGTTTGTTCACCCAAAAAGTGTCAATGGTGTTTTGTTAGAATTATGTGAAAGAAAGGAATGACCAATATTATGTTAAAACTTGTATCTTTTCTATATTTTTGGGCATACATTTACTGAAAAATAAGGGCAAAGCTTTATAAATTTGGAATTTAATCAATTATTGGCAAGATGTCCTATTCCTAAAATCTGTATGTTCCAATAAGTGTCAATATTCTATTAGGTTAAAATCAATATAAGTTGGACCTATATCCAGAGAGGGATGGATAATGTTCAAGATGTTTATTGCAGACATGAATTCCATTGATGATGAGAAATGTCAAGAAAAGAATTCACTTTTCCAAGTAGTTCATTATTCCAGGGTGCCAGAAATCTTAAACAGGTTCCCTAATAGGAAAAAAGTTCTAATAAGTAGAAACCCTCCAAATAAGCAAGATGACTCTTTTTGGATTTGGGTAAGTAAGGTGGATCATCCCAATGCTGTCTCCCCTTCGGAGTTATATGTTATTGAGCAAAAAGTTTGGGAAATAATAGAGAGAGAATCACCAATAATAGTTTTGGATGCATTCGAATATTTGATGATGGAACGGGGTCTTGAAGCGGCACTGAAATTTACAGGAAAGCTTAGAGACATGGCACTTTTGAATAATTCTGGATTTATTGTGAGTATTAGTGAAGGACTGGACAAGAGGGTGATTGCTCTTCTTAAACGAATTGTTGAGGGATAGGGGTCTTATTATCTCCATGACATTCCAATATTGTAGTGTTATGTAGTGTAGTAAGCTATATATAGCCTCTATTCCAATCTTTCCCCTTAGGTGTATGAGATGCCATACATTGAAAAGCTTGAGATGAAAGGATTTAAATCATATGGTAACAAAAAAGTGGTTGTTCCTTTTTCTAGGGGATTCACGGCAATAGTTGGTGCTAATGGAAGTGGGAAGAGTAATATTGGGGATGCTATACTCTTTGTTCTTGGTGGACTCTCTGCTAAAGCAATGCGTGCCACAAGGATAAGCGATCTAATTTTTGCAGGGACTAAAAAGGAACCTCCAGCTAAATATGCTGAAGTTGCAATTTATTTTAACAATGAAGATAGAGGATTTCCAGTAGATGAGGATGAGGTTGTAATAAAGAGGAGAGTCTATCCTGATGGAAGGAGTACATACTGGCTTAATGGTAAAAGAACAAGTAGAAGTGATATTCTCGATATCTTGAGCGCTGCAATGATATCGCCTGAGGGATACAACTTGGTTCTTCAGGGTGATATTACAAAGTTCATCAAAATGTCTCCGCTTGAGAGGAGAATGATAATTGATGAGATATCTGGAATTGCCGAGTATGATGCAAAGAAAAAGAAGGCTATGGAGGAGCTCAAGCAGGCAGAAGAAAATCTTGCAAGGGTGGATCTGCTTATACATGAAGTCAAAAGGCAGTTGGACAAATTAGAGAAGGAAAGAAACGATGCATTACGCTACTTAGATTTGAAGGAGAAGCTAGAAAAAGCCAAGGTTACCCTCCTTGTAGGAGAAATTAAGAGACTTGAAAAGCTCATTAAAGAAAGTGAAGAGAGAGACAAGCAGATAGAAGAGGAAACTAAAGAGGTCGAGAGTAGATTGAAAGAAATTGTAAAGGAGATAATTGAAAAAGAGAACCTATTAGCTAAAATAGAAAAGGAGCTGGAGGAAAAAAGTGAAGATGGCATTTTAGAGCTTACGAGAAAGATAAGTGATGTAAGATCAAAGATTGAGATGGCAAAAAGGAACATTGAGCTGGCTAAGAAGGAAATTGAGGAAAGCCAGAGAAGACTCATTAAAAGTAAAGAGGAACTCAAGAAGATTTCAGAGGAAATTGAAAAAAGCAAATCTGCAATACAGAGATGGAGCAAGAGGAAGGAAAAGCTGCTCAAGGAAATAGAGGAGAAAGAGAAAGAAAGAAATGAGCTGATTATAAAGCTTGGTGAGATTGATAAGAACTTTACTATAGCAAAGCAGGAGTTCGATAAGGTTACAGAAGAGCTTGAAAATGCAAAGCGTGACTTTTACATGAAAGAAAGTGATATAAGAAAGTTTGAGGAAGAAATAGAAAGACTGAAAAGTAAAATTGTCCAAAATAACGCAAGAAGACTAACCCTAAAGAACAAAATAGAAGAGCTTAAGACAAAGATTGATGAGAAAAAAGCTGAACTTGGGGAGATAGAGAGCAAAATGCAGAAAAGTGAAGCGAGACTTAGAAAGGCTGAGAGAGAACTTGAGGAAAAACAGCAGAAACTTCAAAAAGTTGTTCCTGAGCTGGAGAAAGCTAAGCAAGAG
Organism: Thermococcus paralvinellae; assembly: GCF_000517445.1. Taxonomy (NCBI): domain Archaea; kingdom Methanobacteriati; phylum Methanobacteriota; class Thermococci; order Thermococcales; family Thermococcaceae; genus Thermococcus; species Thermococcus paralvinellae. The sequence goes on along the minus strand of NZ_CP006965.1, from coordinate 1,064,937 downwards.
TTGATAAAAGCGGAGGCTCAAAAGGAAGTCAGCAGAAATAGTGCAATTGAAGCTTTGAAGAAAGCAAATATCCCAGGAGTTTATGGATCTTTAGCTGAATTAATCAGGATTAAGGATGATAACTATCTTGTTGCCATTGATGTTGCTTTAGGTTCTCATGCTGATAATGTTGTTGTTGAAGATGATAAAGTTGCTGAGAAAGCAATCAAGTTTCTAAAGGAAAATAGACTTGGAAGATTAACTTTCTTGCCTCTGAACAAAATAAAACCTCGCTCTCTAAAGGAGCCTTCCCTTGGGATTCCAGCGATGGATGTTGTAGATTATGACCCTAAGTTCCAGAATGCAGTTGCTTATGCACTTGGAGATACACTGATAGTTAATGACATGGACGAAGCAAGAGCCGTTGGAATAGGCAAAGTCAGGATGGTGACACTTGGCGGAGAGCTCCTTGAGAGGAGCGGTGCCATAGTTGGTGGTTATTATAAACCCAAAGCAAGATTGGCCGTGAACACTGAAGAGATGAAAAAGAGAGTAGAAAATCTTGAAAGGGAAAAAGAAAGACTTGAGGCTGAGATTAATGCATTAAAGGTTGAGTATAGAGGTCTTGAGAGAGAGCTGTTTGAGCTTAGGATGAAAAAGAGTGATGTCAGTAAAGACTTGGATGTTCTTCAAAAGGACATGGACAGATTACTGAAGGAAGACAAACTCCTGAGTGAAGAGATTAAAGAGAGCGAAGAGCTAATTAAAGCTCTTGAAAAGAGAATCTATGATACAAAAGGCGAGCTTGCAAAGCTCAAAGGAAAGATTGAGCGCTTGGAGAAGAAAAAAGACAAGTTAAAGAAAGCTTTAGATAATCCAGAGGCTAGAGAACTCAATCAGAAGATTAGAGAAGTTGAGCATGAAATAAGCAAACTTAGGGAAGAGTTAAGCAAAGTTGAATCAAAGCTTGAGAACCTTGATGTGAGAATTAATGAGGAATTACTTCCAAGAAAGGCTGACCTTGAGGAGGAAATTGAAGGGCTTGTAAATAGGATTAATGCATTCAAGCAGAGCATAGCAAAGAATGAAGAAGACATATCAAAGCTCCAAGAAGAGCTGAGGAAGTTAGAAGAACAAGAGAGTGAAGTCAAAGAGGAGCTTAAGGCCTTAAGAGATAAAAGGGAAGAGTTGAAGAAAGAGATAATCCAGCTAAGGGAGGAGAAAGACAAACTTAATAACAGACTGCAGGAGCTTAGGATTGAGGCAAACACGCTTAAGATTAAGATTGCCCAGTATACTGCCCAGCTCCAAGAGAAGAACAGAGAGCTCAAGCACCACGATACAAAACTAGTGAAGGAAATTCCACTTGACCTTGAAAAGCTGAGGGAAGAGATTGAGCAGATGGAAGAGGAAATCAAGGAGCTTGAACCAGTTAATATGAAAGCTATCGAGGACTTTGAAATTGTCGAAAGGAGGTACATGGAGCTTAAATCAAAGAGGGAAAGGCTTGAGGCAGAGAAGGAGAGCATATTAGAGTTCATAGATGAGATTGAAGCTCAAAAGAAGAACGTTTTCATGACAACGCTTAATGCAATAGCCAAGAACTTCTCAGAATTGTTTGCCAAGCTTTCTCCTGGTGGGAGTGCAAGGTTAATCCTTGAGAATCCAGATGACCCATTCAGTGGTGGTCTCGAGATTGAGGCAAAGCCTGCTGGAAAGGAAGTGAAGAGAATAGAAGCAATGAGCGGTGGAGAGAAAGCTTTGACAGCTTTGGCATTTGTCTTTGCAATCCAGAGGTATAAACCAGCTCCGTTCTACCTCTTCGACGAGATTGATGCACACCTTGATGATGCAAACGTCAAGAGAGTCGCTGACCTAATAAAAGAGGCATCCCAGCACAGCCAGTTTATAGTTATAACACTCAGAGATGTCATGATGGCAAACGCTGAAAAGATAATCGGTGTTTCAATGAGAGATGGAATTTCAAGGGTTGTCAGCCTAAGCTTGGAGAAGGCAATGGAGTACCTTGAGAAGGCAAAGCAAAGGAGTGCTCTAGGACTTTAATAGGTGACCAAAATGGAACGCAAGTATGAAGAGGAAATAACCCCCATTGATATTCTCTTACAGCTCGTCACAATGGGCAAAGTAGACCCCTGGAACATTGATATAGTGGATTTAACAGAGAAATACATCGAACGTCTGAGAGAAATGAAGGAACTTGATTTGAGGCTTTCAGCAAGAGCTATCCTTGCAGCTTCAATTCTTTTGAGAATGAAGACTGAGGCTTTGCTTTATGCAGATGAAAAGGAAGAGGAAAAAGAAAAGGGAGAAGAACGCATAAGGGTAGAAGTTGAACCCTATGTTCCCCCTCTCAGAAGAGTCGAGCGCTACTATACTTTAGATGATTTGATTGAAGCTCTCATGGATGCTCTTGAAGATGTGGAGAAAAGGAAACCAAAGGCAAAGAAAAAGGTTGAGATTGAGGAGGAAATCTTTGTTGTTGATGACTTCAGAGTTGACATTGAAAAGCACGTGAACAGGCTGTATGCAATTGTTAGGAAGCTCTATGAGGAGACTAAGGAGAAAATAAGCTTCTGGGAGCTTGTGTTTGACCCAAGTCCAAAGATAGTTGCAAGAACTTTCCTTTATCTGCTGTTTTTAGCAAACATGGGGAAGGTTGAGCTTATTCAGGAGGAACCGTTTGGGGACATATATGTCGTTCCAGTGGAAGCTTGAGGATTGGTTTCTTCTTCCAAAATTCTCTCTTTTCTCTTTGCTGGCCTGAGGGTTATTGCCAACAGTGGAGGTTCATCTCCAATGTAGAGGACTTTCTTTTCCTTGTTGATGTAGAAGTAATATTTGCCTTTGGAAACTTGCTCAAGGAACTTTTGAGGTGTTGTAACTTTTATAAACTTCTCTTTTCCCCAGAAAACGCATTCATAAGTCTCGTTGATATCCTCCATTCTTTCCATAATTTTATTAAAGTTCAAAAGCTCGGCATCAAGCTTTGTACATACGAGGGATTTTCGCTTATCTGTAAAAATGACGATTTTTTCATTAATCTCAATCCTTTCTGCATTTTTGAGGAAATCCAAAAGTGCAGAATAAACTCGCTCAAGCTTTCTCCTCTTTGACAACCTTTTGACAATTCTCTGCTTTGCGTGATTCGTTAGAAGCATGGATTGAGGTTGGAGGGGGAGTTTAAAAATGTGACGTGTCTGGAGTTTTAGTCAAACTTTCGCGAGAAAAGTTTGTTATGGTGCCGGGGCGGGGCTTCGAACCCCGGATCTCCCGGTTTCTCAGGCTCCCCCGAAGGGGAGTCGCCCTATGAGCCGGGCGCTTTGACCAGGCTAAGCTACCCCGGCATGCCCGCATATACCTCCTTGTGATGCATTTTTAAATCTTTCGTTGTGCTAAATGGTTTCCAGTATCAGCTTGAGCAATCTTTTGTCGTTAACTGCTATGATGTTCAGCTTTTCGGAGGCGCTTAAGTCAAATTTTAGCTCCTTCCCAGTGTCATCAGTTATTATCGTCCCTGCTTCTTTAGCTATTAAAGCACTCGCTGCTATGTCTGTCGGCCTCACGTAATTCCTAATGTCTAAAACTCCATCGAGAGAACCTTTTGCTAAGTAGGCAAGTTCTATTGCAATAGCTCCAAGCACTCTGACTCTCTTAACTTTGTTTATAAGCTCTACTCCTCTACCTCTCGTGTAAAAGCTTATCGCTATTGCTTTCTCGTTGAGTTCTCTGACATGGATCGGTCTACCATTGAGATAAGCTCCTTCCCCAGAAATTCCCTCATAAATGCTCTTTGTCATGAATTCGTAGAGCATTGCATACTCTGGCTTGCTACCTTTGAACACAGCAAAGCTGAAGCCGAAAATTGGAATGCCGTGAATAAAGTTGAACGAACCATCAACAGGGTCAACTACAATTGTGTAATCACTTCCAGCATCAATATTTCCGATTTCTTCACTAACAATATTCACGCCAAGAGGTTTTAGTGCGTTAAGAACAATATCCTCGGCAATCTTGTCAACGAGCTTTGTCTTATCTCCGCTGGGACTAACTCCAATGACTTTTCCACCTTCTGGCTTCCCAAAAAGAGGGAGTATTTCCTTCTCAACTTCCTTTGCAATACTTAGAGCAATTTCATTCCATTCATACATTTTCAAACCCCCATAAGCATTCTTAATAAATTCCTCGTCCCCGGAGCAAATCCGAGAATAAAGACTACTGTTTTGATGAAATCCATAAGCTCTTTGTCACTTTCAGTTTCCTGCAGTTCTTTCATGAGATAGAGCACTATCATTAGGGTTACAAACTTTAAGAGATACATAACCGCCGCTGTTCCAGTTAAATTAATTAAAAATCTTGGAAGGACGTGCTGTTCCCAATAGCCCATGAACTGGATGCCAACAAAAGTTGTCGTTGCATCATAAAAGTGGGCATAGAAGAGGTAGCTGTTTTCTCTAACGAGTTCAATTTTCTTTGTCATCAGATAGATGATTCCTTCTGCTATTATCACAGCTGGGATAAAGTACTTCAGCACAATCCAAGTGAAGTGAACTTTATCTAAATGTGTCAGCAACATGACAAAATCAAAGCCTACCAGTGCCCAGCCAAAGTAGAGAAACACCTTTCTCCAGTCTTCAAAGAGCTTATGTGTAATGAGCAGTGCGGTGAAGGTTATTGCAAAAGTAAGCACATATATTCCAGGAGTCACTGTCAAATACGTCCTTGGATAGATAGTTGCATCAGTTAATGCCCTCGTAAATGCTCCAAATATCATGTAGGGGATTAACGCTCTAAAAAACGCATTGTCATATTTTATTCCAAGTCGTTTTAGAATTTTATAAACTGCCAGTGCCGCTATTCCCAAAATGATTGCGTATGTTAATGTGTTAACGACATTATAGCCAGTGTTGTATTTTATTGGATTCACAAAGTACTCTTGGAATATCTCACTTACTCCCATTTAATCACCACTAAGAGTTTGCCCTTTCCAATTAAAGCTTTTCTTTCCAATTAATTTTTAAGCTTCGAGAGAGAAATATAAGCAAAGGTGATGGTCATGCACTTAATGGAATTACCTCGCGAGGTTCTTCTTGGAGAAAATTTGAAAGATAAGGTCGGGGAAGTTGCTAAAAGGCTAAAATTAGGCGAAAGAGTCCTGATTCTTTACGGACCTAAAACTAAAGAGATTGCTGGAAGAGAAGTTAAGCATCACTTAAAAGAGAGCTTTGATGTTCACAGTTTAACAATTAAAAAAGCTTCAATGAAAGAAGTTGAGAAAACAGTTGAGAAGATAAAAAATGAGAATATTCAATGGGTTGTTGCTGTCGGCGGTGGGAGCATAATTGACGTTGCTAAACTTGCCTCATTCAAGAGCAATATTCCTTTCATCAGCTTCCCCACAACTGCTTCTCATGATGGTATAGCAAGCGCAAATGCTTCAATTAAAGACCTTAATACCAAGACTTCGATAAAAGCAAAACCACCGATAGCTGTTATCGCCGATGTAAAAGTCATCAAAACTGCCCCATACCGCTACTTAGCCGCTGGAGTTGGGGACATGATCTCCAACCTAACGGCGGTAAAAGACTGGCAACTGGCTCACAAGCTCAAAGGAGAATATTACAGTGAATATGCAGCTTCTCTTTCTTTAATGAGTGCCAAAATGGTGATAAAGAACGCTGACATTATAAGACTGGGTAATGAAGAAAGCGTTAGAAAAGTGATAAAAGGCTTAATTTCAAGCGGTGTTGCTATGAGCATAGCCGGTTCTTCGAGACCAGCAAGCGGAGCTGAGCATCTCTTCAGCCATGCCCTGGATTTAATTGCCCCTAAGCCAGCTCTGCACGGTGAGCAGTGTGGTGTTGGAACGATAATTATGGCTTATCTTCACGGACTGAAGTGGCAGAAAATTAGGGAAACCTTAAAGAAGGTCAACGCTCCAACAAATGCATATGAACTAGGTATTGATCCGGAGTATATTATTGAAGCTCTAACCATTGCGCATACAATCAGACCTGAGAGATACACTATCTTGGGAAAGGATGGTTTAACGCGAGAAGCGGCTGAAAAAGCTGCTAAAATCACTGGAGTTATTTGATTATCACCATTCACATAGGAGGTGTCAGAATGGTAATCACATTAGTTGGTGAAAAGTTAGCTAAACCTGGTGTTGAATTCATTTATTACGGCCCAGCTGACCCATGCAAAACCTGCAGATTAGCTAGGGTCTGCGTTGGGAACTTAGAACCCGGAAGGAGGTACAAAGTGGTACGAGTAAGGAACATAGAACACTCTTGTCCCCTCCATGAAGGAAAAGTCAGAGTTGTTGAGGTTGTTGAGCCTTCTATAGAGGTGGCAATAGAGTCCAGGCTTGCAATAGTCGGTTCAAAAATTAAAATTAACTTCGTTGAATGCGATGACCCAGAAAAGAAGGACGTAATCAGGCCAGAGGGGCTTTTTGAGGGCGATACTGTTAAAATTCTTGAAATTGTCGGTGAAATCGAGTGCAACGGTAAAAAATACAAAGTAGTCAAAGTTATGAGGGAAAAGGAGTAATTTCTTCTCTATTTCTCTTTTTCCACAAAAACCATAAACTCTTTTCCAAGCGCTTTTATCTTGTAACCTCTCACTTCTCCATCAAGGAGGCGCTTGATGTTCCTGAATAAAAATCCCCTCTTTCTAAGCAGCTCTTGGGCTTCTTCCACATTTATTGCTTTGAATCTCAGCTTTCCTCCTGCTCTCGTCTGGGCAACCTTTGGCACATCAACTCTTGCAACTACTCCAATTTTTGCATAACCTCCCGTTGTCTGCCTATCAGCTAGCATGATTATTGGCTTCCCGTTGGCTGGAACCTGAATAGCTCCCAAAGGAATTGCATCGGTGATTATGTCTGCTCCTTTTTCGGAGTGCTCTATCTCTGGACCCTCCAGACGGTAGCCCATTCTGTCTGAATTTGGCGTGACTTCATAAGTTGAGCTTAGAAAAGTTTCAATACCTTTTTCTGTGAAATGATCGAGCTGAGGGCCTAGAATCACTCTAATTTCACTTTCGTTTGAGTAGCGTGGGATTAATGGTTCTGGCAGAACTTTCCCTTCTTTCCCTGTCAGAATTGCATATCCAAGCTTGAGCTTATCTCCCTGCTTCAAAGCTCTCCCAAGCTTTGCCCTCAAATAAGTTGAGCAGCTTCCAAGGATTTTATCACATAAAATTCCACCAGCGAATGCTATATATCCATAAACACCACTCTTTAGAGTTCCTATCTCAAGAACATCTCCCCGCTTAGCCCAATGGCTCTGCCAAGGCTCAATAGGAACACCATTGAGCTTGACTTCAACATCTCCAGCAACTGCAAAAACTGCTGAGGAGTGAAATCTTATAGTGGGACCTTTTAAGACAAATTCGATTAAGGGAGCGTTATCATGATTCCCAACGAGGTAGTTAGCTAAGCGCGCACTCACTTCGTCCATGACTCCGCTAACGGGGATTCCGAACTTCTGGTAGCCGTATCTTCCAAGGTCTTGGATTGTGGTGAGAGATGGAACATTAACGAGCTCAATCATTTCTGCTCGCCCCATTCTCTCTTATAAATTTTCCAAAACTCCTCCTCACTTATCGGTACGAACTTGACATAATCACCCGGCTGTAACAAAGTTGGTGGATCTTTCTCTGGAGTGAAAAGTCTCAGCGGTGTTCTCCCAATCAGTCTCCATCCGCCGGGGCTTTTTATGGGATAAATACCTGTCTGCTTTCCAGCTATGCCAACACTCCCTGCTGGCACTTTCAACCGTGGCTTTTCTAAACGAGGAGTTGCAATTCTTTCATCCATTCCTCCAAGATAGGCAAATCCTGGCGTAAATCCAAGCATGTAAACTCTGTAGAGTGGCTTTGAGTGAATTTCAATGACATCATCAATAGTCAAACCATTATGCTGAGCTACAAACTCAATGTCTGGTCCAAATTCTCCACCATAAACCGTCGGGATTTTTACAATCCTTGGCTTTTCCTCTTTTGGTTCCGCTGAGAGGAAAGGCTTAATGGCATCGAGGGCTTCTTGATAGCTGAGCTTGAGTGGGTCATAATACACATAGATGCTTGTATAGGTGGGAACAACTTCAATAAGCCAATCTGGAGAAGCTTTTTCTATGGCATTGGCAACTGCATGGACTTTTTTGTTAATCCCCTCGTCTATTCTGTCCCCAAAAATTATAACTAGAACGGAGTCTCCAGCTGGTTTGAACTGAGGGAACATGGAATCACCTTATAACTTCCTTCATTGGCACAATCTTGATTCCTTCTTCCTCTAAGCGCTTTCTGATGTACGCTGTAATCTCAAGAGCTTTTGGATTGTCACCGTGGACGCAAATTGTATCAGCTTTAAGCTCAATCCACTCACCGTTGATTGCTTTAACGCCACCATCCTTGACCATTGAAATTACTCTTTCCGCTATAAGCTCCTTATCGTGAATTACTGCACCTTCCTTGCTCCTTGGAACTAAGGTTCCATCTGGGTTGTAAGCCCTATCAGCAAAGACCTCGTGAGCAACTTTAAGCCCCATCTCTTCAGCAATCTCTAAGGGTTTTGAGAGTGATAATCCTACAAAAATCAGCTTTTTGTCAAAATCTGCTATTCCCTCAAGAACTCCCCTTGCAAGCTCTTCATCTTTGACTAAAGCATTATAGAGAGCTCCATGGGGTTTAACATGCTGTAGGGTTAAGCCCTCTGCTTTAACGAATGCATATAAAGCTCCAATTTGGTAGAGAATATAGTTCCTCGCTTCCTCTCTTGTTATCTTCATGTATCTCCTACCAAAGCCCATAAGGTCTGGGTAGCCTGGGTGAGCACCTACTTCAACGCCGTTTTCTTTTGCAAGCGTAACGGTTTTTCTCATTACTGATGGATCTCCAGCGTGCCAGCCGCATGCAACGTTGGCTGATGTGATGTATTTCATAACTTCCTCGTCCATGCCGAGTTTGTATCTTCCAAAGCTTTCACCAAGATCAGAATTGAGGTCAACTTTCATAATTATCACCTCCACCAAAAGAATGTAAAAATTGAAAGATTAAAAAGATATCATGCCTGAAGAACTTTCTTATATGCTTCCATAATCTCAATTTCTTTTTCACTTGGCTTTGTTAGAGCACTGATTATAAGGGCAATTACAACATTTGCGATAACTCCAACAAGCCCTGCAACTGCTGGATGTTCAAGAACTGGAAGGTGCAACTTTCCTCCTATCTGTGGTGATAGGAATGCTGCCAAGATGCTTCCTACTATTAGTCCCCAGATTGCTCCATTCTTGTTTATATACTTCTTTGTTGTTGGAATGACAGCTTGTAATACTAAAGGCAAGAACTGTAGTCCACCAGCACATGCTATTGCAGCTATGTTGAAAATTAAACCTGGCTTAAGTAGGGCGAAATACCATCCTATAAGGGCCCAGATTATCATGAAAATCCTACTTACGAATATATAGTGTCCCTCATCAGCATCAGGCTTGATGTATTTCTGGTAGATATCCCTAACTAAGATCATTGAAGTTGATCCTAAGAATGAGTCGAGAGTTGACATTGCAGCAGCTGTTGCACCTGCAAGGAGGAAACCTGCCAAAACCGGATTAAGGAGCTTGTATATCATCACTGCAGCAACAGCATCTGCACTTCCATATTGGGCCTTAAGTGCTGAAATAAACCCTGGTTGTAGTACTCCTGGGACTCCCTTAACATTGGCAACTGCAGCTGAGAGACCTATTAATGCTGCTGCAATGTAGTATGTGCTGAGATAAATTGCAGTTCCAATAGCAGAAGCTTTAAGAGACCTTTCATCTTTGGCAATGTAGTATTTAATCCATAAGTGTTGCAAGAGCATCAAACCGGGACCATAGATCAAAATTGCTCCCAATGTCTTTTGAGGTGTCCAGTTCATTGTCAAGAGTTTTGGATTGACCGCCCTGACTGAATCCATTAGAGCTGTGAATCCTCCTGGAACAAGTTTTCCAACAATTAGAGCAGCTGCAAGGAAGATTCCCAGATACATCCAAATACCCTGCAGAACATCTGTCCAATAAGCTGCTCTAAGACCTCCGAGGAAGAGGTAAATTGCTGCAACTAAGATTAAAACAAGGGATGCCCACTGGTATGGAATATGCCCCTGGCTTGCAACATCTAAAATTATTCCTAGTCCTACTGCTTGAACAACTATGTATGCAATGATGAAGAGTGCCATGACAATTGCAGTTATGAGACCAAGAGTTTTACTGTCATAGAAGTCACTGAGCATATCTGCAGGTGTTATATGACCTCTGGCTTTTCCAATCCTGTAGATTCTAGGGCCAACGAGATACATGAACACTCCAGCCAAAACTGTCCAAGCAGAAGCTACGATCCAGAAGGTAATTCCCGCCGTTGCAAATACTGCTACACTTGTTAAAAAGGCGAATGCACTGTGGTATGTAGCCGCTGTTGCTAAGAATGTAACCAGAGTGCTTCCCTTTCTACCAAGGACATAGAAATCTTCCATGGATCTTTTAAGAACTCTACCAGCGAAAATACCAATGCCTATCACGAGGATACTGTAAATTACTATAATTGTTGTGGCAATTTGCCATGTTTCCATATTACTCACCACCTCTCAGATCATAATATCCCCAGAGAACAAACATACCTAAGGCAATAATCCACCAGATCACTGAGTAGGCGAATGGTTTGCTCATGCTGAGTATTGAGGGTTCTGGTGTATTGAAGAGATACACTGCGAAAGGGAATATCCACAGCACTATTGTCAAAATCGCTAAATTTCGGTCATTTATCCAAGAAGGTTTTGCATTCATCCAAATCCCTCCTTGGAAATAGTTGCAAGTTGAATTATTATTTTAAGGGTATATAAAGCTTATTTTAAAAAAAGAACTTTCGACACAGTCCAAAATTAGAATTGATTTTACCAATGTCGTCGAAGGATAATCTCTTTTACAAAGTTAAAGCCCCTTAAATGCAATGTAAAATTTCAACGCTATTGTTGAGCATTTATAATCGAATGCTCTAAAATGATGACAATTTTCAAAATAAAAAGCACACCAATGTATTACAATGTTCAAAGCTAAATAAATAATGACAGTAATGTTATGTTATGCTTTATTTTAATCTTTTATCAAAGGCTTTGGGGCTTTGAGTTACTGGTAGGATTTCATATTCGGCTATATACGGATACTTAGATAGAAACTTATGTACACTTCTTGTTAATATGTGTAAATTTCGCTCAAAGAATCTAAGTAGAACATCATATTTTCCAGCATACTCTGCAATTTCAAAGATTCTGTAGTTTTGCTTGGCATCATTAATGAACTGCTCTATGTCCTTCTCTGATGCAGTTTTTTCAAATTTAACCAAGACATCAGCATATGCCAGATTAAGCTCTTGTAAAATCAAGATTCCAATAATTTGAAGATACCCTTTCTCTTGTAAGAACAAGCGCCTTCTCCTAACTGTCGTTGCAGAGACGCCAAGTCTTTTGGCAATTTCAGTATCGCTCATTCGTCCATTTTCTCTAAGCAGAAAGTATATTTTGAGATCCAAGTCGTCTAAAATTCCACCAAAGACCTTTCTCCAGAAGTTAAGTTCATCAGTATTTATTGGATAGCGGAATCTTTCATTCATACAATCACCCCTAACATTAGAATCAATTTGGGGGATAAAGCTTTAACCCTAACGTTGAACTTTTATCATGCTCGTTATTGATGCCGCAATATTTATTCAGGGAATTGATGTTGAAGGTTATACCACACCAAAAGTAGTGGAAGAAGTGAAAGACCCTGAGTCGAGACTCTTTCTGGAGAGTTTAATCAGTGCTGGCAAAGTAAAAGTTTTGATGCCTTTAGAGGAGAGCATTGAGGTTATTAAGACGAAAGCCCTTGAGACAGGGGAATTAGATGAGCTGAGCGAAGCAGATATTGAAGTTCTTGCCCTTGCTTATGAACTCAAAGCTGTCCTTTTCACTGATGATTACAATCTCCAGAATATTGCCAAAACCCTTGGAATAAGGTTTAAAACGCTCAAAAGAGGCATAAAGAAAGTAATCCGCTGGAGATATGTATGCATTGGATGCAACAAGAAATTTAAGCGTGAGCCACCAGGGAGCATCTGCCCTGATTGCGGGAGTCCTGTTAGGTTACTCCCAAGAAAGAAGAGTAGAAGGAAAAAGACTAAGAAATCTTAATCGTTTTGATCTCAAAGGGCTTTAGCTTGACTTTTCTACCAACCTTTCCAAGTTCCTTGAGTTCAATCATGTCCATTTTGATGCCTTCTTTTGGCAGTTCAACTTCAAGCTCTTCTTTTGATGGATTGTACAGCCTTAGGATATATCCATTTCCATCTTCTGCCTTCTTCAACGCTCCAACTACTGCATCTGTTCTCATAAAACTAAACCCCTTAGCTTTTCCTTCAACCCATCTAGCCTTGACAACCCTAAGCTTTGACCAAACTTCCAGTGCTCTCTTGTAAACTTCTCCCTCAAACCAATCTCCCTTGTGGGGATAGATGTAGTATGTGAATTCACCCTCTCCTAAGTCGCTCCATGGGTTTGGATAAATTGGCGACTTGAGCAAACTAAGTCCAATCTTTGAATCCCAGTTTGTGTAACCGTGCCTTGACGTACAAATTATAGCAACTCCGTAATCACCATCGCAGACATCTGCCCATCTCAAAGCTGGAACCTCAAATTTGGCCTGTTCCCAAGGAGTGTTTCTTACTGCTGCTCTTTCTATTACACCATAAGGAATATCATAAAAGGAACTCCAGTTGTGTGTGTTGAAGTTGAACCATGCCTTAAGCAGAATTTCCTTGTCCTTCCAGTCGACTTTAGTCTCAAACTCCAATAATTTTGATTCCTTGCGGAGCTTTATGAACTGGGTCACCCTTGAACTGCCATAGCCTTTGACTACTTTGATGACCGCAATTAATGGACTCTGGTAAATCACTTTGGCTTCTTCAAGTGTTTTGAGCTTTTCACCTTGAATCAGAAAGTCCTCGTTTATATCCCAAGCATCCCACATGCCCGGCGTATCTATATGAGCCATCAAGACATTGCTGGTGCTTCTTAATGCCTCTCTCTTATTCTCTTTGTCATAAAGGGAAATCAACTCTCCATCCTTATTTATAACTGCCCTTAGATACTCGTTCTCAAGTACTATTTTATCTCCTTCAGCCTTGACTTTAATACCTTCTTTGACTTCAATAGGCTCAAAGGCTTTCCAACCCAGAGGTGGAGCCTCAAGGAGGTAATATTCTCCATTAACCTCAACTACCTCTCTCCTCTCCCAAGGCAGGTCATTGAAGACTAGGGCACTGCTTTCCTTCTCAGCAATTCTCTCCAATACACTGTGAATTATTTCCTCTGCTTCTCTGATTACTTTCTTTAAGTCCTCAATAGCCTCATCATAAACTTCTTTTATTGAGGAGCCGGGCAGAACATCATGGAACTGATGCAGCAGAACCCTCTTCCAGAGTTTTTCAAGCTTCTCTTTTGGATATTCAACCAGTCCAAGCATCTCAGCTATTGTGCTCCAGATTTCAGCACTCCTCAAAACTGATTCAGCGTCTGCCATGTACTTCTTCATCTTAAGGTTTGTTGTATACGTCCCTCTGTGTACCTCAACATAAAGCTCACCTTCCCATGTAGGCATCTTATCAATGCATGATTTAAATTCTGAGATATACTCATCCTCGTACCCTTTGACTATCTTTGGGATGTGAGGGACTTTGTTCATGTGCTTCATCATCTCAACCATTTCCCATGTAATTCCTCCGCCACCATCACCATATCCGTAGACATAGAGCAAAAAGGGAACTTCATATTTGTTCTTATAGCGCTTCCACTGCTTGTAGAGGCTTTTGGCAGTCATTGAAGACTTGTAGCTCATCATAATGTGAACAGGGATTTCTGTTCCATCAATTCCCTTCCATATGAAGGCATGATATGGAAACTCGTTCCTTTCATTCCATAAGAGCTTATATGTAGCAAAGACTTCAATTCCGCTCTTCTTCATTATCTGTGGCAGAGAAGCAGAGAAGCCAAAGGTATCAGGAAGCCACCCTATCTTTGCTATTCTCCCGAATTTTTCAAGGAAGTATCTTTGGCCGTACAAGAACTGCCTCACGAGGGATTCACCGTCTATAAGCTGAACATCACTTTCGACCCACATTCCTCCAGCCAATATCCATTTTCCTTCTCTGACATACTTTTTAACTTTCTCAAAAAGTTCTTTGTCAAGCTCCTCAAGCCATTCATAGTACTGGGCTGAGCTTTGGATGTATGTTATTCCATACCTCCTCATGAGCCTCTCAATTGTCGAAAAAGTTCTCAGAATCTTCTGTTTTGTTTCGGCATATGTCCATAGCCAAGCAGCGTCTATGTGAGAATGTGCGAAAGCGTAAGCTTTGCCAATTTTTGGGAATACCCTTCTCAGTCTGGTAAGTGCATCTTCAAGCTCTTTATGAATCCTATCAATTTCTTTTAGGTAGTGTTCTCTCTTCGGCTTGGGGATATCTTCAATTTTTCCTTTCATAGCACCAATTCCATACACTGCAGAGAGAAACATATAATCAGGTCTGACCTCTCTTACATCAAAGCGTCCAATTTTGAGCTCTTTAATTCCTAAACCTCCATCATAAAGGAGCATTCTAAGAAGAGTAATTTGCTTAATACTTGGAACGCTCTTAACCCGAATAAGGATATCTGAGAGTTCTTTCATTAAAGCTTCTTTCAAATCTTCTTCCTGGATTATCTCAATGAAGCTCACTAAATCAAGCAGTCTTTGAGCTAGGACATAAGGTTCCCACATAATCCCAACGAGCATTGCATAATCAATTTTAATACGCCATTTGTGGTATCCAAACATTGTTAGAGGAGATACTATGAGCTCAAGTTTATGCTTTCCAGAACGGATTGGGATGTAAGTGTGAATATCATCTATTGTTCCATATGCCATTCCGTCAAGTTTTACTAAAGCATTTCCTTCCATAGAGACTTTCAAAAACCATTTAAGACCATCGTTAGGAACTTCAATCTCTCTTGAAAAGACTACCAATGTATTTGGCTCAGCTTCTCTCTGGAATGGTAGCTTTATGGTTTTTCCCTCTGATTCCCATGTATTTAGGAGTTTGTATTTCCTAATAGAAGTAGCCATTAAATCAAAAGCTTTTCTCTCAATCTCGGCTAAGCCCATCATAGCTATCACACTCCTAAATTTTAAAAGTAGAAGAAAATAAAGCGTCAGCGCTCATAGGGTTCTTCATCACTCCGCTTAAATTTACTCATCATCCGCTATAATTTTATCGGATGTAGTATTCAATAAGTTTTCTAAGCTCAAAATTTGGCTTGATCTTTTTTCTTAAAAACCTTTTAAGCTGTGTGTTTTCAGCTAAAAGCCCGCTCAGCTCTATAGCCAAAATTTTATTATCTTCACTAACTCCATAGGCTTTGTATCTAAGAGGTGCCCACTTCTTTTCAAGCTCATAAACCTTTTTTTCAAGCTCTTTAACCTCATTCTCCAGCTTCTCAATGTCTCCTTTTGGAGTTTTAAATTCTCCAGTAAGAATTATCCTTAAAATGTAGTCTTCACTAGCCTTGTATTTTTCGCCGAGATCTCTTATTTTCTTCCAGAGGTCTTCATTAATCTCAACCTCAATTTTTCCAAGTCCTCTCTCAGGTTTTATTTTCAAGCGCACGCTTTTTCTCCTCCAGCTCTTTTCTCAAAGCTGCATTTTCTTTTCTTAATTTTTCACTCATCTCACGCATAAACTCTCTATCTTTCAGAGCTTTTTCATAAAACCTCTCTAGAGCTTCAAGCTGTTCTTCGATTTCTTTTAGCTTTTCCTCAAGCTTAGCTTTCTTCTCATTAAGAAAGGTTTCTCGTTCAGCTTTTAGCGTTTTTTCAGCTTTTTTGAGATTTTCCTCGATTAATTTTATGATTTCCATCTTGCTGAGCTTTTTAAGCTCTTTGAACTTTTCTTTTGGAAGAATTATCTCCATTGGATTCACCTTTTTCTTTCTTCTCCATTTCAGTCTTCCTGTCATAGCATAAGATGTAGAACGCTAATAAGCTCTTCCACTTTCCATAAGGCTCTATAATCTCTCTCACGTCTTTTTCTTTTACTTCTTTAGTTTTCTTTCCAAAAATTTTGGCAATACCTCTCCTCAGCCCCAAATCCCCAGCTGGGTAAACATTTCGTCTGAGTCCATAAAGGAGGAAAAACTCAGCGCTCCATTTCCCAATTCCTCGGAATTTTGTAAGATACTTTATTGCCTCTTGCTCTGTTAAATGGTCAAGGCTTAAATTGAGCTTCCCTTTTAGATAAAGGTCAGTAAGCTCTCTAATGTATTCTGCTCTATACCCGAGCTTCGCTTTCTTCAGATCTTCAATGCTTAGTTTTGATATGTCCTCTGGCTTTGGAAAAACATATAGATCTCCAATTTTCTTGCCAGCTAGCTCGACTAAATTCCTAATAGTTCTCATGGCAAATTCAAAGCTAACTTGTTGTTGGGCTATTGTCTCAACCAGAGCTTGATACTTATATGGAGCAGCTGGAATTGTCAATCCATAGAACTCATCAATAAGAAATGCAAACTTTGAATCTTGAATTTCACCATAAAATTTTTCCAAATCAGTATTAAGCCCAAGAATGAACTCAATTTTTTCTTTTGCGTCTTTCTTTTCTTTTGATGAAAGATAATATGGCAGGTAAAAGTTCTCTCCATCAAAACCAACTATGCCATAATCCAAAGCCTGCCAGAATATTCCATTCTCATATTTCCAAGTTTTGTTCTTTATCATCTCATGGATTACCTTTTTGAGGTCTATCATTTTAACCATTGATCAAGTTTGATTGGATTTTCCTTTATATCCTTTAGGGTAGAAACATAAAGGCGTTTTCCATCCTGAGAACGCTTAATTTCCAACTCACCTGCCTCTTCTAAGAACAACATGATTTCTTTAATCTCTCTGTCTTTTATCCCAAACTGTTCCCTCAGGAATTCCCAAAATGGTTCTCTATTTGAATACTTTGCTGCATTTCGTATAACCTTCCACGCGATTTTAATTTTTTCATTCCCTTTAACAACCTTAAATTTCTTAATTTCCTCTTTCATCATCAATAAAAGATATCGTTCCTTCTTTATAGTTTTTTCGAGATTTTACTACATTTCAATCCAAATTTAAACGCTAGTAAGAAAATCTGAGAGAAAACTTTAATTAGGTTGAAGGAACAAATTTTATACAAGGTGGTGATAAATGCGAAAAGTTTTACTGTTTATAGCATTACTTATCCTTCTCACACCTGGATTTGCCCAAGCTAAAACAGTTTATGTAGCCCAGATCAGGGGTCAAATAACATCATATACTTATGATCAATTCGATAGATACATAACTGCCGCTGAGAAAGCTAATGCAAACGCTATAATCATCGAGCTTGACACCCCGGGGGGAAGAGGGGATGCAATGCAGAACATAATACAGAGAATTCAGACTGCAAGAGTTCCGGTAATAGTCTATGTTTACCCATCTGGAGCTATGGCAGCCTCCGCTGGGACTTATATAGCATTAGGCTCTCATCTGATAGCAATGGCTCCAGGAACTGGTATTGGGGCATGTAGACCAATTCTTGGTTACTCCCAAAACGGAAGCATAATTGAAGCACCAAACAAGATTGTAAACTTTTACATCGCTTACATTAAGAGCTTGGCCCGGGCAAGTGGAAGAAATGCAACAATTGCTGAAAAATTCATAACCGAAGATTTAAGTTTGACTCCTGAAGAGGCATTGAAGTACAACATCATTGAGGTCATAGCATATGATTTGAACGATCTTCTTAACAAAGCTGATGGAATGAAAACAAAACTCCCAGTTAATGGAAGGTATGTAACTCTGGATTTGAAAGGTGCACAAATTGTGTATTTGCAACCCACCCTTAAGGACAAGTTGATTACATACATCACAGACCCAGTTATCGCATATGTCCTCTTAACTCTTGGAATCTGGGCACTGATTCTAGGGTTTTTAAGTCCAGGATGGCACGTCCCAGAAACTGCAGGAGCGATAATGATTGTCCTTGCGATAATAGGCCTTGGATACTTTGGCTATAGAAGTGCTGGGCTTTTGTTGATATTCTTGGCAATACTATTTTTCATAGCTGAAGCATTGACTCCAACATTTGGTTTGTTCACAGTTGCTGGATTTATCTCGTTTGTTCTAGGCAGTATATTCTTATTCAGCGGAGGTGGTGGCGTGGATTATTTAGTAAGCAAAGAAGTGTACACACAGCTTAGACTCGTGATAATAACAATTGGCATCCTATTGGCGTTATTCTTTGCCTTCGGAATGGCAGCAGTAATAAGAGCCCACAGAAGAAAAGCCCAAACTGGAAAAGAGGAAATGATAGGATTAACAGGGGAAGTTATTGAGCCATTAGTGCCTGAAGGCATGATAAAAATAAGGGGCGAGCTTTGGAGGGCAGTTAATAAAACTGGAGAAAGCATAAACATTGGTGAAAAAGTTAGAGTTGTGGGAATAGAGGGGTTGAAGCTTATTGTTGTTAGGGAAAAAGAAAAAAAGTTTGAGGAAGAAAGTAAAGGTGGTGAATGAAAATGGTAAGCTTTATTGGTGGGAACTTTATCGTAACAGCAGTTGTTTTGTTGTTTATTTTAGTGTTTTTGGGTTCAGCACTGAAAATAGTTAAGGAATATGAAAGGGCAGTAATTTTTAGGCTAGGTAGAGTTGTTGGAGCTAGAGGTCCAGGTTTGTTCTTCATAATACCAATTTTTGAAAAAGCAGTTATAGTGGATTTGAGAACCCAAGTTTTAGACGTTCCAGTGCAGGAAACAATAACAAGGGACAACGTTCCAGTTAGGGTTAATGCAGTTGTTTACTTTAGGGTTGTTGACCCAATTAAGGCAGTTACACAAGTTAAGAACTTTATTATGGCAACTTCTCAAATTGCCCAGACGACTTTGAGAAGTGTAATAGGCCAGGCACATTTGGATGAGCTTTTGAGTGAAAGAGAAAAACTGAACAGAGAATTACAGAGGATTATAGATGAGGCCACAGATCCATGGGGAATCAAGGTAACAACTGTTGAGTTAAAAGATGTTGAGTTACCAAGTGGAATGCAGAGAGCAATGGCAAGACAAGCTGAGGCAGAGAGAGAAAGGAGAGCAAGGATAACACTTGCTGAGGCTGAGAGACAGGCAGCAGAGAAGCTTAGAGAAGCTGCTGAGATAATCTCAGAACATCCAATGGCACTGCAATTGAGAACACTGCAAACGATTAGCGATGTTGCAAGTGACAAGAGCAATGTCATAGTGCTTACACTACCTATGGAAATGCTCAAGCTCTTTAGAAGCTTAGCTGACACCTCAGAAGTTGCTAGAAAGAAGCTTGAAAAGGAGATGGAGAAAGAGAAAAAGGAAGAAAAGTCTGAGTAGTGTCTTTTTCGTTTCTTTTTACCAGTTTTTATCTTTAATTTTCGAATATCAATCTTAATTAATCCCAAATTGTAACTAAAACTTCTACAGCGTTAATCTTAAAAATAAGCTATTATTATTAATTATATATTGGAGGTGAGGGCTATGAAAGTGAAATTGGCGTATCCAAACCACATAGTAGAAATAACAGAAAAAGAAGTGTATCTGTTCAACGGTAAACTTGTAAGTGCCCCCCTTGATGAAGTCCTTTATTATGCCTATGGAAAAGATGCTGTTCTTCCAGAAGAGTTAAAGAAAGTTGCACATGATGTTCTGAGAGTATTTAATTCCATTTCTGATGAAGGTAATGCTTTAAAATTTGTCATACCAGATTTTTCAAGGAGAGTTACTGCCTAAATTGAATTTTATTTTTCTTTACAGATTTTTGTGACTATCTGAAGTTATTCTCCTTTAAGTTTTTCATAATTTAGTTAAAAATCTTTAAGTAGTGATTTGTTCAATATAAGACACTACCGACTTTTAGGGGGGAGATAAATGAAGGCAAAAATAAGAATTCTTGATGTATATACTGGGAGATTTACGGTGGTTATAAATGAAAATGATGCAAAGAAGGTTAAATTGCACCCAGAGGACTTGGTTAAAATTGAGAGTGGCAAAAAAACGGTGTATGGGGATGTTGTTATAAGCAACATGGTTGAAGAGGGAGAAATTGGACTGAGCAAAGATATTCTCCAAGTACACAGCTTTTCTCAAGGAGAGATTGTGAACATAGCTCCAGCAGGAACTCCGGAAAGCATACGCTACATAAAGAAAAAGATGCACGGAGAAAAGTTAAGGAAAGTTGAAATTGAAAGCATAATTAAGGACATTGTTGATAGGAAGTTAAGAGAAATTGAAATTAGTGCATTTGTCACTGCTCTCGAGATTAATGGTCTTGATATGGATGAAATCGCTGCTCTTACCGTTGCAATGGCAGAGACAGGTGATATGTTGGACATAGACAGAAAGCCAATTATGGATGTTCACAGTATTGGTGGAGTCCCAGGAAACAAGACAAACATTCTTGTTGTCCCAATTGTTGCTGCCGCTGGATTAACAATTCCAAAAACATCATCAAGAGCTATCACAAGTGCAGCTGGAACAGCTGACGTTGTTGAAGTCCTTACAAACGTCTCACTCAGCTTGGACGAAATTAAGAGAATTGTTGAGAAGATTGGTGCCTGTCTCGTGTGGGGAGGAGCATTGAATTTAGCCCCAGCTGATGACATAACAATTAAGGCAGAGAGGGCCCTAAGCATTGATCCAAGAGGCTTAATGCTTGCAAGCATTATGTCAAAGAAATATGCTATGGGATCTCAGTACATTTTAATTGACATTCCAACTGGTAAGGGAGTCAAAGTTGAAACAATGGAAGAGGCAAGATCATTAGCAAGGGACTTCATTGAGCTTGGAAAGAGATTGGGGCAATATGTTGAGGTTGCAATAACTTATGGTGGACAGCCAGTCGGACACACAGTTGGTCCAGCCCTTGAAGCTAAGGAAGCGTTGCAGACACTCATGACTGGAAAAGGCCCTGGAAGCCTCGTTGAGAAGGCAACAGGCTTGGCAGGAATTCTCTTAGAGATGGGTGGAGTTGCACCAGCTGGAATGGGTAAGAAAATGGCGAAAGAAATTCTTGAGAGCGGAAAAGCTTACCAGAAGATGAGAGAAATCATTGAGGAGCAGGGAGGAAATCCAGATATTAAACCAGAAGAAATCCCAATTGGGGACAAAACCTATACTTTCACAGCCCCAACAAGCGGTTATGTCACTTTCATTGACAATAAGGCTATAACAGGAATTGCAAGAGCAGCTGGAGCACCAGAGGACAAGGGAGCTGGACTTGAGCTCTATGTTAAGGTTGGGGAGAAAGTCAAGGAAGGTGATCCATTGTTCACAATATACGCTGAGAGCGAGGCAAGACTCGACCAAGCTATCATCTATGCAAGGAGAACAGAGCCAATAAGAATTGAAGGGATGGTTCTTCAGCGAATAGGAAATATCTGACTTCTTTCCTTCTTTTAATGCTTTCCATGTCTTTCGTACCAACCCCACTCTTTCTTTGGCCCAAAGGCCCTAACTCCTTTCTTGACAAGGGTAATTCTCAAGTCCTTGGCCATTTCGTGAGTTATTTCCCCTCTTTCCTCAAGCCAGTTGATAATCTCTAAAGCCTCTTCATCGGTTTCACATCTTCTTAAGAAATCAATCACTGTGGGATTATATCCTGAAAAGTCTATCTTCTCTTCTTCAAGCTCCTCCTCTTCAAGAACCTGGAATTCATCTACGCGATAACCTTCAATAACAATACCTTCCCTTTCTTCAAGCTCTTTAGCCAAGGCAGGAAATTTTTCTTTAAACTCCTCCTTATCATATTCCTGCCAGGCGAATTCATCCACAGATTTCTTCTTTTTCTCATCCATTAATTCCACCTAATAATGGGTTGGAGGTTAGTTTATAAAATCTTCTTTACAAGGTGATATTATGAGAGGGTCATATTTCCTAGTCATTAAAGTCGAGGGAGACATGATTGTACGAACCAAAAGAAAAGAGTTTCCTCTTAAAGCTGGGTATTACGTTTATGTGGGTTCTGCAATGAATTCCCTTGAGAAGAGAGTTGAGAGACACTTTAAAAAAGACAAAAAGCTTCATTGGCACATTGATTTTCTTCTTAAAGAATCCGAGCTTCTGAGAGCCTACTTAATTCCAAATGATGCAAAGATCGAAGAAGAACTCTCAAGAGAAGTTTCAAAATTTGGAAAGCCGGTTAAGGGATTTGGAGCAAGTGATTTAAGGATAGGCTCAAATCTCTATTATTTCAAAGATGAACCTGACAACCTGTTAACTACTATTCTCCAAAAATTGGGATTGAAGTGGAAAAGTGTTAAAAGTCCCAATGAAGTTAGAAAATTGGAGGGAGAGAAATGAAACTGAAGCTCGGAAAGGTTGAATCATATATTCACGAAAAGCTTGAAAAAGAAAAGTTGCACTTTGTTCTGCTTGATCCTGATGATGTTTCACCAGAAGAGGCTTCAAAAATAGCTAAGATGTGCGAAGAAGTTGGAGTAGATGCAATAATGGTTGGAGGCTCAACAGGTGCCGAAGGTGAGGTTTTGGATAGTGTCGTTAGGGCCATAAAAGAAAGCTCCTCTCTGCCCGTAATACTCTTCCCTGGTTCTCATGGAGGTATAAGCAAATATGCTGATGCAATTTTCTTCATGAGCCTTCTCAATTCGAGAAATCCATTCTTTATAACGGGTGCTCAAGCTTTAGGTGCATTTACTGTAAAAAGATATTGCATTGAACCAATCCCCATGGCATATCTTATCATAGAACCTGGTGAAACTGTTGGCTGGGTTGGAGATGCAAAACCAATTCCCAGACACAAGCCAAAAATAGCTGCAGCTTATGCATTGGCTGGTCAATATTTAGGGATGAGACTAGTATATCTTGAGGCTGGAAGTGGGGCACCCGAACACGTCCCAAATAGGATGATTAGGGTTGTCAAGAGTGTTATTGATGTTCCACTTATCGTTGGGGGTGGAATAAGAACTTATGAAGATGCCAGAGAGGTTGCCCAGAGCGGGGCGGATATTATTGTTACTGGAACAGCTATTGAAAAAGCTGGTTCTTTGGAAGAAGCTAGGAAAAGGCTTGAAAGTTTAATCAAAGGTGTTAAAGGCTGAATTCTTCTACCACAAAACTTTTCTTTTATCGTTTCGATATTTATCTTGGTGATGTAAATGAAAGCCTTCATCTCCATAGATTTAGAAGGCATGCCTTTTGTTGTCAGTAGAGAGCATCTCTTTGTTAAGGGAGCCTTATATAGCGAGGCAAGGAAAATAGCAACCAAAATAACGCTGATTGTTGCAGAAACACTTCATGAAAAAGGTTTTGAGGAAATTATAATAGCAGACAGTCATGGTCCTATGGTCAACCTCTTAGTTGAAGAACTGCCAGAGTATGTTGAACTTGTGAGAGGATTTCCAAGACCATTAAGCATGGTGGCTTTTGCTAAAGGAAGCGATATTGCAATGTTCCTAGGCTATCACGCGAAAGCTGGAACTCCTTATGCAACTTTTGATCACACTTACAGCGGTGCAACTGTTGATTATCTCGAGATAAACGGGGTTAAAGTGAGCGAATTTCTCCTTAACAGCTACCTTTTAGGAAGCTGGAACATTCCAGTTGTTCTTGTGGGTGGAGATGCAAAGCTGATTGAGGAAGACGTGAAAAGTTTCACCCCTTGGGCTGAGGGCGTTGTGTTCAAAAACGCTTTATCAAGATACTCAGCCAAAAGTCCAAGCTTAGCGAAGCTTGAAAAGGAGCTAATGGAGGCAGTAAATAGAGCTGTTGAAAAGTTTAAACGTGGAGAAGCTAAACCGTTAAAAACAGAAGAGCCCGTAAAGGTTAAGCTTCGCTTCTTAGGAAGTGAAATGGTGGACACGGCTGAGCTCTTACCTACTGTGAAGAGAATTGATGGAAAAACTGTGGAATTTGAAGCAAAGAATGTAGAAGAGGCATACAGACTCTTTGAGCTTTTAGTGTTTGCAGCTGCAGGAGTTAGAGCAATAGTTCAGCGTTAAAGTTAAGCCTCGGACAAGACTTTGAAGCTTATTTTCCCTTCTTTTATAATTCTTTTCAAGTCTTGGAGAAGTTTTTGAACATTTTCAGTTTCAACTTTCATCTTTATTTCACTTATTCCAGAAGCTGTGGGTGGGAAGAAGTGTATATCCTTAATCTTACCCCTAACCCTATCACATAATTTGCTTAGAATTTTTCCTCTTTTGTCATATGGTAACTTAATGTCCAATTCAACGATTTTCATACGTATCACCACTTTATTTTAAGAAAAAAGCTCTATATAACTTTTTTTATGAGCCGTGATTATTACTCTTCTTCATGAATATTCCTAATGGTTATGAAATATGAAAAAAGCTTAAGTTTAAATGCGTGGAATTTATAATGCCCCGGGCAACCGTGGGGAATGAGCGCGGAGGCGAGCTGTGAGTTCCCTCCGCTCCCCCGGGGCACATTTTGACAATGAAACAAAGTAACTCTTATAAACATTTGTAGTTAAATTACTATGGGATCAGCAATGAAGGCCCTAAAACTTTTTGTTGCTGGGATTGTCCTTGGCCTAATTGTCGGAATGATGCTTTCTGTGTCTTTTTATAATCCTTCTATCTCTGTAATGTCCCATAGTTGACTCAATGAAAGTTGAAGGGTATATAGCTCATGCACAAATCTTGTCGAATGGAACATCAGTTGCAAAAATTCTCGTGGAATCCTACAAAGAATATAACACTCCGAATTATCCCCTTGAAATAGTTAGGGAGCTTTACACCTACAAGGTTCCGGCATCCCAGTTCTGGGGCATGTCATATGAGTTTAAAGATAATCACATGGTGTATGGTTGTCTTAATATTCGTAACAGAACTGAAACCCGTGATATAGACTTTACCTATGTCCCCCTGACTCCAGAACAGACGCAGAGAATTGATGGGGTTGGTTTAGTAACCTCAAACTGGGCAGTTTTCTTCGTGAGCTTGGTTGATTTTGGTGGGATAAACAATATAAAAAGGATAAAAGTTAGATTTCCCGAAAAATGGGAACTTGATTACAGCGAAAGTAGTGGAAGAATTGAAATTGAAGGGAGCAATGCCATTAGAATTAACCTTTCACCTTTTGCTACCAAGAACTATTTTGCTCTTGTATTCAAGACTAACAATTACAAAATATCACTGCACAGAAATATTTGCATTCTAGTTGTAATGAGTGATGGTTCTGATTACAGGCTTCCCTGTCTTTACTCTTCTTCGTCCTCAACGTAGGGAGCAGTAATAACTTTTCTAATTTCCCTCGCTATTTTCTCTCCAATGCCTTCGACTTCCATGAGCTCACTTTCTTTTGCTGTGAAAACCCTTTCAACGTTTCCAAAATGTCTAAGCAAACGCTTTGCTAAAGTTGCTGAAATATAGGGCAAACCTTCAACTATCAGCCTCTGCCTATCTGCTAAAGTCAACGCCTTCTTCTCGCTTCTTACAGCAACTTCCTTTTTCCTCTCCTCTTGCTCTCTCTTTGCGATTAAATAGATAAACTGTGCTGTCTCTTTAGCATCAGCAGAAAAGAGAACCGGCACACCCCAATCGATGGTTACGGCAGCTAAAGCTCCTCTAATTGCATTGGGATGAACATTCCTAATCCCATAAAGCTGTCCCTCAATGATTATCACAGGTCTTGCATATGCCTCTGTTAATCTCTTCACTTGGTCAAAGAGACGGCCGTCAATTATGGACTGAATGAAATCATTTGCCGACTTTCTCTCAACAGCTACATCTTCACTGACTATGTAATCACCGACATCCAGAGTTTTGACTTCAATGTGGGCTCCAAGTTCCTTAAGATACTTGGGCACTTGACTCTTCAGCTCACGAGAATCAACATAGATGACAATCCCTTTAGGCTTTTTCACAAAAATTGGTTTAACCGGAAGTTTCTCATAGACTTCCTCGGTTGAAACTTCAGCTTTCTGCTGTTCTTTCTCTTCTTCTACAATAATTTCTCTTTTTTCTTCCTCCTTTTTGGGCTTAACAAATCCCAAAAGGGAAGCCTGCTTCTCTTTTTTAACCATTTCACTCACCTTCTTAAGGACAGCAATCATCTGCTTTTCTTTGTGCCGTGAACTCCAGTAGTATGCTTCGTCTCTCGTTCCTTTTGCCATTAAAATCACAACTCTGCCGGGCTTGTGCCTTCCAGTCCTTCCCCTTCTCTGTATGCTCCTAATCGCTGAAGGAACTGGTTCGTAGAACACAACCAAATCTACTTCTGGAACATCCAGACCTTCCTCACCAACACTTGTAGCAACAAGGACGTTAAACACTCCTTGAGAGAAAAGGTCAAGGATTTCTTTCTGCTTTTTCTGGCTCATTCCCCTGTCATTCTCTCTGCTTGCTTGTCCGACAAAACGTGAAACTTTAATCCCCATATTAACTAACTCTTTAACTATTTTCTTTGCGGTGTCTCTATAGTTTGTAAAAACAATTATTTTTGAGTTAGGTTTTTTATCAAGCTGCTCTTTTATGAGTTCTTTCAGCTTGTCCATTTTTGGATGGTCTAGCCCTAAATCTCTAGCTTGAATTAAAAGAGATATTGCTCTCTTCATTCTTGGATCACTCATGAGCTCTTTGTTTGATTTTGTCTGCCTCTCTTCGTAAAGCTTTTTTAAATAAGCCCTTAGAGCTGTTAGTCCTTGAGTTTCCAAAAGCTCAATGGCGTGGTGGAGTTTCATAGCTTTAGCCTGATAAAGCATAAGCTTCCCAATTTCGTAATTCCCTTTTGCGACTTCAGCATTGATTATCTGCCCCGCTTTGAGGACATCTTTCTTTGGTATATCTGGAGAGTAAGAATCAACCAAGCCAGCTTCAGCTAAAGGTTTTAGAGCATCCTTAAGCATCTCTCTCAAGAGCTTTCTAACCTCTTTGTAAATTCCTGGCAGTTCCACTTTAATCCATTCAAATCTAACACCTTGGACATAAGGTCTTACATCGGGTGAATTTTCAGTTCTAATTTCGATATGTTCAATATAGAGATTCTTAATAACCTGTCGTATTTTTTCCTCATCATTACCAGGTGAAGCTGTTAGACCTAAAATAAGTGGGTGTTTCGCTTGTCGCATATATTCTTTGGCAATGTAAACATATGCATAGTTGCCAACTGCTCTATGAGCTTCGTCAAAGACAAGCAGAACAACATCTTCTAAGCTTATTCTCCCAACCAGCAGATCATTTTCAATCGTCTGGGGAGTTGCTGTGATGATTATACTCCTCTCCCAGATTTTGGCTCGTTGCTCTGGTGAGAGCTCACCTGTTAAAACGTTTATTTTCTCAGGTGGCAGGTTAAAAAGTCTAACAAAGCTTTCTTTGTGCTGAAGAGCAAGAGGCTTTGTAGGGGCAAGCATTAAAACCTTCCCACCGTATTTTGACAGTCTATAATCAGCAATCATCATTGCAATGAGCGTTTTTCCTAAACCTGTTGGAAGAACAATTAAACTATTCTTGTCCTTGCACTTAGCATAAATGACTTCCTGATAGACACGAGGCCGAATTAAATCCCTTCGTAAATACATGGTTATCTCAATTATCTTCTCATCTCCGGTATTTATAAACCAGTATGTTAGGTCAACCGAAAAACTTTTAAGATTTTGTGCATATGCACAAAATAGAAAATGTTAGGAAGTGGAGGTGATGAATATGGTAAGAATGAAAATTGCGGTTCCAAGCTCAGCCAATGGGGGATTAGATGATACAATTGCACCAGTTTTCGCCAGAGCACCAGTTTTCACTATAATTGAAGTTGAAAACGGCGAAATAAAGGATGTCAAGACAATTCAGAATCCGGCAGTTAATGCTCCCAGTGGGGCAGGTGCAATGGCCGTGCAAATGCTCATAAATGAAGGGATTGATACAGTAATTGTTCCTCAATTTGGGCCAAACGCTTTGGGGGCAATTCAAGCTGCGGGAATTAGGGTTTATACATTTCAACCAGGAACCCAAATAAAAGAAGCCGTTGAGAGTGTGATTAAGGGTGCTCCTCAAACAGCTCAGCCCCAAGTTACAGCACCAGCCTATGGGCCAGCTTATGGCTTTGGTTACGGCTGGGGTAGAGGCCGTGGTTGGGGAAGAGGTGGCGGCAGAGGAGGAAGAGGCTGGGGCGCTCGGTTAGGATACTGCCCATGGACAGGAACGCCTAACAGGAGGACACTTAGGTGGCTTTATGGCTGGTGGTGATTTCCTGTTTTTCATTTTTGAGGTGATACAATGCCGAGATTGATGAATAGAGGATATGGAAGAGGATGTAGGAGAAGCTTCTGGGGCTTTAGAAGATTCGGCGGATTTTTTGGAATCATAGATCTTTTGGTTATAATTGCGATACTGTACGTCCTAATTAAACTGTTCCTTGTTGCATCACCGTATGTAATAACTTTGGTGGTTCTGCTTCTGCTGAGGGAGTTTTTAAGATCAAGAGTGTAGTTCTAATTTTTTGCATATGCAAAACTTTTTAAGTTAGGCTGTCCTAATTTTAAGACGGAGGTGAAAAAATGAGGTTTATCATAGCTACGAGAAAAGGAGGGCTTGACGATTTCGTAACCCAATCTTTTGGGAGAGCCTCAACCTTCACAATCGTCGATGTTGACGAGAACGGGAACATAATAAATGTTCAGGTGGTTCAAAATCCTGCTTACACTGCTCCAAAAGGTGCAGGGATTCAGGCAGCACAGCTCTGCATAAATGAAGGCGTAGATATTGTTATAGCTGGACAGTTTGGCCCAAATTCCTCACAAGTTCTTCAAGCTGCAGGCATAAAGTTTGTCTCAGCACCACCGACTATGACGGTCGAACAAGCTGTTCAGGCATATCTCAGAGGAGAATTAACACAACCAATACTTGGAGCTGAAGGTGGAGGGAGGGGTCGAGGAAAAGGAATGGGACGTGGTATGGGTAGAAGACATGGCGTGAACGACTGGTGAAATATGCTTCTTTTTTCTCTTGGTATTTCTCCATTGTCTTTAATTTGGAAACTTTTACTGGAGACAACGGGATTTGAGCAAAAGTATCTGCGAGCATTGTAGCGGTGGTTTTTAATATATAATATAATAATATAATATAATAATAGAGCATTAGGTGAAGTGGGTGATATTTTGACCATTATGAGATTATGGCACGGAAAGGTTCCAATTGAAAAAGCTGACGAATACGAGAGATTTTTGATTGAACGGGCAGTACCGGATTATAGCTCCGTTGATGGTCTGCTAAAGCTATATTTCACGCGAAGAGATGAGGAGGATATGGCACATTTTCTTCTCGTAACCATCTGGGACTCAATGGAGTCAATTAAAAAGTTCGCGGGCGAAAATCCTAAACTCGCAAAGTACTACCCCGAAGATGACGACTTTCTGCTGGAAAAGGAGAAGTACGTTCAGCACTATAGGGTGTTCTATGAGAAGTAGTGCATGCTGTGGATTTGAAGCCCTATCGGAAGCTCTAATAGGCGTTAGGGTTATAGGTAGAGGGGAGCATATTAAATCAGTGATGCCAATGAGAAAAAGCCAACAACTGGCTGGTCTCTGTGCACCATTTATTGGATTAGGTGGGATATTCACGGCAATATTCATACATCGCTCTTGGTGGAGCCTCACAGAGAACGCCATAAGTGACCTCGGAAAAGTAGGCCTACCTTACAATTGGGTGATGAATGTTCCAATTGTAGTTGCAGCGGTTTTAGGTATCTATTATGCCTTAGGGCTTTTCAAGGAGGCAAAACACCCCACAATAAAGCTGGGAATTGGGATTTTTATCCTTGGCTTGGTATTCCTAGCAGGAATTGGGATTTTCCCGGAAGGAACCTCTCCTCATTATTATGTCAGCTGGGGTTTCTTCATTACAGCAAGTCTTGGGATAATGGTGGCTGGAATTGGGCTATATCTTGAGGGAGAGAAGCAACTCGGAATTATAACTGTCATAATATTTGTTCTCAGCTGGATCTTTGGGTTTTGGGCAATGAGAGTCTTTAACGGAGTGGCAATTTCAGAGTTCATAGGCATCTTTGGAATAGTAATATGGCACTATATGGTACTCGCAAAAATCTTAAAGAAAGGGAAGAAAGCATGAGAGTTTTTACTCTTCTAAATTTCTTCTGTATTCCAAAGCATCAGCCCGTTTTCTTGAGGCTTTCTTTCCAATGGTTCTCCAAGTAGTTCATGGATGATAACCTCAGCAACAAATACTTCTCCTTCAATTAAATGACCACCCCAGACTCTGCCTTCTTTGTCTCCCAAAGCTGCGTGGATATGGACAAAGGGCTTCCCGTCCTTTAGACTGATGTTGCCCAGCGCAGAAAGGAGTTCATAAGTGCCACTTAATTCAATTACTTTATATTTGCCTTTTTCTTCTTCAAAATACCCGATTTTTGGGTTTCTAAGCGTTCCAATTGCTGTTACTGTTCCAATAAGTATGTTGTTCTTTTCTGCAAATTTGTTAATGAATGTCAAAAACTCTTCCCCTTCAGGAATCCTAAACATGAAGTTCCTTCCCCTTGAGAGTCTCATGTTTTTTCACCTCAAAAGAAATAAGATAAACAGAATTTAATTTTTTTGGAACAAAATTATCAAAATAATGTTAAAAATTAAAACGTTAACGTTCCAAAATTATTTCGGCATAGCTTCTTGGATCTTCCCAGACTTTGACTTTTATTCGCTTTACATTATTCCCGGCTTTTTCTGCTATCTTCTTTGCAAACCACTCCGCTATAAGCTCAGCAGTAACATTGGGAGCATCAATTAGCACTACTTCATTTTTTGGAAGTTTGAGCTCTTTGTCATTTTGAACTATGATTATGTAGTCTCCATCCTCTTTAATCCACTTGATACTTGTTAAAATGCGATGATCAACTTCCTTAATGAGATTGCTTAAGTGATTGAAGTCAAAAATCATGCCTCTCTCATCTAAGTCTCCCCAAATCTCGACATCAACGTTGTAAGTATGCCCATGAATTCTCAAGCATTTGCTATCATAAGGCAGAACTAAAAAATGCGAACTATCAAAGTCTTTGTGCCATCCTATTTTTCTCTCTACAACCTTAAATTCCATTTCACTCACCACAGAAAGTTCTTTTTGAGAAGTTATTAACCTTTCTAAGTACTTTGCATCAAATATTGATGAACCTAGGATCTCTGATGTCTTCTCTATTGAGGGTATGTCTCTCTAGGATATGCTGTTTAAGCTCTTCAAGGCTCTTTGCCTTATATCCACAAAAAGGACACACAAACTCAAAGCTCTGAGGCTTTGTAAATTTTCTCATTGCCATCATCAAAAATTAATTCTGCCTCATATCTCTTAACATTTCCGTTGGTGTCAACTTCCATAATGACTTTAGCCGGAAACTCATCAACTTCTGCTTTAACTTCCTTCTCCACTATTGTTTGGGTGAAGAAATCTCCAGTCCGCTTGAATTTGAAAATTAAAGTGTCTCCTTGCACTTCATGTCCCTCATAGGTTATACCTCCCATTCTAAATGTGGCTTTAAGTATGATCACTTTTTTCTCCTCCGTATTGTAGGCAACAATGACTCCAAACAATAATCAGCACAACAATGGCTGTTAATAACCTTTTCATTTTTATCACATCTAACCTTGGTTTGGTTAATTGCGCTAAAAAGTCTTTGAGAGTTTCAAACAAACTTGAAGGGAAATCTCTATAAATCCTAATGAGAATTCTTGTTTGGTGTTAAAATGCCTTGGGGAATGGGAAGGGGTAGAGGCAGAGGACGAAGGAGAAAGATGCGCTTTATTGGTCTCATCCCAGAGATTAAGCACTTCTATCCAGCGCGCCCGCCTATTGGACCTCCTCAGCCGCCGATTTTCATGACATACGAGGAGTTCGAGGCATTGAGATTAGTGGATTATGAGGGATTAACTCAAGAAGAGGCAGGAAAGAGAATGGGCGTTTCAAGAGGAACGGTCTGGAGAGCTTTAAGCTCAGCGAGAAAAAAAGTTGTACAAATGCTTGTTGAGGGAAGAGAGCTAATAATTTTGGCTCAGGGAAACGAGGTGCCAAAGACTCAAAGCTCAGATAACGAGGAATAATTATCTCAACAGCCACGGATTCCCAATGTAGATGTTTTTTAGCCCAGCCTCTTGAGCTGCTTTGTAAACCTTTTCCATTTGCCTCCTGCTTGTTGTTGGGACATCATGCATTAAGTGCTGAGGAGCAAAAGCTAACAGTACATAAGGCGTTTCTGGATTTATTTCAGCTATATAGTTTGCAATATTGAATATCTCGTGTTCATCAACGTAGTGAGGAACTACAAGAGTGCTGACAACCAAAAGAGGTGGCTCTCTCCCCTCCCCCATCTTCAAGACAAGCCTAACGTTCTCCTTTATCCTTTCGATAGCTTTTTCCCATTTATGCCTGTCAGAGCTTGATAAACTCTTGGCGTATATGCTTTCCAGTCAATCTTAAGGATTCCTCCACTTTTGAGACTGAGTTCTGCCATCTCTTTCATTATCCTTGGATTCTCTAGACCGTTTGTTTCCCAGCAAATTCTTTTAATTCTCTTACTCTCTTCAGTTCGCTTTAGAATTTTCCTTGAGACTTTCAGGGCATAAATGCTGTGCGGTGTTGGATCACCTCCGAAGTAGCAGACACAAGTAACCCGTCTCTGCATAGCGATATTTGCAAGCTCATTAGTACTTAATACAACGCCTTCTCCCATATCAATTCTGCCTTCTTTTATCATGTATTTGTGGTGGATGTTCTGGCAGAAGAGGCAGTTCAAGTTGCATCCAGCAAAGAAGACAGCCAAGTTGTAAAAGCCGTAATGCTCTCGCTCAGGACAGACAGGTTCAGCAACACAGTTTGTTGGATGAGGATCGAGATACCAGTGAAAATAACCTTTATCGAATGTCCCAGTTATTGTGGTTAACCTTCCACCTTTGTTCCATATTATTCCGCAGTAACCTGAACTATCTCTTGGAATCTTGCACTCATTAACACAGATTTTGCATTGAAGCTCTCCATTTTTTGGCGGCTCTGGGGGAAGCCCCATAAGTTCGCGCCACTTGAAGTGGCTTTCCATTGCTGTTTTCACGGCTTGCTTATCTTTTCTAAGGCAGTTAACACATACTCCAATTGATTTGCTTATCTCTTCGGACTCATGACCACACAACTTGCACTTTGTCATTTCGTGTAATATTGCACCCATATAGCTTTAGGCTTATCGGTAGTGTCTAACAACTAAACCAGTGATATAACACAGATTAAGATCCTAAAGACGAGCAGGACCAAAAAGGCCATCTCAATGTTATCAAGACATGTTTTTGTCACAGTTTATCATTACATAATTTAGATTAGAGAAAATAAAAATTAAAACTACTTTAAAATTTCATCTTCCACAGCTTTTGCAATTTCCTTAAGCGCTTTGCTAGCTTTTGATTCTGGGAATGCTTCAACAAATGGCTTAAGCATTGTCATACTGTATGGAATTGCCCTATCATAGGGTATTTCACCCAAAATTGGTATTCCCTCTTGCTCCGCAAACTCATAAAGTCCCTTGAAGCCAGGATTAATGTCTGCTTTGTTGATTATTAAGTAAGCGGGCTCTCTAAAATGCTGGACAACCTTGTAAACCCTCTTAACATCGCTCAGTGATGCTGGAGTTGGCTCTGCGACAAGGATAGCGACATCTGCTCCACCAATGCTGGCAATCACTTGACATCCAATTCCAGCTGCTGAATCGACTATCATGTGATCTAATCTCTGCTCCTGCATTATTCTTTTTGCCCACTCTTTTTCCTCTGTAACGAGCTTTCCAGAGTTTGGCCTCCCCACGTCCAATTGAGCCGAAATCAATGGGAACCCATACCTTGTTGTTGTCTTCTTAATTACTCCAGAGCGAGCTTCTTCAAGAGTTATTGTCCCTCTAACTGGGCACACGAGTTTACATACCCCACAGCCTTCACATGTGAGCTCATTCACAACGTATTTTCCATCCACAAGCTTTATGCTTTCATAGGGACATCTCTCATAGCAAATACCGCATCTGATACACGTATCTTGATTTATCCTTGCAACTTTAGCTCCTGTTAGCTCTTTCTCTTCTTCCCACTTTTCAACCCCAAAGAGCAGGTGGAGATTTGGAGCATCGGCATCCGCATCAACCACTATAAGTTTGTACCTGTCCTTGAGCAGATATATGAGTGAGGCTGCAACTGTTGACTTTCCAACTCCTCCTTTACCGCTTGCAATGACAATCTGCATTTTAATCACCTCAAATAGTTAGCAACCTCTTCAGCAAGCTTTCTGAAAATTTCCGCTTCCTCGCAATCACTTAAAACAATTGGTTTCCCTTCAACGTAGCTCTTTAGTATGTTTTCACTATAGGGAATCTCAGCAATAATTCTGGCGTTATATTTTCTTGCGAGTTCTTTCACAGCATCCTTATTTCCTAAATCACTTCTATTGATAACAACCCATGTTTTAATTCCAATAATATCTGCGAGCTTGAGAATTAACTCTAAATCATGAAGACCTAACGGCGTGGGTTCAGTGACAGCAATAATAAGCTGGGAATCCTCTAAAGCTTTAGAAACAGTATTGCTCGTTCCTGCAGCAGTATCAACGATCAAAAGTTCTTTATTGAGTGCTTTTGCTCTTTTCTTTGCTGCAACGACTATAGGCATTGCCCTCTCTTCTCCCTCTAACAGCTTACCGGTAACTAAAGGGAAGCCATATGGAGTTTCGGTTAAGTATGTGTAACCCATCAGCTTTTTACCTTCTAAAATTGCTCCTTCGACGGGACAGACAATCTGACAGGCACCACAACCAGAACACAATGTTGGCATTAAAAAGGGTGTTCCATCTTTCATAGTGATTATTGCGTGCTCCTCACAAACCTCCGCACATTTTTTGCATCTGATACATTTGAAATAGTCAAAACGTGGCATGAAAAGCTTGACAGGTTCTTCATTTTGGAGTTTTATCCCTAAGAGTATGTGGTCATTAGGAGCTTCAACATCCAAATCTGCCAAAGTCAGGTCAAAGTAATCCCTCAGAGCAATAGCTAAGTTAATTACAACCGTTGATTTTCCAGTTCCTCCCTTTCCTCCGCTAACTGCTATTTGCATATCTTCACCCCAAAATTAGGGGAACCTAAAAGTTTAAAAATTTTGTGCATATGCAAAAATTGTGAAATTATCTCTCAGAATTTTGTGGGAATTTTAACGTTGATTATAAGTAATTTTTGACATGTAGCATAATTTTAATTTTATTAGTTTAAATGACTATCATCAAAAATAAAACCTTAAGGTATCATAAACTTTTCTTTATTTGGTAATTATAATAGTAAATTAAACATAATTGTAAAAATTTTTGAAATATTACAATAATCATAATTAAGATTTTTACGTTTAATGATGTATTATGGAAAGCTGACAAGCATTTACCTGTGCCTTGACATGTTGTTCAAAACTACATATTTTTATTCTCTAACCCCGCTTTAACAACACAAAAATTGGTTACGATTCATGGTGGTTATTTTTCATATTTGTAACACGGGCCAACGCAACTCTCTTCCAGACGTTTATTGTAGATATCGATTATCTTCTTCGATAGTTCTGGGTTGTCCTGTTCTATGTGATAGACATTTATTATAAACGCTCTGATGATGCTATCTCCAAGCCGTACAGGCTTTTTCGGATAACCAGCCGCTTCCAAAACATATTTTTCTAGTGGAGAGAGGCAGTTAACGGGGATCACCAGTTCAAGATATCCATTTTTCTGATTTTCTCTGAAAAATGGTTGGGTCATATTCCGATAGAGAACGGCCTGTTGGAGCTTTGTCATGATTATTTCCATTGCAAGGGGACCAAGGTGGGTATACTTTACAGTGCCATCCTCTACCATGTTACTCACCTAGATCCGCAAGATTCGAAAAGAACCTACCATAATCTGTACGGTACAGAATGTAATTTATACCTTTAGCCTCGCTTATTCTTTTGAGTTTTTCCCATGAGACATTTTACCCACGATGACATAGATAGCTTTGTCTCTCTCAGCATATTCACGATAATTTATGGTATATCCCCAGACATATTTTACCTCAATCGCTACATTTTCCAACGGTAGATAAATATCATATCGACTGTTGTCTAATGTCCATTCTATCAGGCTTATTGTATGCTCAGAAAGTGTCTTAGAAATGTGTGTTTTTATTAGCCAGTGGGGTACTTTTGATTTTGTGTTATCAATTGAAATCCCACTGAGTTTATTGACTGCATTTTCCACTCCAGATTTTATTGTATCCAAAATACTCTCCTGTGTTAACGATTTGGGTGTTTTTCTTACAGTTTTAACTATATCCTCTGCTGTTATCTGGCGTTTCCATGATGCTACAGACTGAAGACTTGTTAGCTTTGTCTTTAGAATATGATTCAGGTATATTGCTGTGGTATATGTATCAGCTCCTGTTTCTGCTCGTGTTAGCAAAATGGCAGTAGTTCTCGGATTTAAACCCCCAATCCTAAGCTGTTTTGAGTAGTACCATCGAAAGGGCTTCAGAATATTATCTTCCCTCCAGGGGGTAAGGTTTAGATATAGGCCTTCATGTTTTGCCAAATTATATGCTCCACACATCTCTCTCCCCATAACCAAGTAATGTTTCCGAGTCTTTTTAAACCTTGTTAATTTTACCACTATACATAATTGTCATATAAGATTCATTATATCTAAAGTTTTTGAACAGATGAATACAAAAGGCCATAAAAAATGATAAGAAAAGAAAACAAGAGTTAATGTTCCTTAAAGCTCTTCCAAAGCCCAATGACAAAGGCAGGTCCAAGGAGCAAAGCTGGTGTTGCAATGCTTTCCATGTAGATATAGAACGAAACTGCCCCTAGACCAAAGGAAGCTAAGTTTAATGCAAGCATCAGTCTTTTATCTCTGTTTTGACCTCTTGAAACTATGTCAGCCCCACCTGCTCTATTGACCAAAATGCAAGAAGCATATAGCCTATTGCTGCTGGAAATGCTAGTATTCTCGAAATTCCTCCAGAAAACGCTGCTATAAATAGTATCACTAATGCTGCTCCAGCGTAGAATATGAACCCCAATATCTCCAGCATCTTTGGCACCTTAATTCCATTGATGGTTATATTTTTAACTTTATCCATCATAATTACATTCATTCAACTTTTTCTAGAAGAGCATAGAAGAACCCTATGGTATTGTGTCTATGTGGATATGCCCTCATAGTGCCTTTCAACAGTGGAGATTCATCATATGGGTCATTTAACGGTATTAATCTAAAGTTGTCGTGTATCTCTAAAAACCACTCTATATTCTCCTCATTCTCCTCAGGGAAAAGACTGCATGTTGCATACAATAGCCTACCTCCTGGCTTTAGGAGCTGGGCAGCCGCTTTAAGTAAATCTTTCTGTAGCTCAGCCATTTCTTGGATCTTCACTTCCCTTAATCTCCATCTTAATTCTGGATTCTTACCTATGGTTCCAGATGAAGTACATGGTGCATCTAGCAGAACTCTATCTGCAATTTCTTTCCCAAGAATTTTAGGAGCTTTCCTGCCATTTTTTTTGATTATCTTGACTATGTTTATACCCATTCTTTTCAGGATTTCTCTCATCCGCTTTATCCTGAATTCATCAATGTCAAATGCATAAATCTTTCCTTTATTCTTCATAAGTTCTGCAATGTGACTTGTTTTACCCCCTGGAGCTGCGGCTAAATCCACAACAGTCATTCCAGGTTTAGGATCAAGAATTAGAGAAGCTACTGCACTTGCCTCTTCTTGTACCAAAATCGTTCCTTCTCTGAAGAGTTTGCTTCTATCAAAATCGTATGGTCCCTTTATTTTCACTATAGTTGGAACTCTTTCGTTTACCTTTACTTCTTTTCCTTCGCTTCTTAGAGTTTCTACTACCTCTTCTACGGTAGCTTTGAGGGTGTTCACCCTAATACTTGTCCAGTTGTGTTTTGAGTTCACAGCTTGGAAGAACTGTTCTGTTTCCTCACCCAATAATCTCTTAATTCTCTTTATAAACCAAATGGGTGCAGTATACTTCCATTCGAGGAATTCATCTCTACTCTTGGGTCTTGGCTTATAGCTAATGACTTTATCAAAGATGTCCCAATAATACATGCCAACATAGGGATGTGTCTTAGAGGATATAAAGTCTGATCCTTTCCATTTTAAAGCCTTGAGAGTACTGGGTTTAGAAGGATGAAAGAGTGACACGTCTATTACAACCCTGAGAGCTGCCCTTAACCAGGGATCAAGAATTAAAGGGTTGACACCGACAATATCTTCAATTGCTCTGTCTATTAACCCTTGTTTCTTCATGATGTCATAAAAAAGCATTGTAAGCATTCTGTTTAGATAATACTCATCAATCTGGTGTTTTTTAAACGCCTCCCTCTTTGCATATTGGCTGGGCTTTATAATCTCTGCTAATCTAACTGCCTCAATTAGTGCTCTAACTCCTTTTGGGGGAATAGATAATTTCTTTTCTCCCTCTTTTTCTTTCTCAATAAGTTGTATTATGGCATTTAAGAGCTCTTCCATACTGTTCTCCTCATTTTTGAGTTCTTGGGCATGTTATTAAATCTTTTTGTCAATTTTAATATCAAATATCGTAATTTTTTCAAATTTTTTACTATTTTAAGTCTAATATTTTATCATAAATTGTTGAAGTTTGATTTTTGTAATTTATTGAAATTTATAAATACTATAAATGAAAGTTTTGAATTAAAATATTAAAAAATATAAATTACACAATTATTATAAGTAAAAATTCTCTGAAAATATTGAGAGATGCCCAATAATGAAGTTATAAACTAACAAAAAGTTAATAAAAATGGACACAGCAAGAAAACAGATGCCTAAGATTCTTGAGCTTCTTTTTGTTCAATTTCTTCTATATATTGAATTACATCATCTACTATCTGAGGAGCAAGTCCAATGTAGTTCTCCGGTTTTAACTCCTCAAAATCCTTGTCATCTAAGTATTCTCTCACAACTTCATTTTCTCTAGCAACCTCGATTAAGTCTCTTTTTTCATAGAATGCTTTCATAGCGATTTGTCTAACAATTTCATGAGCCTCTTGTCTTCCTATTCCCTTCTCTGTTAGCTTTAGCATCAATGGTTCTGCCATTATAAGGTTGTTTGTTAAGTAGAGGTTGCGTTTTATATTTTCCGGGAAAAATTCCAGGCCAGAGAGCACTTTTTTTGTATTTTTTAACATTTCATCCAACAGCATGAATGTCTCTGGAAGGATTACTCTCTCCACTGAAGAGTTCGTTAAGTCTCTCTCGTGCCATAATGGGTTGTTCAGAAGTGCTGGGATAACATTAGAGTATATGATTCTCGCAAGTCCACAGATTTTTTCGCTCCTTATTGGATTCCTCTTGTGAGGCATTGTTGATGAGCCAACTTGCTTCTTTCCAAAAGGCTCGCTAACTTCAAGAATTTCAGTTCTTTGGAGGTTTCTAATCTCAAGAGCAATTTTGTCAAGTGTGGACGCGATCAAAGCTAGAATCATCATGAGCTCAGCATAAATATCTCTTTGGATTATCTGATTACTTATTCTTGCAGGTTTTAGTCCTAAATCTTTCATAACTAAGCGTTGGATTTCCAGACCTTTTTCTCCGAAAGATGCCATGGTTCCAACAGCACCGCTCATCTGTCCAACTAAAATCCTATCTTTTGCTTGCTCTATTCTTTCAATGTGTCTCTGTATCTCATCAAGCCATATAGCAAACTTCATCCCATAAGTTGTAGGAACAGCGTGTTGTCCGTGAGTTCTTCCAATACAAACGGTGTATTTGTGCTCTTTTGCGAGTTCTTTTAGGATTATCCTTATCTCCCTTAAATCTTTAAGAACTATCTCTAAGGATTCTCTAATAAGAAGAGCATTTGCAGTGTCAATTATATCATTTGAAGTGGCTCCAAGATGAACGTACCTACCGTGCTCACCGCAAACTTCACTTAAAGCTTTTACTATAGCCATAATATCATGATGAATTTCAGCTTCAATTTCTTTCACTCTTTCAAGCTTAACGTATTTTATATTAGCTTTTTCGCTTATTACTTTTGCACTCTCTTCCGGAATATTCCCAACTTTCGCATGTGCTCTCGCTAAAGCTGCCTCAACGTCAAGGATCTTTTGCAGCTTATTTTCTTCTTCCCAAATTCTTCTCATCTCTTCACTACCATAGCGATAATCGATCGGATGGACGGCCATGATATCACCAAATACATGTGATAATACATCTTAAAAGCATTTGCTATGAACATTTTCATGTTAAGCAGTTCGAACACTTCATGGTACATTTTTGCTGAAATATCCAAGCAACCGAAAAGTATTTAACGTAAAAATCACGAAAAGGCTATGACAAAACTTTCGGAGGTGCCAAAGATGGCAGAGGAACATGTTGTTTACATCGGAAAGAAGCCTGTTATGAACTACGTCCTTGCCGTTATAACCCAGTTCAACGAGGGTGCAAAGGAGGTCTCAATTAAGGCAAGAGGAAGGGCTATCAGCAGAGCTGTTGACGTTGCAGAGATCGTCAGGAACAGATTCTTGCCAGAGGTTAGAGTTAAGGAGATCAAGATCGGTACAGAGGAACTTCCAACTGCAGACGGAAGAACAGCAAACACCTCAACAATTGAGATCATTTTGGAGAAGCCATGAATTTAATAGTTTAGCTTTTCTTTCCTTTTCATCACTTTACAAATTTCGAATTTTAGTTCAGATTACGTTGAAGTTAAAGGAAATCTTAATATTCCGTTGCTCACTAGTTCTATTGGTGGGGTTTTGTGGAATTTGAGACTATTAGTGTTGATGATGAAAAAGCTAAGGAGCTCGCTCAAATATTAATGAATGAGAAATCTCTGGCTATTTTGAGAC
Source organism: Thermococcus paralvinellae (assembly GCF_000517445.1). Taxonomy (NCBI): domain Archaea; kingdom Methanobacteriati; phylum Methanobacteriota; class Thermococci; order Thermococcales; family Thermococcaceae; genus Thermococcus; species Thermococcus paralvinellae. The sequence goes on along the minus strand of NZ_CP006965.1, from coordinate 1,023,958 downwards.
TTCTTCAAGAGAAAACGCTTTCTCTTTCTGAGATTGCTCGAGAGTTAGATCTTCCCCTTTCAACGGTCTCATATCATATCGATAAAATGATCAAAGTAGGCTTAGTCGAGATTGTAGGTAAAAAGTATGGAAAAAGACTGCAAGAAGTTAAACTTTATCGTGCATCCCCAAGGCCGATACTTCTTCTCCCAAGAAAAATATCTGTAAAGGATAGAATATTGAGAACTTTTGAGAAAATTCAAATTATTAGTTTGAGTATTGCAGGTTTAATTGCTTATGGGGTTTACAAGTTTTCGAAAGTCCTCCTGACTCCAATGAAAGCTGGTTCAAAGTTTGCACAAGAGTATGCTGTTCAGAATATTACTCAGAATTTAACAAAGACTGTAACTGAGACAGTTACTCAGGCAACGATAGAGAGGGTATCAACAGTTACAACTCCTTTAACAGTTACATCTACAACCACACCAGCACTTCAGAAATCTGCAACTCCTCCGGTATTATACCTTCCTTATATTGTAATTGTAACGTTTATAATTCTCTTCTTAGCGTTTACACACTGGCTTGCAAAAAGAAACCTCTGATCCCAAAACATTTTTAAGTTTCTTCTCATATCTCCACATGAATGGGAGGGAATAGCAATGATGCCAAAAATAACTGTGGAACAAGTGCTTAAGAGAAGGGCAGTGGTTGTTGGGCCAGATGATACAATTGATAAAGTTGCCAAGATACTGGCCAAAAATAAAGTTAGCAGTGCAGTTGTTGTTGAGAATGAAGAGATAGTGGGCATATTAACTGACAGAGACATTCTGGATAAAGTTGTTGCTAAAGGAAAGAGTCCTAAGGGGGTTAAAGTCAAGGAAATAATGACTAAAAATCCAGTTAGAATCGAATACGACTATGACATCCAGGATGCTATCGAGCTCATGATGGACAAGGGAGTTAGAAGAATTCTTGTTACAAAACTGGGCAAGCCTATAGGATTTGTAACTGCTGCTGACCTACTTGCAGCGCTGGCGATGTATAACAGCGAGGAAAAAGAGACAGAAGAATTGGAAACCGAGACTGAAGTCTATGGAATCTGTGAGATTTGTGGACAGTACGGTCCACTATATAAAGTTTATATTGGTGGACAAGAGAAGTGGGTCTGTGAAAACTGTAAAGACTCAATAGAGCAATAAATTTCTAAGCACTGCTTTTGAATTCTCTTTTAGGTTAGTGGGTTTCTTGTTTCTTCTTGGACTATTCATATTTAAGCCAAACTTTAAAAACTTCTTTTGTCTATCCACTTTTAGGGGGTGAGATTATGGAAAAGAAAACTGGAACCACAACAGTCGGAATTAAAGTAAATGAAGGTGTTGTTTTGGCAGCTGATACTCAAGCTTCACTTGACCACATGGTTGAGACGCTTAACATCAGAAAAATTATCCCGATTACTGATAGAATAGCAATAACAACTGCAGGAAGCGTTGGAGATGTTCAAATGCTTGCGAGAATGCTTGAGGCTGAGGCTCGCTATTACCAGTTCACATGGGGAAGACCAATGACTGCAAAAGCGATGGCTAATCTCTTGAGCAACATATTAAATGAGAACAAATGGTTCCCATATCTAGTGCAGATAATTATCGGCGGATATGTTGAGGAACCAACTCTAGCAAATCTAGACCCACTTGGAGGCTTGATATTTGACAACTATACAGCAACGGGCTCCGGTTCACCTTTTGCAATAGCTATTCTCGAAGAAGGATACAAGAAAGATATGAGCATTAAAGAAGCAAGAGAATTGGCTATTAGAGCTGTCAGAACAGCTGGTAAGAGAGACGTTTATACAGGGGACAGGAAGATACAAGTTGTTGTGATCACAAAAGATGGCATGAAAGAGGAGTTCGTTGAATTCAAAGAATAAAGATAAAAACAAAAGCACTTAACTGAGTGCTTCTTTGATTTCCTCTTTCAATCCCATTTTTCCTGCTAGGAACAACCTTTTGTCCATCTCTTTTAGCACTGGACTTACTTTAGGTTTAAATTCCATTTTTGTCAAGATGTCTTTTTCTACATCTACACCTGGAGCAACTTCCTCAAGGATTAATCCCTCTTTTGTAAGCCTGAATACTGCCCTTTCTGTTACATATATGACTCTCTGACCCCTTTCTAGGCCAACTTTACCGTTGTAGACTATCTTGTAAACTTGATTTACGAATTTGATAATGCTACCATCTTTGACAATCTTTAATTGCCCATCTTTGACTCTGATGTCCCTCTTTCCTGCAGTAAATCCTCCAGCAAAGATTATTCTTGGAGAGCCAAATGATATCACTGGGAAACCTCCAGGCCCAGGCAATCTGCCAGGCAGAATTGAAGGATTGACGTTTCCATACTTGTCCACTTGCATGAATCCTAAGCTCGCAGCATCAATAACCCCACCTTCATAATTGGCAAACTGATCTGCCATAGATATTATTGCAAATGGTCCTATTGATGCTCCAAAATCTGGCCCACCCAATGCGACACCTCCAAAAGGCCCTGATTCGACTGTAGTAAAGAGATAATCTTGAACGCCTTCCTCGGTTGCAATTGCTGCTACCTCTGATGGGATGCCAATTCCTAAGTTAACTAAGATTGGTCTGCCAAGCTTTTTGATAATCTCAACCATCTCAAGCAGAATTCTTCTTGCAATGACTTTTCGGATATTTAATGGGATTTCTGGAATTCTTGGCTTAGCTGGAGGGATAATCTCACCGGAAATTCTTGGATCATACTGGATGTTTGCGCTCTGCTTGTGGTATTCCTTTGGGGCAATGACTACATAATCCACTAAGGGTGCTGGAACCTTCACATCTTGGGGGTGAAGAGAGCCAAATCTTGCAATCCTTTCAACTTGGGCTATCACAATCCCTGGATTTGGTAGGGATTTAGCAGCCTGAGCCATATTCAAAATGTCTGTAAATGCTCCCTCTCTTTCTGTCGTTATGTTTCCGATTTCATCGCTTGTTGTTCCTCTTATGAATGTAACATTTGGCTTCGGAGCGGTGTATAGGAGATATTCATCTCCGTTAATTTCGATCGGCTGAACCTTACATCTCTTCTTTTCTTTTGCGAGGTCATTTAAATACCCGGCATCTTGTCTTCCATCAAGGAACGTCCCTATTCCAACTTTCGTTATAACTCCTGGAAAGCCTCTCGCAACTTCTCTGAAAAACCACGAAGCCGTCCCAATAGACCATGTGTATCCCTCAATTCTATTTTCTTGAATCAGCTTTTGCAGATAGGGAGACCAGCCTGGATAGGTAACAAGGATTCCTGAGAGGAAATCTTGGTCTGGATCATTGTAGATCTCTTCCATTACCCTGTCGAGAACACCATTGGGGGCTGTTGGAATTGGATTGACTTCCAAGAAAATATTCTTTGGATGTCCTGTTTCTTTATAGTGCTCAAACAGTTTGAGGATCAAATACTCTGGGGCTACAAGCAGATTAAAGCCTGAAACAGCTATCACTGAATTGTCTGGAATTTCATCAATGGCTTCATTTACCTCCACAATCCTTCCCATGTAACGACACCAAATGGATTATAAGCGTATTCCACTAAATAACCTTTCGAAGGTGAGTGATGTGAAAAAGAAATCTGGGTTAATAGCATTGACATTGATTGTCATTCTTATCGCATCATTTTATCAAATCAGAGTTGGGTCAATAGATGAAAGGGCTAAACAAGTACTCCAGAAGGTTCAAGAGATTGAGAGTGAAGTTCAGGAGATTAGAAATCTCACATTCAAAGAATCGCCTAAAATAATTGTGATTACAAGGCAAGAAGCCTTAGAAAAATGGGGTCCTTCGAAGGGGGATATATTTGAGCTCAGAATATGGGGAGCAATCTATGAGATGACTTTTCTTGTTCCTCCAAGCTATAATTTAACAAGAGAGAGAAAAGAGCAAACAGCTTCATGGATTGCTGTAACCATGGGAAATAAAGTCTATATCATTGAGGAAAATTTCTTAGAAAGTGGAGAAACTGCTTATAGAGTTGTCGCTCATGAGCTAACTCATGTTTTGCAGAAGCAGAATTTTAACGCTCCTTATTCTGGGCCAACTTTGGATTCAACCCTTGCTATAAGGGCCTTGGTCGAAGGAGATGCTGACTTAGTCGCTGATTTGTACTGCAAAAGATACCACATTCCAATAGAAAAAATAACATCTCTGTACCTCGAAGACCCCGTTTGGAGTTTGAACGCTTTCCCTTACGTTTTTGGTGATAAATTCGTTCAGTATCTCTACGAAAAGGGTGGTTGGGGATTGGTTAATAGGGCCTACTCAAAGTTACCAATCACAACCCAACAAGTAATGAATCCAGAAATGTATCTGAGCTATACATTTCCAGAAAACGTGAGTTTAAGCGTTAAAAATGGTGAGGTAGTCCATGAAGACACGATGGGGGAATTTTATATCTATTTGCTCTTACTTGTTCACAATTATGAGGAAAAAGAAGCAAAGGAGATTGCAGATGGGTGGAGAGGGGATAAGTTAGTTTTGGCTCAAAATTCCACAAGCTTAATCTTAGCTTGGAAAACTGCTTGGAAAGATGAGAGCAGTGCTGAGAAGTTCTATAATGCACTCAAGACAATTGGAGATAACTACGTTAAGGCACATCCAGAATTTGAGTTATCGTTTACAATTAAGCAAGAAGGAAGATATGTTATTTTTACAGCGGTTAGGAGGCTGAAGAATGCTTAGATGTACAGCTTGTGGTAGAGAATATTCTTTGAGAAAGCCATATCAGAGGTGTGAATGTGGAGAGCCTTTAGAGCTTGAGCTTTTTGAAGGCTTTGCTGGAATCGGGAAAAGTGTTTGGGAGCGCTTTATTCAGTTCTTTCCTTTTGAACTTGACTTGGATTTAAGTCTCGGGGAGGGAGATACTCCACTTATAAGAGCAAGAAAACTCTCAAAAAAGCTTGGAATCCAGCTTTATTTAAAAAACGAAACTGTTAATCCAACTTGGAGCTTTAAGGATAGGGGGACGTTTTTAGGAATCCATAGGGTTTTACAGCTAGGCTTTGACAAAGTTGGGACTGTTTCAACGGGCAATATGGCTGCAAGTGTTGCGGCTTATGCATCAAGAGCAGGAGTGAAGGCTTACATTCTCGTCTCTTCAAATATAGCAGAGGAAAAGCTCAAGCAGATTGCTGTTTATGGGGCTGAAGTTATAAAAGTTAGGGGTGATTATGGGAAACTCTACTATGAAAGCCTTAAGCTTGGGCAAAAACTTGGCATTTACTTCATAAATTCTGACGATCCATTCCGTATAGAGGGATATAAGAGTATAAGCTTTGAAATTGTGGAAGAGATGATGCCAGACTATGTCATAGTTCCAACAAGCTCTGGTGGGCTAATTAGAGGTATCATAAAGGGCTTCCTTGAGCTTAAAAAGAGTGAGCTTATTGATAGGCTACCTACATTTGTTTGTGTTCAAGCTGAAGGCTGTTCACCGATTTACAAAGCTTTCATTGAAGAGAAAGAAAAAATTGAAAGATTTGAAAATCCGCACACAATAGCGCATGCAATTGAAAATCCATATCCGCCGAGCGGGAATGCTGTATTGAGGCTTTTGAAAAAACTCAACGGCATATGTGTTGCTGTTAGCGATGAAGAAATCCTTAACGCCCAGAGAATGCTCGCGCAAGAAGGTATATTTGTCCAGCCAGCTTCTGCAACAGGTATAGCGGCTGTAAAAAAGCTCAGAGAAGAAGGCAGAATTAAGGGAGATGAAAGGGTTGTGAGTATACTAACGGGAGCTGGACTCAAAACACTGCATCAGTTGGGAAGATTTGAAGTTAGAGAATTTGAAATGGAAAAGCTGGAAGAATGCCTATTGAAAAGCTAAATCACATCAAAGCTAATCTCGAGCAGTTCTTTGCTCTTTCTAAACCTCACTTTCTTGATTTTTATCTCTCCAACTTCTCCCGTTGTTTTTGTGTGCTGTTTGTTGCATGCATTGACATTCCAATCTTCAATAACCACTACCTTCAGAGTCTTAATCTCTGGGGGAATTGGGAATAAATCGTACATATCTTCACCAAATCTCCTTTCGGCTTCTTCTCTTGGCAGTTCATACACATGAATGGGAACATTTTCCTTAACTTTCTCATTTGCTAGCCTTTCAATTTCAGCAATCTCCTTCGGAGTTGGCTTTCTGCCAAATTTAACTGTTAATCTTCCGTGATTTCCGTTGACATAAACGCTTGCAGTCCACTTTGCTTTCTCCCCTAACACTTTAACAACTGCGCCTTTAATAACATGCAAGGCTGTGTGAGTTTTGACCTCAATCTCATTCATTAGAGACACCAGAAATTAAGGTAGTTTTTTAGAATTATTAAGTTTGCTGGTAATTGTGAATCAAAGATTGCTATTCAATTTTCGAAGCTTATTCCAATTTAAAAATGCACATCCAAAGAATTTTTGCCATAATCTGTCATTATTCAACGAAAATGGTTATAAATGCCAAGATTGATACCTTTTTGCCGATATGAAATATTTTGAGGTGATTGAAAATGGCTGAGAAGAAAAAGAGAAGAGTTATTATTCTGGGAGCTGCTGGAAGAGATTTCCACAACTTCAACGTCTTCTTTAGAAACAACCCTGATTATGAAGTCGTTGCATTTACAGCCACTCAGATCCCAGATATTGAGGGTAGAATTTACCCACCAGAATTAGCTGGTCCACTTTATCCAAATGGAATCCCAATCTGGAGCGAGGATGATTTGGAAAAAATCATCAAGGAGCACAACATCGATATTGCAGTCTTCGCTTACTCTGACGTATCACATGAACACGTTATGCACTTAGCATCAAGAGTTCATGCTGCTGGTGCTGACTTTTGGCTTCTTGGACCTAAGAGCACAATGCTCAAGTCAAGCAAGCCAGTTATAGCTGTTACAGCTGTTAGAACAGGCTGTGGAAAGAGCCAGACATCAAGAAAAGTTGCCAAGATTTTGAAGGATCTTGGATACAAGGTTGCAGTCATAAGACATCCAATGCCTTATGGTGACTTGAGGAAGCAAATCGTCCAGAGATTTGCAACCTATGAAGATCTCGACAAGTACGAATGTACAATCGAGGAGAGAGAGGAGTACGAGCCACACATTGACTATGGTCATGTAGTTTATGCCGGTGTTGACTACGAGAAGATTCTCAGAGAGGCAGAGAAAGAGGCTGACATAATCCTCTGGGATGGAGGAAACAACGACTTCCCATTCTACGAGCCAGACCTTTGGATTGTTGTAGCTGACCCACACAGACCTGGACACGAGCTCAAGTATCACCCAGGTGAGACCAACTTCAGAGCTGCTGATGTTATAATCATCAACAAGGTTGAGACAGCTTATCCCGAGAACGTGCAGAAGGTTAGAGAGAACATCGAGAAGGTCAATCCAAACGCTATTGTTATTGAAGCAGCATCACCAATCTTTGTTGACAAGCCAGAATTAATTAAAGGCAAGAGGGTTCTTGTTGTTGAAGACGGTCCAACACTCACACACGGCGGCATGAAGTACGGTGCCGGTTACGTTGCTGCCAAGAAGTTCGGAGCTAAGGAAATCATTGACCCAAGACCATATGCAGTTGGCTCAATAGTTGAGACATACAAGAAGTATCCACACTTAGATGTTATCCTTCCAGCAATGGGATATGGCAAGAAGCAGATCAAGGAGCTTGAAGAAACTATCAACAGAGCAGATGCTGATGTCGTTGTCATTGGAACACCAATTGACTTGAGAAGAATCCTCAACATCAACAAGCCAGCTGTTCGTGTTAGATATGAGCTCGAGGAAATTGGACAGCCAAAGCTCTACGACATCCTCAAGGACTTCGTCGAGAAGTGCGAGAAGCTTAAGAAGAAAGAGTGATCTCCGTAATCTTTTCCACTTTTCTCATCATTTTTATGCAGTTGCATTTTTATACTCCCCTAGTAATTATTATCTGGTGGTGATAATTATGAAACCTATTATAGGTATTGTTGCTCAGTTTGATTGGGAAACTGGTGCTCTGACAATAAATGATATGTATGTTAAAAGGATTAAAAAAGCTGGAGGGATACCCGTAGCTATCCCTCCTCTTGTTGGAATAACAGATGTTCTTGAAGCAATGGATGGTTTGATTTTCCCAGAAGGGCCGGATATCCATCCCAAATACTATGGGGGAGAGCTAACGACAAAAATAAGAAGTTTGGATGTGCAGAGGGATGAATTTGAGCTTACTTTAATCAGAGCTGCTCTCGAACGGAACCTCCCTATCTTGGGAATTGGAAGAGGTGCCCAAGCACTGAACGTTGCCCTCGGAGGTAGTCTATATCAAGATGTTGTTAGTGAGATTCCAAAGGCAATAAAGCATGACTGGACAAGCGGGGGTAGATTCTTAGTCCATCCGAGTTGCAAAGTTCATGAAGTTAGGATAAAAACAAATTCAATGCTTTTTGAAATCTTGAAGGAAAAATTAAACATTGAAGGAACAAATGAGGTTTTCATCGGAGTCAACAGTTTCCATCATCAAGCAATTAGAAAGCTAGGTGAGGGTATTAAACCCGTTGCCTATGCTGACGATGGGATAATTGAAGGGATTGAAATTCCAGAAAAATTTGCAATTGGTGTTCAGTGGCTCGCTGAATATTTGGACGAGATGCAGCCTCTCTTTGATGCTCTGGTTGAAAAGGCGTTAGAGTACAAGAAAAACAAAATTAGGGAAGAAATAGGGGAGGAAATTAAGAGGCAAGAGAGTGAAACTGGAGAAGCCGCTGAGAAAATAATTGAGGAACTTATAGAGGAACTAAGTGAGAGCCGTCACACGTAGGATAAAAATAGTAGCCTTCTCTGCATGAGCCAAAGGTAATCCCTTTCTCTTCAATGATCCTTCTTGCTCCTTCCAAAATCTCTAATCTGAAATCTCTTGGTAGGTAATAATATCCACTAATTCTCTCCCCTCTTTTATATAGTGGCTCAAGTTTCTTCATGAGTGCTGGAAACTTCGCTTTCATTCTTTTCCATGAATCTGCTCTGAGCTTCAGAGTTGAAACTGTTATATGGGAGACAAAGCTTAATGCATTGACAGTTTCCTCAAAGTCTCCCCATGTGTAAAAGGGTATTATTGGATCTATCCTTGCATAAACTGGAATTCCACTATCTTTTGCTCTTTTTAGAGCTCTTATTCTGTCTTTAGGTGATGGCGCATTTGGCTCTAATGCCTTAGCTTTTTCTTCATCTATTGTCGTCACTGTTATGCCAACAGCACATTTGAGTTCTCTTAGAATGTCCAAATCACGCTCAAAAATATCTGATTTTGTCAAAATTATGCATCTTATATTGTATCTTTTGAAGAGCTGGAGAACTTTTCGTGTAATGCCAAATTGCCTCTCAATCGTTGGGTATGGATCAGATGAGTAGGAGAGCGAAATTATGAACCTTCTATCAAATTTTCTGAGCTCCCTCTCGAGACTAGGAAGGAGGTTCTCTTTAATTCTAACCTTAAAAGCTTTGGGGATATAAGCGGTTATATAGCAGTAAACACAGGCATGGTCACAGCCCGTGTAAATGTTCAGCGTGTATTTGAAAGGACATGTACAGAGTTTCGATTTCCAAGGGTCAAACGGTCTTATATACATGAAGGAAAGTTTACAAAGCTATTTAAAAAGTATTTTCCTATTATTTTTTTGGGTGGTCAAATGATAACAGGGAAAGTTAAGTGGCTTGAAGATGGAAAATTTGAAGCAAGTGTTGAAGAGGGTGGAAAGATAATCTTTGGCGAAAAGGGCATTTCTCCCATGAAGACTCTCCTCCTGGCTGTTGCCGGATGCACAGCTATTGATGTTGTCATGATTCTCCAAAAGATGAGAGAGCCGATCGAGGGGCTTGAAGTTGAGATAAGTGGAGAAAGGAGAGAAGAACACCCTAGGATTTACAAGAAGGTTCACATCCACTACAAAATCTATGGAAATGTAAGGCCAGAGAAAGCTAAGCGAGCAATAGAACTCAGTCAAAACAAATATTGCTCGGCCTCAGCCCATTTGAAGCTCAGTGGAACTGAGGTTGCATACACATTTGAGGTCATCAATGAATGAAGTTTTACAAGCATGAAAAACTTTAAATGTTTGAACTTCATAGGCTATTTCAAGGTGATCTGAATGAGGGGAGAGCTGATTAGGGTTTTAAGTGCAGTTGAAGAAAAGGCCAACGAACTCAAGATGGACGGTTTTGAGCCAGATATTGTTCTCTTTGGAAAAGAGGCCTATGAGTTCTTAAAGGCTCAAGTTGATGCGGAATTTGGTGGTGATGAAAAGGTCACAGAGATTTCAGGCTTAAAAGTAAAACTACTTGAAGAGCTTGGCAAAGATGCCGTTGTTATAGACTCCAAAATGCTTGGAGTTGGACTGGGAGGAGCAAAGAGGATAAGGGTAATTAAAGATTGAGTTTGTAGCCGTCAAGAATTAGCAAACTCAAAGCAATTGCCATTATATCTGCCAAGCTCCCAGGATTCCTTAAATCTTCTTTTTCTCTTAGGAATTTATCCAGTTCATTAATACTGAGATTTCCATCCAATACTTCTTTTGCCATCCTCATTACGAGTTCAGCCTCAGCCTTTCCAGCTTTTCTGATAATAAGGGTGTCGGGTGTTGATGCTAGAAGTTCAAGAAATGCTCTTAAAACTGCTTCTTCAAGATTAAGTTCTTCGGTCAGTTCTTTGAGTCTCAAGAATGTTTTGTAGCTCAGCTCATAACCGTTGAGCCATTCACAGAAGATAAGCTCTCTTTCACAGCTGATTTCTGCTAAACGCTTGAGGTTAATCCTATCTTTAAAAAGTTCATCAAAAACATTCTCATCGTAAACATCATATTTAACTCCACTCTTTATTCCTTTAGGATTAGCAATTCTTATGGCTTTATAGAACTCCATTGTATCCCTGACTGTTGAGTGGGCAATCAATCTTTTTACAACTTCTCTGGCATCATAGATATGTCTTGAAATAACTAGAGCAATTACGAGAGGAATCTCCAGTGCTATTATGCCAAAATTTGGATTTGCATCTTGCACAGTTTTTGCATTTTGGACAGCCCTCTTTATCATTTCTCCTATATTAGCTTCACTTAGCTGATAATATCCTCTCCTAATTAATTTACCCACTTCTGTTGCTTCATAGAGCATATCAACAACGGCCACATTTCCAAAGAGAAAATGATAAAGGGTTAAATCCTCGAAATCTCTAAACCTATTTACATTGCCGGGCTTCGGGATTGCGGCCTCAAGTAAGGGTCCGAGTGTAAAAGCTTTAATTATTTTCCACCTCTCCATTTCTCTCAGCTCACCTTAACTCTTCCTATTATGCTATCAATTGTTAGCTCTAATGTCTTTGTGCCACTCTCATTGGAATTGATTTCAAGCTTTGTTGCAGAATCTCTTACGACTGGAATCACTTTATATTCTGAGGGTATGTCAATTGTTACATCACCGATTCCATCTTCTATTGTAATCTGAGAGCAGTCCTCAATCTCTATGTTGAAATCCCCAACGAAGTCGTTCAAATAAAGATTTTCACTTCTCATCTGTGAGATGCTGAATCTTCCAACGGTGTTTTTTATCGTGATTTGGCTTAGGCTGTCTTTGAGATTTATATAATAATCTCCAACAGTGTCGCTTATTTCAAGGCTCTTTAAGAGTCCTTTGCCTACTTCCACAATCAGCTTGCCGTTTTTATATCTGCTGCACATCTTAGTACATTTAAGAATGAGGACATTCCCATTTACTTCTGCTTGAATAGGAAGATTTGAGGTGACTTTTATTGAGTTCCCATCAGTGCTTACTATTTTAGTTTCGGCCACTATGTTCTGGATAATCAGCTCAGAGGCTTGAAATTCTCCAACGGTGTGCATTTCTCCCTCAATTTTCTCCGCAAACCAATCTCCTATCGAGTACCAAGAAGTAGTGCTGACGTCAGGAATTACTAGGTAAAGGGCAACATAGAGGACAAAGATTACACTAATTGTAGTTCTCCAAGCTTTATTCTTTGAGAGCAAGTATAAACCAAAGCAAACGAGAGCAACACCCCAAAATGATGCCTTTATGTAATGAGCATAGGGAGCTAAATATGTTAGTGTCTCGGGGTAGAGCTTTTTAAGGAGTATTAATGCTCCAAGAAACAAAAGGAAAAGTCCGAGTGTTCTTCCCATGTTTTCACCCCCTCATCAGCAAGTATATTCCAAATAGAATCAACAGTGTTGCTAAAAGAACGTCTCCTTGGAGATACCACATGAAGGGAGTTATCTTTCTTAAAATCAAAACCCCGCCGAGAATAATTAAAATTATTGCAAGGAGCTTTTCATTGTTGTGATCTTTAACTGTTGGGGCTGGCTTTTTAGAGCTAAATGCTTGTGTTAGTGTTTTATCAATTTCTTTTGCAATTTTTTCCGCTTTTTCAGGCAACTTGTCGAGAGATATCTCTTCCTCAGGTTCTTCTGGCATTATGATGGCTAGAACGAAGTAGAGCAGTATTGCCGTTACAGGGGCTAGAAACAGTAGAACAATATAGATTATCCTTACAACTGTAGGATCGACATCAAGATACTTTGCTATTCCTCCCAAAACACCCAAAAATACTCTCTCATCCTTTGCACGACAAAGCCTTTTCTTTTCCATTTTTACACCTCCATCATGCAAGTCTAGTGATCATAGTTTATATAAACAGTGGTTATTCTTAGTCACAGAATCTCAAGAAAAGTATATAAAAATTACCATTAAAAAAAGTTATAAAGAGTATCACTTCAGCAGCTTAACAAACTCTCTCATCCAGGCGTATAGGTCACCAGGATGCCTTGAGCTTACCCAATTTCCATCGACGACGACTTCCTTGTCGATAAACTCTGCACCTGCGTTTATCAAATCGTCTTTAATTGTTATTACGCATGTTCCCTTTCTTCCTTTTAGAACACCAGCTGATATTAAAATTTGGGGCCCATGACAGATTGTCGCCACTGGCTTTCCATCATTGAACATCTTTCTTGCTATTGCCACAGCTTTTTCATTAATCCTGACTCTCTCTGGTGCTTTTCCTCCTGGGAGAACAAGAGCATCGAATTCGTCTGGGCTAACTTCATCAAAAGTTAAATCAACCTTAACTTTGTAGCCGTGCTTTCCAGTTATGTAATCCTTCTTGTTGCTTGCTATAAACACTTTATGGCCTTCCTCCTTTATACGGTGGAAAGGATAAATCAGCTCAATGTCCTCAAAATCGTCCGCACTCAAAAACAGTACTTTCATCATGTTCACCCCATAATAGCGTTTAGACAAAATTAGAAGTAGGACATTTATAAACATTTTCATTCAAGAGAGGACAAAAATGAGTAGCAAAGATTAGAGTGGTAACTCGGTTGTTTCTTTATGGACTTTGAGAACCACCATTGTATGAGTTGCCTCAACTCCATCAATTTCTCCAATTCTATCAAGGAACTCATTCAGCTCTTCGCTACCCCTTGTTCTAATCTTAACTATCATGTCGTAATCCCCTGTGGTTTCATAAATCTCGACAATTTCAGGATATTTAACAAGCTCCTGAGCGACATAAGAATATTTTCCTGCTTTTGCTTTAATCAAAATAAAGGACAACATTGTAAACCCAAGGGCTTCTGGATCGAGGATAACGGTGAATTTTCTGATTATTCCATTTTCTTTAAGCTTTTTTATCCTTTCATAAATCGTGGATTCGGCTAATCCAACAGCCTTAGAAATCTCCCTCAGAGGAGTCCGGCTGTTCTTTTGAAGTATTCCTAAAATTTTTTTATCAGTTTCATCTAAGGTACCTCTCACCATTACTCACCCATCTAAAATTTTTCGACAAACTATATAAATTTGACGATATTTGAACGAGGGGCTTGAGAACCATATCTTTATAAAACCACTTCATTAACATCTAATGCGAGAGTGGAGCTCTTAGAGAGGTGATTTCTATGCCGACCAATGTTACAGCAGAGTACTTAGCAGCCGAGGAAGAGTATAGAAACGCAAGAACAATTGCAGAGAAAATTAGAGCACTTGAAAAAATGTATGCAACTGTTCCAAAGCATAAAGGAACAGAAAAGCTCAGACTCCAAATAAAGCGAAGACTAGCAGAGCTTAGGAAGGAACTCGAAAAGCAACAAGCTCAGAGGAAGGGAGGTGGGTATTCGTTTAGTGTTAAAAAAGAAGGTGCAGCCCAGATAGTCCTTGCTGGTCTTCCAAATGTAGGTAAATCTTCCCTTCTAAGGCAGCTCACTGGAGTAGATACTGATGTTGCTGATTACCCATTCACAACTGTTGAGCCCATTCCGGGAATGATGAAACATAAAGATGTTCAAATCCAGGTAGTTGAGGTTCCGGGTTTGGTTGAAGGTGCGGCATTGGGGAAAGGAATGGGAACTCAGCTTTTGGCTGTGATTAGGAATGCTGATGCAATTGCCATTGTTATTGACCTCTCACAGGATCCTATCAAGCAGATGGGAATAATTTTGAAAGAGTTTGAAAGAGCTGGAATAAAACTCAACAAGAGAAGGCCCAGAATTGAAATCAAAAAGATGCCCTATGGGGGAATTATAATTAATGGACAGGAAAACATCAAGGGTGATATTGAGGAAGTCATGAAAATGCTCCGTGAGGAGAAGATCCACTCAGCTGAGATAACTGTTAAAGAGCCCGTAACCCTTGAAGAGTTTGCTGATGCTTTAGATGATAGCTTGGTTTGGAGGAGGGCTATTATTATAGCAAACAAGGGCGATGCTCCGGGAAGCAAAGAGAATTATGAGAAATTGGTCAAAGCATATGGAGACCGCTTTAAGATAGTTCCTGTTTCAGCGGAAAAGGGAATAAATATTGATGCTGTTAAGGATGCTCTCTATGAGCTGGCTGACATAATAAGAGTTTTCACTAAATCACCAGGGGAGGAGCCAGCTTATCCACCTATTGCTCTTAAGAAGGGTTCAACTGTTTTAGATGTTGCAAAGAGAATCCATAAGGATTTTGCTAAGAACTTTAAATATGCTCGAGTGTGGGGTAAGAGCGTAAAGTTCCCAGGGCAAAGGGTAGGGGCGGATCATGTATTAGAAGATGGTGATATTGTTGAGATTCACGCCCGATAATTGGAAGTTAATTTTAGTTATTTATTCCAGCAGGAATAGGAATACTCACCCTTTTAACTTTATTTTATGATTTACTTCCTTAGGTTTGTGATTTAATGTACTGTATTAAGGTTTCTTCCAAACAGAATATATGAACAAATATTTAGTATTGTCAAATTTGGGTTAATTTTAATCCAAATCAAAATTTTCCAGTGTACTACTTTTGTCTAATACTAATAGATAGTTGGACATATAGAAAAGTATAAATATAACTGCTTATGTATAAATCTATGCCGGAGGGGCACTTCTATGAACTCCAATAGAGGAGGTGTGGCTATTGGCAGAAAAGGGTGAACATTGGGGTACTAGATTGGGTTTTATTTTTGCAATACTTGGTGCAATGATTGGAAGTGGAAACATCTGGCGTTTCCCAAGAATGATGGCAATGTACGGTGGTGGAGCGTTCTTAATTCCATACAGTATTGCACTGTTCACAGTTGCAATTCCATTGTTAATTGCAGAGGGTATCATTGGAAGAGAAACTGGAAAGAGCACTATTCTCGGATTCGCAAAATATGCAGGGAAAAAGTATGCATGGTTGGGAGCATGGGTTGCATGGGTTAACATTGCAATTATGTTCTATTACGCTGTTGTCAACGGTTGGGCACTGGCATATTTCGTTAAAGGATTGACAGGTCTCTATGCCAGCTATGCCCCAGGTAAGGGTCTAGAAACATGGAATGCATTCATTTCTGGATGGCAACCACTGCTATTCACGATATTAGTTTGGATATTTACATGGTACGTAATGGCAAAGGGAGTCAGAGGAATTGAAAAAGTTGCAACGTTTATGGTACCATCATTGTTGGTGTTTTTGGCAATTGTCGCAATAAGAGCAATATTAATGCCTGGCTCAGAAGTTGCCCTGAACTACATGTTTAAGTTTGATATCTCTAAGCTTTCAAATGCAGAAGCTTGGCTTCAGGCATATAGTCAGGTGCTCTGGAGTACAGGTGCTGGATGGGGTATATTCCTAACATATACATCATACTTCAGGAAGAATGATGATATAAACTTAAACGCACATATCACAGGATTCGGTGATACAAGCGGTGCTTTGCTCGGTGGACTTGCCGTGATTACAACAGTAGCTGTTACTGCTCCACTCATCGGTCTTGATCCATTCAAGGTGTACGCAGAAGGTAACGTCGGTTTAACATTCATCTGGCTCACTGAGCTGTTCCCGAAAGTCCCATTAGGGTTCCTAATTGGAACACTGTTCTACCTAGCGCTGTTCTTTGCAGCATTTACATCCCAAATTGCTATTACAGATGTCTTCGTTAAGAACGTTGTTGACTTTGGAGTTCCAAGAAAGAAGGCAGCCACATACGCTGCTGTTGTAGGTCTTGTTGCCGGGATTCCAGCAGCAATCAGCATTAACTGGCTCAACAATCAAGACTGGGCATGGGGTGTCGGATTGCTTGTCAGCTCAGTTGTGATATCATACGTGATGCTCAAGACAGGATTAGAGAAGAACAGAGAGATCGCCAACAGAGGTTCAGATATCAAGATTGGCAAGTGGTGGGACATCTTAGTCGGTTATGTTACACCGCTAAGCATAATCATTGTCATGCTCTGGTGGATTAAGCAGTCAATCTCATGGTATCCAGACACTTGGTGGAAGCCCACAGAGATCTATAGCACTGGTACTGTGATATTCCAGTGGGCATTAGCAATGATAGTAATCTATGTGGTAGTTAACAAGTTCCTCATGCCAAAGATTGAGGCAAGACTTGCAGAGGAGGGATGACGATGGAGGCGTCAGTTATACTCTCAATGATAATAGTCCTTGGATTCTATTGGGGGTTAACCCTTTATTTCGTCAAGTTGGCACTAGAAAAGGAAAAAGAAAAAGAGAAGGCTGCTTCTTGATTTTCTTTTTTATTTTAGTTAGCCTTTATCTTAATAGGAATCCTTTCCATAGAGGATCATTTCTGGAAATTATGTCCTGAGATACCTTTGTTATGTATGCACTTCCTGTTATCTCTGGGATTATGGCAGTGTACTCTCCGATCCTTGTGGTATCTATAATTTTAATCTTAAATTGCGTTCCGAGTATGCTCTCATGGACAAATGTGTCTCCAATCTTAAGGATGCCTTTTGAGTAAAGTGTTGCCACTCTTGCTGCACTTCCAGTGCCACAGGGACTTCTATCAACACTTCCTTCTCCCCATATCACAACATTCTTACCATTGGAGTCTTCTCTTTCTGGCTCATCGGTAAGCATAGCCAAGTTTATTCTATTTTGAACACCCCTTCTTGGATGATGAACTTTTATTTGTTCATTGGCAACCTTAATCAGCTTTAGGGCTGTGGGAATTAACTCTCGTATATACTCTCTTCTAACCCTAGTACCCAACTCTCTTGCATCCGCTATCACGTAGAAATTACCACCGAATGCTACATCTACATTCACTTTTCCCACATTGGGAAACTCTATATCAAACTCTCCCACATGGAAGCTTGGAACATCGACAACGGTGACTTCTTTAACAGTCCCATCCTCGATCCTTGCCTTTGCCTTCACTAACCCCGCAGGTGTTTCAAGTTTCACGGTAGTGTAAGGCTCTTTGGCTTCAACTATGCCCAATTCAACTAATGCAGTCGCAATTCCCATGGTTGCATGTCCGCACATATCTAAATAGCCCGAGGTATCCATGTATATAACTCCAAAATCTGCTATTTCAGAAGAAACTAACACGGCTCCAAATTGGTCTGCATGTCCTCTGGGTTCATGTAGGAGAACTGTCCTTATCCAGTCATAATGCTTTTTGAAGTACTCCCTTTTTTCTATAATGTCCTTTCCTTTGACATGTACTCCTGAAAGAAGAATTCTAGTTGGTTCTCCTTCAGTATGGGTATCAACAACATATAGGACATTTTTAGCTAGCATTAAATTCACCAAATATCATAAGAGAACTTGTTATATATAAAACTCTTGATGGATAAAAATCAAAATAATGGGTCAAAATTCTATCTCTTTACCAATGTTTTCTTTGATGGCTTTCTCATAAGCAAGTTTTGCAGTAATGGCGTCTTCAATCGCTAGTCCAACACTCTTAAACAGTGTTATTTCCTCATTAGAAGTTCTGCCTTTTTTGGCTCCGCTTACAATCTCTCCAAGCTCGGCGTATATATGGCTTTCATCAATAATACCCTCTTTTATTGGGATAATTATATCCCCTGACTCTTTTAAGACGGCATCTTTTGAATCAACAATGAGTTTTGCTTTTCTTACAGTTTTTGAATCGAGTTCTCTGCCTTCTGGACCTACCCATCCTATGGAATTTATGTGAGTACCTTCTCTTATCCAGTCTCCATCTATTACAGGCTGTTTTGCAGTGGTTGCTAAGATAAGTATATCCGAATTTCTAACGACTTCTTCGGGACTTTTCGCGATTATAATTTCAATCCCAAGCTTTTTGGACATATAATCAGCGAAACTTTTTGCTCGCTCCATGGATATGTCATAGACAAAGACTTTTTTAAGTGGTCTGACTTCATAGACTGCCCATAGCTGGGTTCTTGCTTGCACCCCAGCTCCAATTATTCCGACAGTTCTGGAATCTTTCCTTGCAAGATACTTAGTTGCAACACCGCTTGTTGCTCCAGTTCTCATGGCAGTTAAGTATCCTCCTTCCATGATTGCTAAAGGTTTTCCTGTTTCAGGATCATTTACGAGAACAGTTGCAAAGATTGTGGGGAAACCTTTTTTCAGATTTTCCCCATAGACCGATACAACTTTTATTGCCAATGCATCATTTTCTTCAAGATAGCAAGGCATATAAAGCATAGTGCCTTTATGTTTCTCTATATCGATTATGATTCTTAATGGAACTTTAGCTGTTCTATTATAAAGTTCAAGAAATGCTTTTTCTATGGCTTTAATAACCTCTTTCATTGAGAGAATTTTTTCCAAGTCATTTCTACTTAAGACTAACATGAACAACACCCCCTAAATTTTGGGATGACTATATAATAAAACTTAGCGTAGTTTTGTTAACAATAGGTTTGACAATAGTCTTTATGAACCTAAAGTTTTATATTACAAAACATCCTAATTTATTTTCGAATGAAGATTTTTGCAGGTGAAGAGTATGAGACCTCTTGATATATATGAGAAAGACCCTTCTAAGCAGGTAACAATATACTTTGAAGGCACTCCCTTGATAGCTTATGAAGGAGAAAAAATTTCAGTTGCTCTTTTAGCTAATGGAATTCGGTGGATTAGTATAAGCAGCGAAGGAAGAAAAAGAGGTGCTTTTGCATTTGGGCCAGCTCTCGTAAAGATAAATGGCATTAAAAACAAAGATGCCAGAAAAACCAAAGTCAAAGACGGTATGAGAATTGAAAGGCAGACATATCTCGAGTACCAAGAGAGCGTAGAAGTTGATAAAAGCAAGCCGCCTGAGAAGTATGTGATTGATGTTGCTATTGTTGGTGGAGGAATAGCTGGCATTGGTGCAACTTTAGAGCTCCAAGATTATCTAACTGTTGCATTGATAGAAGAAAAAGGCTACCTTGGGGGTGATATGAGACGAAAAAGTGTTCCAGTGAAGAAATTTGATAACAAAGAAGCAAAAGAAGTCGTGAAAGATCTTGTAACAAAACTCAACAAGAATGTTAAAGTGTTTAAAGGAACTACACTCCTTGGCATTTATAGGGATGGGAATCTTTTCCTGCTTTCTGCAGCCAAAGGAGAACGACTGGTTGAGATATATGCTAAAAAAGTGATTTTAGCTACAGGAGCTGTTGATAACTTCATGCTCTTTGAAAACAATGAAATGCCCGGGGTTTTTAGACGGGATTTTGCTCTTGAACTCATAAATGTCTGGGGAGTTAAACCGGGTAACAAAGTTGCTGTTGTTGGAAGAAAGCCGGAGGACATAGTGCCAGAACTTGAAAGAGTTGGTATTGAATATATCATTGTGAAAAATCCAAAAAGGGTAGAAGGAGAAGAGAGTGTAGAAAGGATAATTGACATTGAAGGGAATGTTTATGAGGTCGATGCAGTCATAATGTCAGACGGTAGGAGACCGGACATGAATCCAATAACTCTAGTGGGAGGAAAAATAATCTTCAAGAACGGTGCATATGTTCCAGTAAAGAATGATAAGAATGAAATAATTGAAGGAGTTTACGTTGCTGGAAGCGTTGCTTCTCTGAAAAGTCATTATGCAAATTATTTAGAGGGGAGACTGGTTGCCAGGTACATACTGAATGAGCTTGGAGTTGGAGTTAGCATTCAAGAGCTCAAAGAAGAATTTGAAAAGATCAACAAGGAAATTGAAGAACCTTTGCCCCAAATAGACCTATCAAAGCTGAATCTTGAGGAAACATATATCTGTGGGTGTGACGTTACACTGAAATCTGTTGTTGATGTTGTCAACGGTGGTATTACAAATCTCCAAATAGTAAAACGTCTCACTCACTTAGCAATGGGATTTTGTCAAGGGAGATATTGTCTATTTAACGGAGCAGTTATTGTAAGCAAGCTTTCTGGTATTGATATGGATAAGATAGATCTTCCCACTGCTAGGCCTCCGTTGAAACCCGTTACAATGAAGGTGATTGGCAATGAGTGATATTGTTGTTATTGGTGGGGGAATTGTTGGTGTGTCAATAGCGCATGAATTGGCAAAGCGCGGTGAGAATGTAACTTTGTTTGAAAAAAGGTATATAGGTTCTGGTTCAACTTTTAGATGTGCAACAGGTATAAGGCAGCAATTTGGAGATGAGGCCAATATTCAGGTTATGAAGCGCTCAGTAGAGCTTTGGAAGAAGTACAGTGAAGAATACGAATTTCCATTTGACCAGACTGGCTATTTATTTCTTCTCTACAGTGAAGAGGAAGTTGAGGACTTTAAGAAGAATATTGCTTTACAGAACAAGTTTGGGGTCCCCACTAGGTTGATAACTCCTGAGGAAGCTAAGGAAATAGCACCTTTAATAAATATTGACGAAGTTATTGCCGCTTCTTGGAATCCAACTGATGGAAAGGCAGACCCATTCTTTGCAGTTACAGCCTTTGCAAGAAAAGCAAAGGAGTATGGAGCAAAGATATATGAATACACGGAAGTTAAAGATATACTAGTTGAGAAAGGTGAGATTAAGGGAGTAAAAACCAATAGAGGGTTTTTCAAAGCGGATATAGTAGTGAATGCCGCAAATGCATGGGCTCCTCTAATAAACATAATGGCTGGTATACCAATTGACATACCAATTAGGCCATACAAACATCAGTCAATAATAACACAGCCCATAGAGAGAGGTTCCATCAAACCAATGGTTATTTCTTTCAGACATCATGATGCCTATATTACCCAAACCCACCATGGAGGTGTCATTGGAGGAATTGGACTGGAATATGGTCCAACCTATGATCTAACACCAACCTACGAATACCTAAAAGAAGTCACAAAAACACTGCCTCAGATTGTTCCAGCATTAAAGAATCTCAGAATTCTAAGAATGTGGGCTGGATACTATGCTAAGACTCCAGATAGCAATCCAGCAATTGGCAGAATAGAGGAAATTGACCAATTGTACATTGCAGCGGGTTTCAGTGGACACGGCTTCATGATGAGTCCTGCTGTTGGGGAGATGATAGCTGAGTTAATAATCAAAGGAAGAACTCACCTACCGATTTGGTGGTACGACCCATATAGATTTGAACGTGGGGAACTTAGAGAAAAGGCTATCCAGATGGGATAATTTGTGGAATTTCTTTTGTTCTATGAAATTTTTTTTGCTTTAACAAATGTTTCTATGAAATTTTCTTTTATCAAAAAGTCAGGATATTAAATAGAGACACAACCAAAGGTGCAAAACTTTTTTATGAAAAAATCCTCATAAATGAGTTTTACATATTTCATGCTGGTGAAACCTTATGCGACTCACCGAACATCCTATTCTAAATTTTCAGGAAAAGCGTGGCAGAAAAGTAACAATTTATTTTGAAGGGCAACCAATTGAAGCATATGAAGGAGAAACAATAGTTATGGCACTACATGCTGCGGGCATAAGGGTACTGGCATATACTCCTAACAAACACAGACCTCGTGGCTTATTCTGTGCAATTGGGAAGTGTGCTTCGTGTTTAATGACAGTGAATGGAATTCCAAACGTAAGAACTTGTATAACCCTCGTTGAGGATGGCATGGATATAAGAATGCAACGGGATAAGCCAAAACTGCCCAAGGATGCAAAGCCTTCCAAATGGAAGGATGCCAAAAAAGTTTTCGGTGATATTGTAATTATTGGTGGTGGTCCAGCAGGTTTAATGGCCGCAATAAATGCTGCCGATGCTGGAGCCAAAGTTATCCTTCTTGATGAAAATCCAATGCTTGGAGGTCAGTTGGTAAAGCAGACTCATAAGTTCTTTGGAAAGAGGGAGCAGTTTGCAGGAGTTAGGGGAGTCAAGATAGCAGAGATTTTAGAGGATGAGGTTAGGAAAAGAGAAAACATAGAGATTTTCCTTGAAACCTCAGCGATAATGCTTCTTCAGGATGGAGATGAAAAGCTCGTAGTTGGGGTCAGGAAGAATAAAGAGCTGATTGAGTTTAGAGGAAAAGCTGTTATTGTGGCAACTGGAGCAATGGAAAAGATGATACCCTTTGAAGGTAATGACTTACCGGGCGTTTATGGGGCAGGAGCAATTCAGACATTAATGAACACATATGGGGTCAAACCGGGAGAGAGGGTTCTTATTGTTGGTGCTGGAAACGTTGGATTAATCTTAGCCTATCAGTTAATCCAAGCTGGAGTTGAAGTAAAAGCAATAGTTGAGGCTATGCCAAAGATTGGAGGCTATTTCGTTCATGCAGCAAAGGTTAGAAGATTAGGTGTTCCAATTCTGACAAGACACACCATTCTTAAAGCTGAAGGGGAAGAAAAAGTTGAGAAAGCAGTTGTTGCTCAAATTGACGAGAGATGGAGACCAATTCCGGGAACCGAGAAAGTATTTGATGTTGATGTAATCGCCTTAGCTGTTGGATTAAGGCCAAGCATAGAGCTCCTTCATCAGGTTGGCTGTCAAATCAAATACGTTCCAGAACTTGGAGGGCACGTAGTGATTAGGGACAGCAGAATGGAAACAACAATTAAGGGAATCTTTGTTGCAGGAGATTCAGCAGGAATTGAGGAGGCAACAACGGCAATGCTTGAAGGAAAGATAGCTGGAATTGCTGCCGCTCTGGAAATTGGCATTGCTTCACCAGAATGGCTCAAGGAAATACAAAAAGCCCAGAAAGAGCTTGATGAGTTTAGAGCTGGGCCATTTGGTAGGAAAGTTCTTGAGGGTATTAAGAAGGTGGTGGTAGAATGAGTGAAATTCCACACTACCTCAGAGAAGGGTTCATAACAGTTGAGGAGCTCAAGCAAGTCATAGAGCTTCCCAGCGAGGAGCGCTTGAGGAAAAGACCTGTTGCGATTCCGGAATGTCCTCAAGAAATCCCTTGTACGCCATGTAAGGAAATTTGTCCTACAAATGCTGTTCTTATGGAAAACCCAAATGCAATTCCAATTGTTGATTACGAGAAGTGCATCGGCTGTTCTCTCTGTGTGCAGATTTGTCCCGGCTTGGCGTTTTTCATGGTTCACTACGTTGGTGATAAAGCTAGAGTAACCATGCCACACGAGCTTTTACCAGTTCCAAAGATTGGAGAGGAAGTAATTTTGCTTAACCGGATTGGAGAAGAAGTGGGAAGAGGAAAAGTGATCACAGTAGTGCCAAGAGAAAAGAGCAAGGGAGACACGCCAATAATAACGGTTGAAATGCCAATTGAACTCGCTTGGGATGTTAGGGCTGTCAAGGTGGTGAGAAAATGAGTGACAAGAAAAACATCATAATTTGTCGCTGTAATGAAGTAACTCAGGAAGAAATCGAAGCTCTAATAGACCAAGGAGTTACTGACATCGAGATGATAAAGAGGCTTTTAAGAATTGGCATGGGGCCGTGTCAAGGAAGGACTTGTCTTCCGATGGTTATCTCAATTCTTGCAAGGAAAACCGGCAAAAAACCAGATGAGATCAAGCTTCCTGCAACGAGAATTCCCGTGAGGCCTGTTCCAGCTGGAGTATTGGTGGGTGAGATGGAGAGTGATGGGAATGAAGAGTAAGGCTGAAGTTGTTATTATCGGTGGTGGAAGCACAGGAACTTCAATTGCATATCACTTGGCAAAACTTGGTGTTGAGGACGTTGTTTTGCTTGAGAAGAACTATCTTGGCTCAGGCTCAACCTTTAGGTGTGCCTCTGGAATCAGGGCACAGTTCACA
Organism: Thermococcus paralvinellae; assembly: GCF_000517445.1. Taxonomy (NCBI): domain Archaea; kingdom Methanobacteriati; phylum Methanobacteriota; class Thermococci; order Thermococcales; family Thermococcaceae; genus Thermococcus; species Thermococcus paralvinellae. Next base: position 999,505 of record NZ_CP006965.1, on the reverse strand, counting down.
GACGAGGCAAACATCAAGCTCCAGAGGTATAATATCGAAAAGAGATGGAAACATTTGAGTGAGGAGCTCGAATATGATGTTCACTTCAAACAGACAGGCTATTTATTCCTAGCAACCACTGAGGAAGAAATTGAGGCTTTTAAGCAGAATATAAAACTTCAGAATAAATTTGGTGTCCCTACAAGACTCATAACACCAGAGGAAGCCAAAGAAATCGTTCCCCCCTTGAATGCAGAAGCCTTCTTGGCAGGGGCATGGAATCCAGAAGATGGTAAGGCTTGTCCATTCAGAGTTGTCCATGCATTTGCAAGGAAGGCTAGGGAAATGGGAGTTGAGATATACGAACACACACCAGTAACTGGAATTATTGTTGAGAATGGAGAGATTAAGGGTGTAAAAACAGAAAAGGGAGTAATAAAGACTGGTATAGTCGTGAATGCTGCAAATGCTTGGGCACCAATAATAAATGAAATGGCCGGATTAAGCAGAGATTTTGTCCCAATAAAGCCGTATAAGCATCAAATAGCAAAAACTGAACCAATAGCTCCTGGTCAAATTGAGCCTTTGACGTGTCCTCCAGCATGGAACGATTCCTATGTCATACAAGATGGGGAAGATGGAGGCGTCATCTGTGGAACAGGACTTGAAAAAGAACCGACAAGCTTAGATGATGTTCAGCCAACCTATGATTTCCTGAGAGAGGTTCTTAAATGGGCAACAAGAATAATTCCAGCTTTGAAGTATGTACATGTAGTCAGGCAATGGGCAGGATTTTATGCGAAGACTCCAGACAGCAATCCTGCAATTGGGAGGATTCAGTATGTAGATGAACTTTACATAGCTGCAGGATTTAGTGGGCACGGTTTCATGATGGCACCGGGAGTCGGTGAGGCAATTGCAGAGCTTATAATAAAAGGCAAATCAAAAGTGCCACTTGACTGGGAGTGGTATGACCCACACAGATTCGAGCGTGGAGAATTAAGAAGTGCAGCATTCCAGATTGGATGAGTTTTGTTCTTTATTTTATTTTAGCAGAACTGAAGATTTGTGAACTAATGATTTTTGCATTTACAAACTTTTTTAAAATTCGAACAAATTCGAAGAAGTTAGGAGACGAAGCTTCCATAGTAAAGAGAACAAGGAACTAAACTCTTACCTCTTAAAGAGCTGGTAAGAGATTGTATTTAAACAGATAAAGGGGCTTTAGTCAAACTTTTCTCAGAAGAGTTTGTTGTGGTGCGGGGGCCGGGATTTGAACCCGGGAACCCCTGCGGGACGGGACCCTAAATCCCGCGCCTTTGACCAGGCTCGGCAACCCCCGCTCAGCATTAATGAAATGTGCTGGATATTTAAAGGTTTCTGAGACAGACTTAATTATAACAGGTAGTGATTATGAAGATTTCAACATTATGTTTCCCCAACTTACGTATGAGATTTCTCTCTGAATGTTCAGATAAAGGTTTATAAAACATTTTTGAAAAAAGTTGAGAGTGATGAAGAGAGAAAAGGCGGTGATGCAAGCTCTAAGAGAAAGAGCGAATAAATTTGCTGTAAAGCGGAAGAAGAAAAGAAATATCGTCCTATTTGCTATTGGGATGTTTCTTGCAAATGTTTCTTGGGGTATAGCCTTTCCCTATCTGAGTGTCTATATGAGGATAATTGGAGGTACAATGCTCTTCGTTGGTCTCTTGAGTGTGGTGTTCAACATCACCTCAACAGTCTTTCAGTATCCATTTGGATATCTCTCAGATAAAACTCAAAAGAGAAAGCCTTTCATAGCCTTTGGTGTCTTTTCCTCGGGTTTGATCTATGTTTTTATGGCTCTGGTTTCTTCACCAATATTTCTTTTAACTTTGAGAGCTTTTCAGGGGGCTTTAACTTCAGCCATGATGCCAGCTCATTCTGCGTTAATTTCAGAACTTTCAACCAGGGTTGGTTCAGCCTTTGGATTCTTTAGCTCCGTTGAAAACGCTGGCTTCATGCTTGGGAACTTTCTTGGGAGTATTATTGTTGAATATTTAGGAATTAAAGGAGTATTCTTTGTTGCGTTCTTATTTGCTGCCTTTGGCACTCTGTTTATTCTGATGATAAGCGAAAAGGGAAGGTCTAAAAAGAGAGACTTTGGCATAATAGCAGTTCAAGAAGCGAGAGAAAGCGACAAAGTGACATTTGAAGGTGCAGCTTTTAGAAGGCTGATGCAGGGAAATTTAAGGATTTTCTACATCTCAGTGTTTCTGGTGATGATAGCGTCAGGAGAAGTGTACTCTGTTTTGTCTGTTTATTTTGGTGAGCTTTTTGGAGAAAGATGGGTTGGAATTCTTTTTGGAGTAGATTCTTTAGCTGCTGCAGTGAGTGCAGTTTTTATAGGAAAGCTGATAGACAGATATGGCACAAGGCTTTTCTACATTTTATCAATTGCTGGCTATATGGCCGTTTTTACCGGCTATATCTTTGCTACAAGCCTTTGGCTTATGGTTGCAGTTTGTGTGTTCTCTGGAATTAAGTGGTCAATGACAATTAGCTCTGCTTCGACATATGTAGCATTGAAGGTCAAGACAAGTGAGAAAGCACAGGCGATGGGACTTCTAAATACCATGATGAGTCTCGGTTGGGTCATTGGTCCTATGTTAGGAGGTTATTTGGCTGGAATCAGCTTTAGGCTCATGTTTCTCTCGACTTTGGTCCCCCTCGGGCTTGCGCTTATCTTAACCCTTAAACTTCAAGAATAATGCACTCAGGAGGAACGTATTTGACTATTCTAACGTTTTTGCCAGCTTTGTATATCTTGTAACCCTTTCTCCTTAAGCATTCTGCATCAACAACGAGAATTACAACATCCCGTCCATGCCTCAAGCCAGTGTAGTATGCCTCAGTCTTATCTGTCGTTAAGTGAACAAATCTCCTCTTCATGGGCTTTAATCCTTCTCCCAGGATTTTGTTTAGGTTTTTTCGTGGTGTCCCATGATAGAGGATTCTGCTTTCTTTGTCTTCCTCGTGGTCTAAAAACACATCATAGCTATGCCCGTAGCGGGCTCTAATTTTACCATCCCTAATTTCGAATCTCCCCTTTGGATCGAGCTCAACAATAGCTCTGACGTGCTCTTCTTCAACCCAAGGATAAACACTTTTAAGGGCTTTAACGAACTCGTCAAGCTCAATAAAGCCGAAATCATCTGGATCGAGGTTGAATTCCCACGGAGAGTGTCTCAAAATGTAAGTCATGAGCTTGCTCAACTTAACCCTTCTTCTGCCATCTAAGAACAGCTTACCTTTATGTTCTTCTGTGAATTTGCCGTTGTGAATGTAGATGTCCCTCATAGGAAGTTCACCAGAAGAGAGTGTAAAAAGAAGGGAAAAATCACTTAAACCTCCTTAAGGCCATCTCCGCTGCAACGGTTATTGGATCAATGGTCGGACTTATTGGTGGAGCATAGGCAGTTTCGAGGTAAATGATGTCCTCAACTGTGGCATTTTTCTGTGCTAAAGCAGAAAGAGTCATTATTCTGCCCCAAACTCTCTCGCCACCTACTATCTGGGCTCCAATTAATTTTCTGTCTTCTTTTCCGAAAACCAGCTTAACGTGAATTGGCTTTCCGCCAGGATAGTACTCTGGCTTTGTTGAGCCTTTGAATTTTCCAACGACAACATCAATTCCCTCTTTCTTAGCTCTCTCCTCTGTCATTCCAAAAGTTCCAATTTCAAGATCAAAAAGCTCTGTTATTGCCGTGTTGAACACGGGCTTGAACTTCACGTTTTTGCCGAAGACATTCTCAGCAGCAACCTTTGCCATCCTCACAGCAGTTGTACCGAGCTGACTGAGGGTTCGTTTACCTGTTACTGCATCAAAGACCTCTGCACAGTCTCCTATAGCGTAAATGTCTGGGTCGCTGGTTTGTAGATACTCATTTACAACTATTCCTTTATTGACTTCGAGACCTGCTTTTTTAGCTAAATCAACGTTGGCTCTAACTCCAGTAGCTACAAGAACGAGATCGGCCTCGATTTCTTCGTCTCCAATCTTGACAGCTTTGACTGGGCTTCCAATTATCTCGCTTACTCCAACACCGAATCTAAAGCTTATGCCTTTCTCTTCTAAGTACTGCTGCACAATTCTTGCCATATCCTTGTCGAGCATGGTTGGTAATAAATGTTCTAAAAGCTCTACAACTAAAACCTCCATACCGAGCTCTCTGAATGCCACAGCTCCCTCTAATCCAATGAGGCCAGCACCGATAACAACAGCTTTCTTCGGCTTTCTCTCCTCGATATAAGCTTTGATTTTTCTCACATCATCCATGCTCTTAAGTGTAAAGACACCCTCATTTTCAACCCCTTTTATTGGAGGCACGAAGGCTCTTGAACCCGTTGCCAAGACGAGCTTATCATAGGGAACTTCACCTTTGTCCGTAATCACAACTTTCCTCTCTCTGTCAATTTCCTTTGCCTCCGTCTCAAGCATCAGTTGGATTTTCTGCTTCTCATAAAAGCTGTTTGGAAAGACAACTATGTCTTCAAGCTTTGGTATTTTTCCGCTGAGAACAAACGGCAAGGCACAGGGTGAGTACTGCATGGTCTTTTCCTTCCCGATGACAATAATCTCAGCCTTTCTGTCAATTTTCCTTGCAAAAAGTGCAAAATTGCTTCCAGCTGTTCCAGAACCAATAACAACAATTCTCATCACTACCACCAAAGGAAAATTGAAAAGAGGGTATAAAAATCTATTCAGCGCATCCACTTTCTTGCGATGACTGCAACGATAAGTGCCATAAAGACTGCACCTGTGAGGGCTTCTATTGCACTTAGAGCTTTAAGCCAGCCAGTTGGATGCATGTCGCCATAGCCAAGGGTGGTGAAGGTTACGAGGGAGTAGTAGAGGGCATCCCAGAAGCTGGAGATTGGAGCATTGCACACAACGCCGTTAGAGGTGACAGTTGAATGAATACAAACTGTCCCAAACCCAGCTTTTTGACCAAGCCAATACAGCAGAGTAGAACCAAGAATAACAATTAACGACGATTCCAGAACTCGTTCCCAGCTTGTTCCATATAGTGAAACCCAATCTCCTATGACTACCTCAGTCACGTATCCTAGAACATAGAGGGTACTAATTAGTAATATTGCGAATGTCACGACTAAAGCTGTTAGAGGATAAATCGTGAATGTGAGTAGTATCAACTTTAGGAACTCCAAAAGACTCTCCGAATCTTTCCTCATCCAGCCAGTTCCTTTCTCGGAGAGGTTTAGCAAGTACTTAATCACTCGCACATTCAAAGCTCGGTTTAATGCTCTATTAAATAGCTCCAATTTTCGTAGTTTTCGTTTGGCGCGCATTTCGATAACGAACATCCTATCGGCCTCTTCGCGTTTTCCTTCTTTTTCAAAGCTGAGGCGCTGGACGCGGGCGGCTTCGATCAGGGCGTCGGTTCTTTTAAATAACGATAAGAATCCTTCTTCATAGAGACTGCCATCTTCTTTGTAGTCTATAATGCTGATACCTTTTCTAATATCGACGTTAGAGAAGTCAAGTTTGCCGTAGAATTTGTATTCATATTCCTTGGGCTTTCCTTTAAGTGAAACCGGTTCATTAAAAGTAACACCTTCAAATAAACAGTCACCTTTGAATATTGTTTTGTCAAAATATACATACCCGTTGAAAGTAGTTGCTGAAAAATCTGCGTTTTTCTCAAAAATACATCTTTCAAAATCACTACTTAATTCAAAACACGCCTCCGAAAATTTTGCATCCCCCAGAAATCTGCATTTCTGGAAGTTTGATTTGCCAAAAAACATTGTCTCTTCAAAATTTGCTGTTTTATCGAAGGTTGCATTCTCAAAGTATGTTTCTCTACGAAATTCAGTCCTCTCAAAAACAGCGTTTCCATTAAACATTGAATTCTCAAAGTATGCTGACATTTCAAACGTTGCATCTGAAAATCTACTTACTCCATTGAACTGTGCTTTTTCAAAGATTGTGTTTCCTTTAAATATTGCAGAGTCAAATATTGCCTCATTTTTGAATACGGCTCCTTCAAATGTAGTGTAGCCAATAAATATTGCCGATCTAAAGTTTGCCTTCTTTTCAAAAATTGCATACTCAAAGGAAAATGCCACATCTGTAGGAATCTCGGGGAATACAAACTTTTCACAACGTAGGGACAACCTAAATCTGTAATTTGCCCTGTGGGAGTATGTAGTGCCACCCACAGGAATATTCTTAGAGAAATGAAGGTTGTATTCAAAATTCTCTAATTTTCTTACTGCAATGCCTTTGATATTAAGTACATAACCAAAAAACTTCAGAACTAGCTTATTGTAAAACTTCCTTGCTTCTTTTTCATCTTTATCCGGCTTGCGAAAAATGCAGTACTCTTGGTCAGCCATTTCGGGGTCGCAGTTCCCAAAATGAGCCATCTTGCACATGAATGTATGTTACTCTGCAAAACTATAAAAATTTTATCAAAAATTAAGCAAAAAACGGAAATTCAGTCTTCAGGCTCAACAATCGTTCCGTTGTGCTTTCCTCTGATGACATCAAAGAGGTTTATCGCATCGTTTTTGCCAACAACATAAGTCCTAATTTTTCCTCTTTGGATGAACTTAGCAGCGAGAGCATCAACTACGCTGCTCCCTCCAGCTTTGCTTTCTCCCTGCATGGCAATTTCAACGAGCTGAGCGGTTGTAATCTTCCTGAGCTTTTTGGCATTTGGATTCTCCCTTGGATCGCTGTCGTAAACGCCGTCAACATTTGTGATTACAACTAAAAGGTCTGCCTGCAGATATTCAGCCAAAAGAGCGGCAACGGCATCTGTTGTATGACCTGGGTGGGTTCCACCCATGATCGGTATCTTTTTGAGCTGTATGACCTCCCAGGCTTTTCTGAAGTCCTGAACAACGAATGGGTAAGCCTTCTCCCCAAGAGCTGCTATGAGGAGCATTGCATTTGCCCTCGTAATATGGATACCTATGTAGTCCTTGAACGTCTCGTTTGGTGTAAATGTTTTTGCCGCTTTAATGTATTCTCTTGAAACCTTTCCACCTCCAACGACGACAGCGACTTCGTGATCTTCACTTATCTTGACGAGCTGGTAAGCAATCTTTTTGATAAAATCAATATCAGGCTTATCAGGAACGAGAACAGAACCCCCGATATCAAAGACTATCCTCATGATGACCCTCACGAAGTTAATCTTGTATGCTTTATAACTTTTTCTTAGCGTTAAACTTGTCAAATTGTCAGAATGACAAAATCTCCTAGCTTACCTATATAAGCATAAAGCTTATTTATGTTTATCAAATAAATCACTTATGGGAGAGTGATGGATAATGGAACCTCATGAATTTAAGCTTAATGAGGAGGGCCTTAAGGCTGTTTTACCACCGCTAGAGGCAGAAATTATGGAGTATATGTGGAAAGTAAAGGTAGCCACGGCTGGAGAGGTTTATGAGCACATGAAGAAGAAGCACCCGGAGATGAGGCGTTCAACAGTTAGTATACTGATGAATCGTCTTTGTGAGCGAGGGCTTTTAAAGAGAAGCGTTGAAACAGGAAGGGGAGGCATGAGATACGTTTATAGTATAACAACAACCAGAGAGGAATTCGAAAAGAGGGTTGTTGAGACAATATTAAATGCATTAATGAGCAATTTCAAAGAGGCGACATTTGCATACCTTTCGAAAATAAAGAAGTGATCTAGATGCTGAGGTTTATTGTATTAGCCCAGCTCCTCATTACATTATTATATTTAGGTAAATTTGGATTAGTTACTATATTTGGTGCTGTTTCGTTCTTGTTTTTAACCTATATTTGGATAACAAGACACTCCATTACAAAAGATTACTCAAAGTTACAGTGGGACGAAATGCCTTGGCTTTATGATGGCATTGCAAGGATGGCAAATAAGGCTGGAATAGGTATGCCTTATGTTTATATTCTCGATGATTACATTCCCAATGCTTATTCATTTGGGAATTCCATAGTCCTTTCATTAGGTCTGTTTGAAGTTCTTGATGAAGATCAGATTTTAGGTGTTGCTGCTCATGAAATTGGCCACATTAAGAATGGGGACACAATACTTTTTCCCTTGGTGGCATATGTCAGATATTTAATGCTCTTTCTTAGTATTGTGATTGCTGTATTTGTTCATACGGCAGTATCGGTGATTTTGTCTTTTGGGCTGTATATCCTCTATGAGCTCGAGAGGGTTAAATTCTTCAAGGAAAGAGAATTCAAGGCTGACGAAACTGCACTCTATCTATTGGACAGGCCTTTTGCTCTTAAAGAAGCACTCGAGGAGCTTAAATACTATGAGGATCTGAGAATGAATGTTAGGGCGTCAGCTTTGCCTGGAATTGAGCCAAATATTGAAAGGAAGCAAAAAAAGAGTTTTATGGCTACCCATCCAAGTTACGATGAGAGGATATGGAAGATTATTGTAGAGATTGAAGGGAGGGCGTTTAGGGATACTCTCAAGTGATAACGTTAGTTTCCAAAAATTCTTTAAGAATAACCCCCAATTCTTTCATGGGTGAGATTGTGGCGGTTGAGATTATCCTTGATAGAGAAAAAGCGGAGAAAATAAAGGACATTCGCCCTACTAAGGATGAATATTTCATGCTGATAGCAAAGCTTGTTTCACTTAGAGCCACCTGCCCAAGGCTGAGGGTTGGAGCAGTTGCTGTTAAAGATGGATACATCCTTGCAACAGGCTATAATGGAGCTCCGAGAGGTATGGATCACTGCATTGATGTTGGCTGTCTAATTGTTGATGGACATTGCCACAGAGCAGTTCATGCCGAACAGAACGTTATAGCGATGGCGGCAAGAAAGGGGATAAGCCTTGAAGGAGCAACACTTTATGTTACTCATTTTCCTTGCGATACTTGCTTCAAGCTCCTAGTAAATGCAGGAATAAAAGAAATTGTCTACGAGGAAATGTACCCTAATGAAGCAACGGAAATTCTGCTTAAGGAGGCTCAAGAAAAGGGTATAATAAAAATTAGGCAGTTTAAACTTTCTAAAGATAGGGTTAAAGCATTCCTAGAGGAGCTATTTGCAAATGAGTTTTGTGGGAAAGATTAGTCTTTTTTCTTAATTTCCTCCAATTTCTCGTTAATTTCTTCCAATTCTATTGCAAGCTTCCTTGTAAGCTCTGTTATTTCTCTTTCTGCTTTATCGACTGCAAGATAAACTCTGAATATCATTAAGTAGCTTATCCCAATGGCTACTACAAAGAGGGAATCTATACCCCTACCAAGTCCAAGGATTCTTTTTATCTCAAGTGAAATCTCTACTGGCTTAAGAGAAATTATTAGCATTGCCACAAGTAGAGATTCCCAAAATAGCAAGTCTCTCCAGTCGAATTCTTTCTTGCCATATTCGCTCAGAACATAGAGCATGAGACTGATTATGCCCACAAGTGCTATATATTGAACTACTAACATCATCATCACCTCAATTTATCAAAGAGCAAGTTTAGGGCAATTTTAATACCTTCAAACACATTTGTCCCTTTTTTCATAGCGTATTCGGTATAAACTGCCTTGATTGGAACTTCAACAATCCTACACCCCTTTTTGCTAGCTTCGATTATTATTTCACTTGAAACTGCATATCTGTCGCATGTTATTTTAATCTTAGATGCACACTCTTTATTAAAGCATCTTAGACCACTTTGAGAATCGCTAACATATTTACCAGCAAAAACTGCTGTTATGGTATCAAGAACAAAGTTTCCAAAGCGCTTTATAATGGGCATCTGGCTTACATCTCCTTTAAGTCTCGAACCGATAGCTAAATCAGCTTTTCCTTCAGCTACGGGCTTCATCACTCTAAGCGCATCCCCAACTAAATGTTGTCCATCGGCGTCAAAAGTTATTATAAGCTCTGCTCCTTTTTTGAGAGCAAATGTTATCCCTGTTCCAAGTGCCCCTCCAAGTCCTCTGTTGACGAGGTGTGTTAGAACTCTGACGCCTTTGCTTTTTGCTATTTCTTCTGTTTTGTCCCTGCTCCCATCATTAACTACAATTATATGCTTCGGTCTGAAGTACATCAGGAGGTCATCGAGAACCTTCCCGATAGTAAGCTCTTCATTGTATGCTGGAACAACAACATAGGCATTTAAAATTCTGTGAAAGAGAAATAAAAGTTCTTTCATGGTTGGAACTTCAAAGTCAGCTTTTTCTTCAACAGAGAAGCTCATTCTTCCGCTTTCATGCTCCGTTATTAGAATGCTTAAAGCTCCAACCTTTTTTGCTGGGATGATGTCATATCCATGATCGCCAATAACGACGGCTTTTGTGGGGGGAACTTTGAAATGTTCAAGGATTCTTTTAATATGCATTTCATTGGGCTTAACTTCTCTCCAAGAGACATCATCTCGTGTGAGAATTAACTCGAAGTAGTCTTTTATTTCGTGCATTTCTAAAGCTTTAAGAGTAGCTCTCCTGCAATTTCTGGTCATAATTGCTAATTTTATTCCTTGGCTCTTTAAGAACTCCAAAACTTCTTTTGTGCCCTCAAATAGAAAGCTTTCGTCGACTCTTTGGACTTCTAAATCTTCGAGCAACTTTTTTAACTCATTGACGTCTCTTCCAGTTTCCTCAGCAATTCTGAATAGGCTCTCATACATAGGCGTTAGATCACCTATGATTTCCTTGGGAATTCCAATCTCGAGGAGTTCTTCCTTCAGCTTTTCTTTAATCTCTGCAAAGGATGTGGGGGCGCCTATGAGTGTTCCGTCCAAGTCAAAGATTGCCAACTTTATGTCCATTGAAATCACCGAAGGATTTATTTTGTCTTTCCTCTCACTTCTTTGGGGTTGAAGATGATTTGGGTACTGATATTTATAGGGTTATCCCTCTCATTGATCTTAACTCCCTACGTAGCAAGTCTTATGAAGAAAGCGGGGATAGTGGGAAGGGACATACACAAGCTACACAAACCAGAAGTTGCTGAGATGGGAGGAATTGCCATTCTAGTATCTCTACCATTGGCTCTGATACCTGCTTTGAATGGTAATCTCTCAAAAGCTCTGTTAGTATTTCTACTCTTTGGATTGGTTGGGATTCTTGATGATCTAACAAATCTCAAGCAGTCACATAAAGTTTTGCTGTCTCTGTTAGTTTCTTTGCCCCTTTTGAGTTTGGATGTAAATAAGGAGATTGATTTACTAATTCTCACAGTTAATTTGAAAATACTGTACTACCTATTCGCTGTCTTATTTGTAACTGGTTCTGCAAACTTGGTTAACATGCTTGCGGGCTTCAATGGACTTGAAGTTGGAACTTCAGCGATAGCTCTGCTCTTTTTGGGCTTAATAACTTCAGGTGATGCCCAGATATTAGCCTTTGTGAGCTTTGCGGTTGCTCTTGGATTTTTATGGTGGAATAAGTATCCTGCAAGGGTTTTTCCAGGAGACACTGGGACTTTAAGCTTGGGGGCTTTGATAGGATTGGTAGGGATACTTGGGAAAGTAGAGCTTTTTGCTGCAATTCTTCTTGTTCCTCATGCACTTGATTTCTTGCTTAAAACAAAAATAAGGTTTAAAGGACGTCCATTAGGAAAAACGGAAGTTCTAGAAGATGGAACATTGAAAGCGCCACCATATCTGAGTTTTTTGGGGTTGATAATGAGGATAAAGAGAGTAAAAGAGTACGAACTTGTTGCAATTGTTTGGGCAATTGAGATTACTCTTGGTTTCGTTGTACTTCTTCTTCATCAATTACTTTGACCATGCCAAATCCATATTTTGTTTTTTCTCCAAATCCATTTTCATAACCGAATTTTGCTATCTCCCTTGAGCCATAGTACCTGAAAACCATAAGAGAACCGCGGAAATAGGTATCTTTAACTTTGATTCTTACGGGTTTGTATTTTATAACTTCTATTTTGAATTCCTTTTCCTCCGGCATTCTTTCTTCTATTTCAGAAAAACGCATCAGCATTATCTTTCTCAGCTTATCGTGAAATGCTTCCTCATTTGGATATAAATCCCAGATTTTCATCTTATTTCCATCAAGCTTTACTGTTCTGACCATTATTGGGCTAAGAGTTGAAAATAAGGTGCCGTCCTTTATTTTTGGTTCCCTGAGAACTTTAACCCCATCCATAACGAAGATAGAATTTTCAATCTGAAGTATAGGATTTTCAATAAATCCCTCAACTATGGATTTTATTACATCAATAACTGAAGAGGAAATGTAGAGACAAACTTCATCAGAGAGAATTTTAATGCCCTTATCTGGGATTAACTCTCTTTTTCTGACCATAATTCTCGAGAATGTAAAGTAATCTTTATGTGTGGTTTCTAAGAGTCTAGCAAGTTCTGGTGAGGTAAGGGCAACTTTCTGGATGATCTGATTATAAACATCATAGTTATAATTAAACGGGAGAATTGTCCCCTCATCTCTAGGTTTGAGCTTGATTTCTATTCTCATTAAACCCACCCTCCTGATTAAGCATTACAATATACGCATTCATTGTTAATAAGAATTTCGAGTGGGATTAGTATGCACAAGGGGATATACCAAAACTTTATAAAGAAATGGGGAAAGTGGGAGTTAGGAGAGTCTAATGAGAACAAGTTTAGATAGAGTTAAAAGTTCTTCTCGCAAAGTTAATTATGGGGGGATTAAATTATGAGTGACATTAATGATGTAGAAATTAAATCTCATGATGAATATGATGATTACATCATCTATCTAAAGAGACGTATAAGACAGCTTGAACTCCAAGTGAGAACACTTGAGGCCGATAAGGAGAGACTGGAGAGGGAGCTCTCACGTTTAAGGATGGAAATGTCGAGGTTAAGGCAACCTCCAGCATTTGCTGGAACCCTTCTCGAACTCCTTGATGATGACAGAGCGATAGTTCAGAACTATAACGGCCCAAGGTTTGTGGTCAGAATAGCACCATGGATTGAAAAAGAAAAACTCAAACCCGGGAGTAGAGTAGCACTTGATCAGAGAACTATGGCGGTTGTTGAAATATTGCCATCACCAAAGGATCCATCAGTTCTTGGATTTGAAGTAATTGAAAAACCAAACGTTACCTATAACGACATTGGTGGTTTGAAAAAGCAGCTTCAGGAGCTTAGAGAAGCAGTAGAACTTCCTCTTAAACACCCGGAGCTTTTTGAGAAGGTTGGAATAGAACCTCCAAAGGGAGTGTTGCTCTATGGTCCACCGGGATGTGGGAAAACATTGATGGCTAAAGCATTGGCTCGTGAAGTTAACGCAACGTTCATTAGGGTTGTTGGTAGTGAGCTTGTGAGAAAGTATATTGGAGAGGGTGCAAGGTTAGTCCATGAGCTCTTTGAATTAGCAAAAGAAAAAGCTCCAACAATAATCTTCATTGACGAGATTGATGCGATTGGTGCTAAAAGATTGGAAGAAACAACCGGTGGAGAAAGGGAAGTCAACAGAACTCTCATGCAGCTTTTAGCAGAACTTGATGGGTTTGATCCAAGAGGCAATGTTAAGGTTATAGCAGCAACCAACAGGCCGGATATTTTAGATCCAGCATTACTCAGACCGGGTAGATTTGACAGACTCATTGAAGTTCCATTGCCCAACTTTGAAGGAAGACTGGAAATACTTAAGGTCCACACAAGAAAGATGAACCTTAAAGGCGTTGATCTAAGAGCAATAGCGGAGATGACAGAAGGTGCAAGTGGTGCTGACCTGAAGGCAATAGCAACTGAGGCTGGAATGTTCGCCATTAGAGAGAGAAGAGAGTACGTAATTCACGAAGACTTCATAAAGGCTGTTGAGAAGGTCATAGGCTCAGAGCAAAGGTTAGCTCAACAAATAGCTATGCACGAAGTTATGTACGGATGACGTTTCTCTTTTCTATTCCAATTATACTCAATGCGATTAAATACATCAAGGGGATTGAGTAAAAGGCTTTTTCATAGCTTAGGTTATCAATCAGAATTCCCAAAAGATAGGGGCCAAGAGTGGCTCCAAAGAATCCCATCATATTGACAAATCCCATCACTGCACCTTTGTTTTCATCTGTTGCTTGTTCTGCGGTATAGGCTGTAACTATTGGTCCAACTGAATAAAAGAACAAACCAAGAATTGGAACTATTAATGGCAAAGCTGTTTTTGCTAGTAAAAATGAGAGAACAGTATTGAAGCTGAGTGATAAAAGTAAGCTCTTCTTTTTGAGTTTGTCGTAAATTACTCCACCTGTCAAAGAGCCTATAATTCCAACTATTGAAAGAATGGAAAAATATAATGAAGCTTCTCCCAAGCTTCTTCCTTTATTTACAAAGAAGTCCGGAAGAAAAGTCAGCATGCCAAAAAATGCAGCTAAGCCAATAAAATTCATAATGCTCAGCCCAATTACGTGCTTTGGAATCTTAAGCCTTGCATGTTTGATTTCGTGGACTTCACCTTTTATTGAAATCAGTAACGCAATGCCTATTATTGCACTCATAATGGAGAGAATCAAAAATGAATATCTCCACTCTAGAGTTAATGCAATAGGGACAACAATTAAAGGTGCGATTCCACTTCCTATTGGTGGGCCAACCATAAAAACACCGAGTGCTGAGCCTTTTTTCTCCTTATAAATGTCACTGATTAGAGCTGTTGCTGGAGCATAATAAAGGCCTGCAAAAATGCCGTAAAGGGCTCTTATGGTTAACAATTCCCAATAATCTTTTGCAAAAATTATGAACGCACTTGCAAAGGAATAACCAAGAATGCTGACTACAACAAGCTTTTTTCTTCCAAACCTATCTCCTAAATATCCAGCGGGGACTTGGATTAAAGCATAAGGCAAGAGGAGGGAAGTCATTAAAAGCCCTGCTTGGGCGTTGTTAATTCCAAGCTCCGCCTTGATTATAGGAATGAGGGGTGGAATAGCCATTCTGTGAGCATAGTTGAATATCCAGCCGAGGGAGAGGAGCAGTAAAAGTTTCTTCCGCATGCTTTTAGATAAAGAGTTAAGCGTTTAAAAGTTTATCTGAGATAAGGCAAGAGTTAAAAATAATCCTCCACAACTCCTTACTGGGGTAAAGATGGTCAGCAAACTAGTGGCGCTTGAAGTTTATCACAATCTCAAAGACATAGATTTCCGAATATTGAGAGGAGTAGAGCTGAATATGCGCTATCATCAGTGGGTTCCATTGGAGGATATTGCAAAATTTGCTAGGACTGATGTTGAAACTGCATCATACCGTTTAGGAAGGCTTGACAACTGGATGCTTGTAAGGAGAAGGAGTGATATCGGGTACATTGGATATCAGCTCACGATTCACGGGTATGATGTTCTGGCAATTAGAGCTTTTGCAAAGAAGGGTGTGATTGAGGCGATAAGTCAGACCCAGATTGGTGTTGGGAAAGAGGCTGACGTTTATGTTGGAATAACTCCTCAAGGAGAGAAAGTTGCGGTTAAGTTCAACCGCATTGGTAGGACAAGCTTTACCAGAATTAAGCTATATAGAAGGGATTTCATTGACAAACACCACATAAGCTGGCTTTACATTTCCCGTTTAGTTGCTGAGAGAGAATATGAGGCACTGCAGCTGCTTTCTCCTATAGCGAAAGTTCCAAAGCCTATAGCATGGAACAGACATGCAATAGTGATGGAGTTTATTGAAGGAGTTGAGCTGAGCGAGCTTAGGGATGATGACTTAACGAGAGATGAGGCTGAGGAAATCCTCAACAAGGTTTTAAAAGAATACCTTAAGATTGTACGTTTTGGGATTGTTCATTCTGATATGAGCGAGTTCAACATAGTTCTGACGGAAAATGATGATATCTTGATCATTGACTGGCCTCAGTATCTGCCAACCGCATATCCTGAGAGCCTTGAATATCTAAAGAGGGATATATCCGTTTTGTTAAATGCATTTCATAGAAGATGGAGGGTAAAAAAGGACTTTAATGAGGTTTGGAAGGAGTTTTATGAGGCTTGGTTAGAAAGTCGAGAAGGGAAAGATAATTAAGGATTAAGCGAGTACCAATGAGTGGCGAAGTGAGATGGGAGAGAAGCCAAGATTTCTGAAGAAGTTTGAAGTGTGGGAGAAGAGGCGTAAGATAGCTGAGCTTTTTAGAGAGGCTTTAGAAGCCGAAAATAGGGGAGAGCTTGAAATAGCAAAGAAAAAGCTTGATGAGATAATGGAACTCTCGAGAGATGAATTTCCTGAAATTTACTTTGAAGCATGCTTCAAGCTGGCTGAGGTTTTCTATGAGGAAGAAAACTACAGGGGCTGTGTGAAGTGTGCTTTGCGGGCTTTGTACTATGCTCCAAGCTGGGATTTATATATCTTGGGTGCAAAGAGACTGAGAGATGTTCTTTTTGTTCTCAAGCAGCGTGGACTGCTTGATAGTTTTAAAGAAAATATGGCTCTAACATGCAAACTTATTGAGGGCAATCCAGAGCTGTGCTCATTTGTAAAGGCCCTAATTTCAATTGCCGAAGGGAACAGAGAAATTGAAAAATATTTAGATGATATCAGCACCCCAGAGATTAAGGAAATCCTGACTATGTTAATCCGGGAGTAATTTTGATGTCACTTCTTCCAAATATCCCCTTCCTGGAACAATTGGAAAGTTGTAGGGCTCTTTACTTGGCTTCTCGTTGTAGTATGGTCTGTTACATCCTGGACAGCCGTGGGTCATAAATGCTTCCTCACTGAGAAGTTGAGTAAACTCGTCTTTGCTCATTCTAAAATCAACTAGATCCCCGTTCGTATTAAATTTGAAATCCTCAGCTCTTTTTATCCTTTTCTGAATTAGATATCTTGCAATTTGAATTTTCCTGTATCTAATAAGCTCTGGTGGTTTGTGATCTTCAAGCCTCGTTCCTTTTATTGGGGTGAAAGCAAAGATGGAAACTTCAGCCCCAATGTCATATGCCCTCTGAATTGTCTCAATTGCTTCTTTATCTGTCTCCCCTAACCCAATTATCAGATGAATGAAAGCCTTTCCTTTACCAAATACATCAATTATCTCATCGGCAAATTCCCACATGTCATTCCATGAGTACAATGATTCCTTTATCTCTTTATAGAGTCTCTCACTAGCGACATCCAATCCAACGCCAACATAATCAACGCCCAGTTCCTTGAACTTTTCAAGATAGTTTCTATCAACGGGAGTTATAGAAATAGAGATTGGTAGATTTAGATGATAAAAGGCACCAAGAAGTGTCAGCACATCTTCCTCTAAACCTTCATAATCAATAGTTTGTAAGCATATCCTCGCAAATTTCCCATCCTTTAACTTTTCAAGAACGGTCTTAAGGTCAAAAGCTGGCCATGTTATCCTTGAGAGTTTTCTTAAATCCGCTTTACTCTCTCTTGCTTGGGGGCAGAAAGCGCAGTTATTTATGCACCTTCCATTATGGTAAATCATTAAGTATGCTGTTGTTGGTCTTGCGAGCATTTTTGCTTTTATCAATCCCATTGCAATGGCTGTCCCATATGAGACTCTAATGAGCATCAGCTACACCTTTTTTGCTTTGGCTTTTTTCCTTTAAAAAACCTTGGGAGCTGAAGAATAATCACGGCTATTAAAATCACAGCTGGAAGGATTGGGAAAACAACCCAATAACTATCTTTCAATTGAGCGATGTAGCCAAATATAAGGGGACCAGATAGATAGCCAAGGTCAAAGAACATTGTGTAAATACTTGAGCCGAATGTCCTAATCTTCTGAGGCAATTTTGCCAATGCCATCATTTGAAGGGAAGGGATGGCAAAACCAAAACCCATTCCTAGAGGAATTGCGCTTAGATATGCTTTAGGTGGGGTTGGATTTAATGCTAACAAGGCATAGGCCAATAATAACAGTAAAAATCCAAAAGTTGCAACTGGGATTGGACCTCTTCTATCGGCCTCTCTCCCTCCGAAGACTCTCGTAAGAAGGCTAAAACCTCCCATTATGCTTGCATAAATTCCAAAGGCGCTTGTTCCTAAACCTATAACTTTATACAATGCTGGAAGAAATGTGAACATTCCACTATATGCAAGCGAGAGCAAAAGTAAAGATAGACTTGCTGCAATAAAGAATGGATTTAGGAGTAAACGATAGGAAACATTTTCGGAAGTTTCTGTCTTTTTTTGCTTATTCTTCTTTTGGTTAGTCCTGTATGCCGTCGATACAAAACCCGCTGCAATCAGAGATAGCAATATTGTAAAGATGAAAGCTGATTGGAAGCCAAAATAGTCAGCAACAAAACCACCAACTGCGGGACCAATTAGATTGCTCAAAGAGAACATCATTCCACGCCAGCCGAGGGTTTCTCCAACCCTGCCTTTTGGAGCCAGCTCGATTGCCGTTGCAAGTGAAGATGGGAAAAATAATGCCATACCAAAACCGTGAATACCTCTTCCAACTGCAAACAGTGTTAAATTTCCAAGTGAGACAGATAGTACATAAAAGACTCCAGCAACAGCACCTAAAATGCTACCTAGCATCATAACTTGAAACTTCCAACCTTTGTCTCCGAGAAATCCTCCAAAAGGCTTTAAAAAAAGAGCAACTATTGAGGATATTGACGCTATTGAACCGACTATGAGTGGAGTTGCACCTAAAAGAATTGCTAGAGGAGAGATTAAAGGAAAAACTAACGCAATGCCAAGGAAAAAGAAAAACGTTGAAAAGTGGAGTAGCCAGATGTCTTTTGAAAACTTCTTGAATGTCATAATCATATCCCTGCAAATGGCTCATTCATTCCATCCTTCAGATATGCAACGCTCATATGCTTTGTGTTCTTTGCAAATCCAACGTTTCCCTCTCGGTCAATCATGATTATTCCCATGGTGTCTCTTCCAAAGTGCTTGGTTGCTAGTTCAATCGCTGCTTCACTTGCCTTTTGTGCGCTTAACCCAAGTCTGACAAAATCAACTGCAGTCTTTGCCAAAGACAGCTTTATGGCAACTTCTCCAAGCCCAGTACAAGACGCCCCAGCGAATTCATTAGCATAAGTTCCAGCACCGATTATTGGAGTATCACCTACCCTGCCGAATATTTTTAAGAAAACTCCTCCCGTTGAAGTTCCAGCTACAATTTCCTCTCCATCAAAAGCAACGGCTCCAACTGTGCTCCTTAGAACTTCAGGATATTCTTTGATTAACTCACTGATTCTCTTCCAATATGGGATTGTACCCTCTTTTAGGAGTTTTTCTCTAAGTTCTTTCCATTGTCTCATTCTCTCCTCAGTTGTTGGGTCATATTCTTCAAAACCCATTATGCGGGCAAATTTGAGGGCTCCTTCACCAACCAAAAGAACGTGGTCGGTCTTTTCCATAACTTTCCTTGCGACACTTATTGGATTTTTAACTCCCCATATGCTAGCAACTGCTCCAGCCTCAAGGGTTTTACCCATCATAATAGCAGCATCCATTTCGACTTTGCCATCTAAGGTTAGCACACTCCCAGTACCAGCATTAAAGACAGGATTATCCTCTAGAGCTTTAATAGCCTCTTCAACGGCATCTAGCGCTGAACCGTTCTTAAGTTCTTTCCAACCTGCTAGAACTGCCTCTTTCACTCCTTTAATGACCTTTGGAATTTTTTCCTCTTTTTTGATAGTCCCAGCTCCCCCATGAACGATAATCGCAACCATCAAAACCACCGCTATTTAATGAATTTGAGAATGTTAAAAAAGTTGTGGAAGCGAGAAAATAATCAGCTTAGTGCCATATTAATTATTGTCTCACCTATATTTTCAAGATATTCAAGAATTCTGCGATAGCTATCCATTGCGATAGACTTTTTGTAGTCAATTTGTTTGATTTTTTCCTTTAGGGCAAGCATGAGGGAATCTATTTTCTTTAGATCTTTCTTGGTTATCTGACTTAGCATTTCGATGTACATTTCTTTTACGTATTCAACTTCAATGTCATAATCAAAGTTCTCGGCAATCCTGATGATATGATCCCCAATTCTTTCAATGTTGCGGACCATAAACAAAATCCCAATTAAATCAAAGCTTCTTTTGACAATTCCACTTTCTTCAATTAAACTTCTCTTAGAAAGTATCTTATTGACAGCCCTAATTGTGAGGAAATAAAATCTATCAAGCTCGTTTTCTAGGTCATTTATGTCTCTGATTAATTCTTTTGTCTGTGATTTCTTCATGAAGTATAAGTCCTCAAACATGGAGACTATTATTGAATTTATTCTCTCTAGTATTTCTCTAAGGTTTATTTCCTCATCGGCAAGCAAGCTTTTACCAACTATTCTTGTAGGTTCATCGAGGATTATCTCTACTCCTGGTAGGCTTTGAATAACCTTTCTAATTTTGACTTTGTAGTGGGGCAACTCTTTTGTAAATTTGACTTCGAGAACATCATAACCCTGGACATATGCTGAAATAATTAGTCTGACAGCCATATCCGGCGAGTATTCCTCTGAGATTGTTAGTTCTTTCTTTTCACTAATTTCCTTAGGTTCCTTAGGGAATATCGTTATCGAACCATCGGGATTAACAATTAACGGCACAACATCCCCCTGCTTCAGATTGTTTTCTTTAATCCATTTTTTTGGTAAGGAGATTATGTAGGAGCTCCTGCCAGTAAATTGAATTTTTCTGAACTCCATCTCAATCACCTTAGGAACCATCTTGACAGTTTTAATAGATATCTTCACAATATCTCATAATATCCAGATTATTAA